>JBAUEZ010000060.1:0-23398 GCA_049678885.1 Candidatus Aquilonibacter sp. | reverse complement strand
ACAGTCGTCATTGCAACACCTATCTTCGCCCTTTCGGGGGATTCCCGGCCTGGACTTAGGTCGGGGAAGGAACGCCTCTTTGGCGAGCTAACGGACGGTTTGATGCGCTGGCGCTTGGTTTCCCTGTCCCTGCTCTCGCTGTTGGTCACCCTTTTCGTGACGGCAACGCTCTTCGGCATCGGAGGCCGGCCGTGGTTTGGCTGGTGGGACTCGAATGCGTTGCGCGCTGCGCCCTACATGGTGCGCATCGTCGAGCCCCGTCCGGGCGGCGCGACTGAGCGCGCGGGAATACGCGGCGGCGACCTCATCGATTTACGCGAGCAGTCGCTCGGGTCGCGAATTGCCGTCGTGTCCCAACTTAGTGCCACGCGCCCGACGATGGTAACCATCGAGCGCGGCGGCAACCGCTCGACTCATAGCCTCATCGGAAGCACCTCGTGGGAAGGTGCCGCGCAGTGGAAACTGCCGCCTCAAGTCCTCACGTCGCTTGCTGCGCTCTGGTTCGGCATTTGCGCGCTCCTGCTGGCATTGCGCCAATGGTCGCGTCCTGATGCGAGGCTGCTTATCCTGACGCTCCTGTGCTTCTCGACTGTCCTACTCGACCCGCGCTATTTCGTTCCGCCTTCAGCGACACTCCAGCTCGCGCTGTTCATCGTCACGCATGCGTGCTTGGCAATTGCTCCGCTGCTGCTGTTGCGTCTTTCGTTTCGCACTGGGCAACCGTCGCGCCAGCGTACGATCGTGACACGTGCGGCGATCACCCTGGTCGGTATCGGTTTTCTCGCCGACGTTGCGGCTGCGACCGGCATTGCAACACTCTGGTTTGATCCGCTACCGTTTATCTACCGTGTATCGCCGTTGCGCCTCTCGATTGACGTCCTCACGTACGCCTTGGTCACGTTCGCGGCATTTTCCGCGGTCCGCGCCGCACCGGCCGACGAACGTCCGCGTGCTGCATGGCTGCTACTGCCGTTGCCGATAGCGCTCTTTGCCGCAGCCTTCACGCAGACAATTGCCGTCTTTATTACCTCCTGGTTCATCAACGTCACCCTTATCAGCGTTTCCAACGGAATCTATCTGGTGAGCGCGGGAGTTGTCACCTACGCGCTACTCAAGCGCCGGGTGCTCGATTTCGAGTTCGTGCTCAGCCGGACGGTTGTTGTAGCAACCGTTTCACTCATTGTCGTTGCCGCGTTCATTTTGCTCGAATTTCTGCTGAGCACGGTCCTTTCCGGTGTGAGCCACGCGACGGGGCTGGTCGCGAACGCGGCATTGGCGCTCGTACTCGGCCTCTCGCTCAATCCGATCCACAAACGCGTCGATGAACTGGTCGAACGCGTCTTCTTTCACAAACGTCATGAAGACGAACGCGCGCTCGTGGAGTTCGGGCGCGAGGCGGCATTCGTAACCAACGAGAGCGCGCTGCTCGATCGCGCCATCGAGAATCTTCGCGAGCATACCGACGCGCGGAGTGCTGCCATCTTTCTCGACGGGACGAGACACTTTTCAGCGGCACGTTCATTCGGCGAAGGTGTTCAGCCGGAAATCGATGAGAACGACGGTGGCGTGCTCGCACTCAAGGCGCGCCACGAGCCCATCGACCCGCATCGCTACGCGAGCGCGCTGCGCGGTGCGCTCGCACTTCCGATGCTCGCGCGCGGACGGCTGCTCGGTGTCGTCTTACTTGGTGAGCGCGCCGGCGGCGAAGCGTATGCCCCCGACGAGATCACCGCACTCTCCTCGATGTCGCAAGGCGTCGGTAGTGCGCTTGACGTGCTTGCGGTCAGCGATGAGATCTCTCATGCCTCGATTGCCGATGCTATACGCGTGGAACTCACCCCGCTGCGCGAACAGCTCGACGCTATTGCTAAGGCGCTGCGCGCTGGGCCGCCTTGAGCCCCTCGACCGTATCACCCACGGCTTCCATGCCGGTGATTTCGTAGATCGTCAGCGGGAAGCGCGGATTGAAGCGGCGTTTGTCGCAGCGCGGGCAGCTTGCCGGTTTGCCCGGCCGCTTGCGGCGCAGCACCTCGAACGCGCATTCCTCGCAGCGCAGGATGTAGCGCTTGCCGGATTCACTCAGCGGCCGCACGTTGCCCAAGTCATGATAGATCGACGTCAGCCCGCATTCGCGCATTTTGCGCTTGAAGCGCCCGCTGTGGCCAGTGTCGCGCCAGCGCGCATAGCACCAGGCGTGAACCATCTCGTGGAGCAGCGTCTCCTCGAGCGCCTCGGGGTACTTGCGGAAATGCTTGGGCGAAAGCTCGATCAACAGTGGATGGCCGTAGGTTATGCGTCCCGCCGAGTTCGAAAAGCGCGCATTGTAGCCGATGCGGCAGTCGGGTATCTCGCCGTTGAAATACTGATAATTGAGGCGGGCGAAGAGCAACTGGAGATCAGCGACGCTTGGGATCACAGATGGATTACTTCCACGCGTGTCCAACCGACTCTTTGGTGGACACCAGGAACCGGGATTACTTCGCCAACGAGCGGACCTTCTTAGCCTACATGCGGACGGCGCTCGCGTTCATCGCGTTCGGCTTCGTCATCGCGCGCTTCTCGCTCTTCGCGCGAGAATTCACGGTGATTGCGCACAAGGACATTCCGGGCGCGCATATCTCGACGGTCTTTGGCGTCGGCATGGCACTCGTCGGCGTCATTTTGGCACTCTACGGCACGTACCGTTACCGGGTCGCGTATCGAGCGATTGTAGCGGATCAGCCCGCGCCGCTTTCACCACGCGCCGCGCTCCTGATAGGAGATGCGCTTGGCATCATCGGACTCGTCGTCGCGGCAACGCTCTTCGCCTACCGATGAACAAGCAAGAGCGCGGACTTCCGCCGCGAATCTACGTCCCTATCGTTATCCTCTTTGCCGTGCTCTTCTTAGGAGTGATGGGATACTTGATTGCCGTGGGGTTTGGCGTGACCGGTTCGGTTTTTGGGAAGAGCGGCGGCGCGGCAAACCTTTCAGCGGGCTCGACCACGGCGGTGCAAGGTGGTGGACCGCCTGCCGCGGTCATGGAACAACTCTCGGCGCTGCGCGCCCGCATCGCGGCACATCCCAATGACGACGTCGCGATCACGCAGCTTGCCGACGAGTACCTTGCGGCCGGCAAGTATGTGCAGGCGATTCCCCTGTATCAGCGCGCGCTAAAAGTCAATCCGAAAAATGTCGCCGCGCAAACCGGCCTTGCCGAGGCGCAAGAAGGCTTGCGCGAGGCGCAGCCGTGAAGATCTACATCAGCGCGGACATGGAGGGCACCGCCGGCGTCTGTTCGTGGGCACAGGTCGATCCCTCCAACACGCACGAGTATCCGATCTACCGGCGGTATATGACGCGCGAAGTGCGCGCCGCGATCGACGGCGCGCGCGACGGCGGCGGCAACGAATTCCTCGTCAACGATTCCCATTGGAACATGCGCAATCTGCTCTGGGACGAGTTGCCCGACGACGTGCGCATGATCTCCGGCGCGCGCAAGCCGCTCTCGATGGCACAAGGCGCGAAGCAGCGCTTCGACGCCGCCTTCTTTACCGGCTACCACGCCAAGATCGGCGACGCGAACGCTGTCCTCTCGCATACCTACAGCGACGAAACGCTGTATGACGTGCGCATCAACGGTACGCCGTGCACCGAGGCGCTCCTCAACGCCGCGATCCTCGGCCTCTACGGCACGCCCCTCGTGCTCGTTACCGGCGACCGCACGACGGTTGAGAGCGTGCGGGCCGCGCTTCCGTGGGTCGTCGGCGTTGTCGTCAAGGACGCAATCGGCTACTACGGGGCAAACTCGCTCACACCGGTCGCCGCGTGTGCGGCGATTCGCGACGGCGCGCGCGAAGCGCTCGCGGCGCTGCCGCGCGCCAAAGCGTTCACCTTCGCCGCGCCGATCGAACTCGTAATCGAGACGGTCAAAACCGCGCAAGCTGATTTCATGGAACTCTTGCCGCGTGTCGAGCGCATCGGCGGTCGCACGGTTCGCTTTCGGCACGACGACTACCTGACGGTTTTCCAAACATTTCTCGCCGCGATGCGCCTTGGCGGCGCTGCGAATCTACCGGCATGAAGCTGTACTGCTCGAGCGACATGGAGGGCGTGGCCGGCGTCACCAGTTGGGAGCAGGTCGACGCGCGCACGCCGCATCCGGAGTACGCGACCTACCGGCGCTACTATACGCTCGAAGTCGCGGCGGCCATCGCAGGCGCGCGGCGCGCGGGTGTTCGCGACGTCGTGGTCAACGATTCGCACGGGCCGATGCGCAATCTGCTCTTCGACGATCTCCCCAGCGACATCCGCGTAATCTTCGGCAATCGTAAGCCGTACTCGATGGTACAGGATTGTGACCCAAGCTTCGGCGGCGCGTTCTTCATCGGCTATCACGGCGCAATCGGCGATCAGGATGCGGTACTCTGCCACACGTACACGCCATCGGTCATCTACGATCTGTACCTCAACGGCATACGCTGCAGCGAAGCCACGCTCAACGCCGCAATGCTGGGTGCGCACGGCGTGCCCTTGCTGATGATCACCGGCGATCGGACGACGGTCGAGGGCCTGCAATCGCAAATGCCATGGGTGCACGGCGTGATCGTCAAGGAGTCGATCGGCACGCTAAGCGCGGACTCGATCTCGCCGGCAGCCGCGCAGCAAGCCATTGCTGCCGGAGCCGCGCACGCCGTTACAAACGCCGCCAAGGCCAAGCCGTTCGTACTCGAGTCGCCGATCGAAATGCGCGTAACGCTCACCAAAGCCGAGCAAGCGGATTACGTTTCGATCATTCCCGGTTTCGAGCGCATCAGTGGACGCGAAGTTCGCTTCGTCGATCCCGACATCCATACGATCTTCAAAGCCTTCGTCGCAACCTTCCGTTTAGGAGCGCTGGCCTGATGAGCTCATTATCGCCGTCTGATGCCGACTTGATTCCCTATATACGCGACGCCAAGCAGCACGGGATCAGCGACGAATTTCTCGTAGCGATGCTCAAGCAGAACGGATGGTCGGAACGGCGCATCTATCTTGCCTACTCGCAGTATTACGCCGAAGCGATTGGCACGCCGGTGCCCGGGCGGCGCAGGAGCATCGAGAATGCGCGTGATGCGTTTCTCTATCTGCTAAATTTCATCACGCTCGGCTTTTGGACGGTTGCGCTTGGCCAAATCTTCTACATCCTGATCGCGCGCTGGTTCCCTGACGTAACGCAAGAGTTAGCCTATACGCCCTCGCTCCGCGACCAGATCGCGTGGCAAGTAGCGACGGTCATTGTCGCATTCCCGATCTTTCTCTTCGTCCACACAACAATTCAACGTGAGCTGCACGCGCGTCCGGATCTCTACGATTCCGGCGCGCAAGTGGCTGACTTACATAGCACTCGTAATCGCGGCGCTGATCGTACTCAGCGACGCGGTCTGGTTTATCGAAGCGCTGATTCGTGGTGAAGTGACCGCGCGGTTCATTCTCGATTCACTCGTCCTACTAATCCTTAGCGGCGGCGTCTTCTCGTACTATCTGCGAACTATGGACACGCCTCCGGCCGCGCAATGAGCGCGGAACGTTTTTATACGATTGCGGCTTGCGCCGTCGTCGCTGTTGGCTTGATCCTCGCGTTCGCCTATCTCGGCTCACCCAGCCATGCTAGAGCAGTGGCACTCGATCGCCTGCGCACTCGGGATCTCGAGACGATCGCGTCGCGCCTGGATCGGCACGGCAGCTTGCCGTCGCGACTCCCCGAAAATCTTGCAGAGACGGATCCCACGACCCATCAGGCATATAGCTACAAACGTGTGGATGCGCGACACTACCAACTGTGCGCGACGTTTGAGACCGCCTCGGTGAAGCGAATAGAGAACGTCCCGGATGTAGGACCCGGTTATGCAACCTACCAGTACGTCCCACGGAATTGGTCGCATCCCGGCGGCTACCATTGCTTTTCCCTCGACATTTAACGTGCACGTGAAGCGTCGGCGCGTTATCATGGGCGCATGACTTCGCGGCGCAGCCTAGACCCCAATATCGCCGAGGTCGCCGCCCTAATCGGCGATCCCGGTCGCGCCGCAATGCTGCTCGCGCTTCTCGATGGACGTGATCTTGCGGCCTCCGAGCTGGCATCGGTCGCCGGCATGACGCCGCAAGCCGCCACAGCGCACTTCAAAAAGCTGGTTGCTGCCGGATTGCTTGTCGGGCGCTCGGCGGGCCGGCATCGCTTCTTCCGCATTGCCTCGGCCGAGGTTGGGCACGCGATCGAGACGCTTGCCACAATTGCGCGCCCCGCAAAGATCGTCGCGCTCGGGCAAAGCAGCGCATTCGAACGGCTGCGCGCAGCGCGTTCGTGCTACGACCATCTGGCCGGACGCCTTGGCGTTGCGGTGACCGATCGGCTCATCGAACGCAAAGCGATCGCACTCACCGGCAACGATTTTACGCTCGCTGCTCGCGGACGCGAGGTCTTCGGCGAGCTTGGCATCGACCTCGATGACGTCCAAGCCGAACGGCGCCGTTTCGCGCGCGCGTGCATGGATTGGACCGAACGCCGCCCGCATCTGGCCGGCAGCCTGGGCGCGAGCGTGCTCGCAGCATTCATGCGCAAGCGGTGGGTAACGCGCAGCAGCAGCGATCGCGCCTTGCGCATAACGCCCGACGGCGCACGCGAGCTGCGCCGCCGCTTTGGTCTAGCATGGTGACGCTCACGCCGGTCACGGCGGCAACCGCCGATGATCCCTACGCCTATTACGCGCGTCTAGCGGTCGAACATCCGTTTTTCTACGACGACGACTTGCGTTGCTGGGTCGCGTGCAGCGTCAAAGCCGTCGAAACCGTACTCGGCAACGACGCCTTCCACGTGCGCCCGACGATCGAGCCGGTACCATCGATCATGCAGGGCACGCCGCTCGGCACGCTCTTTGCGCACATGGTGCGCTGGACGGATGGTGCCGCGCACGCACCGCGCCGGCAGTTTGTCGAAGAGCTCGTTACCGCGATGAACGTCGCCTTGCTTGCGCCGGCGATCCCGGATCTCGAACGCGATCCACTCGACAGGCTGATGTTCACGTTTCCACCCCGCGCCGTCGCGACGCTACTTGGTATCGAACCGGCGCGCGTACCCGGAGTCGAAGAGTTCGCGCGCGCACTGGCGCGCGCCATCGC
Source organism: Candidatus Aquilonibacter sp. (assembly GCA_049678885.1). GTDB lineage: Bacteria > Vulcanimicrobiota > Vulcanimicrobiia > Vulcanimicrobiales > Vulcanimicrobiaceae > Aquilonibacter. The sequence goes on along the minus strand of JBAUEZ010000060.1, from coordinate 16,261 downwards.
ACCGAATGCAACGCCGGACGATGTGTCGCGCGCATCGAGCGCGGTCGAAGCGCTCGATAGAATCTTCGCGCAACGCTTTCCGGACGAGGGCGAGCGTTTCGGCGCGGTCGGGCTGCTGTTTCAGACGTATGACGGCACCGCCGGGCTGATCGGAAATACGCTCTACCAGCTCGGCATCGCGATGCCCGAGATCACGCGGCGGATCGTAAGCGATCCCAAGACGCTCGCCGGTTTCGTGGCGGAAGTTGCCCGTCTCGATCCGCCGGTGCACAACACACGCCGCTTTGCAGCGAGCGACATCTCCGTCGAAGATGCAATCGTGCGCAACGGTGAAGGCGTGCTAGTCGTTCTCGCCGCTGCGAACTACGACACCGAAGCCGCCGGTCGCACGTTCACCTTCGGTGAGGGCACGCACGCGTGCATCGCGGCTCGGCTCGCGATCACGATCGCCAGTGTCGCCGTGCGCGCGCTGGTCGAAGCCGGCATCGACTTTGCGCAGATTATGCGCACGGGATTCTACCCCGCGCCCAACGTGCGCGTACCTCGTCTCAGACTAGGGAGCTAAATGCGAAAGATGTCTTCGATTACGCGCGCTGATCTACGACGCGAACGGCCTTTCCTTGGGACCTCGGAATCATGCCGGGTGCGACGACGTCGACGCGCATCGTGACGCCCGCATAGCTCTTGATCGTCGCCGCGAGCGCGCCCGCGCAGGCGGCATGCTGCTCGTCAGGCACGCCGGAGTGCGCCTCGACCCGCAGCGCCACTTCGTCAAGTGCACCGCTACGCGTCAGAAGGAGCTGATAGTGCAGGGTGAGGCGTTCGTCGCGAACGATCAGCTCTTCGATCTGCGATGGAAAGACGTTGACACCACGGACGATCAGCATGTCGTCTGAGCGGCCCGTGATGCGCTGCAGGCGCCGCATCGATCGCGCGCTCCCGGGCAAGAGCCGCGTGAGATCGCGCGTGCGATAGCGAATCGCCGGAAGCGCCTCCTTCGTCAACGTGGTGAGCACGAGTTCGCCGAACGATCCCTCCGGCAGCACCGCACCGGTATCCGGATCGATGATCTCCGGATAGAAGTGATCTTCCCACAGCGTGAGCCCGTCTTTGGTCTCAAGGCACTCCACCGCGACGCCGGGGCCCATGATCTCGGAGAGGCCGTAGATGTCGACCGCGTCGATGCCGAGCAACGCTTCGATCTGCGCGCGCATCTCGTTCGTCCACGGTTCCGCGCCGAAGATCCCGATCTCGAGGCTGCAGGTGGGTGGATCGAGTCCTTGACGCACCATCTCCTCGGCGATCGCCAGCATGTAGCTCGGCGTGACCATGATGACGCGCGGGCGCAAGTCCGCGATCAACTGCACTTGTTTCTCGGTCTGTCCGCCGGACATCGGAATCACGGTGCAGCCCAAACGCTCCGCACCGTAGTGCGCGCCAAGTCCGCCGGTGAACAATCCGTAGCCGTACGACACGTGCACGATGTCACCGGGGCATCCGCCGGCCGCGCGGATCGAGCGCGCCATCAGCATTGCCCAGGTATCGATATCGTGCTGCGTATATCCGACCACCGTCGGCTTTCCGGTCGTGCCGCTCGACGCATGCAAGCGCACCGTCTCCTCACGCGGAACCGCGAAAAGTCCGAAGGGATAGTTCTCGCGGAAATGCTTTTTCTCTAGGAACGGAAAACGCGCGAGGTCGGCCAGTTCGCGCAGATCGTCGGGGTGCGCACCGGCGTGATCGAACGCTGCGCGATAGAACGGCACCTTCTCGTAGGCGCGGCGCAGCGCGAGGCGCAACCGTACGAGTTGCAGTGCAACGAGTTCGTCGCGACTCGCGCGTTCGATCGGCTCGAGCTCAGCTGCGCTCACACCCGTTCCATGGCGAGCGCGATACCCTGGCCGACGCCGATGCACATCGTACACAGCGCGCGCTTGTGGCCGCCCTCGACGAGTTCCAGCGCTGCGGTGATTGCCAGGCGCGCACCGGTCATGCCGAGCGGGTGGCCAAGCGCGATCGCTCCGCCGTTGGGATTGACGTGGGCTGCGTCATCGGGCAAACCGAGTTCGCGCAGCGTCGCGAGCGCTTGCGAGGCAAAGGCTTCGTTGAGTTCGATGACGTCAAAGTCCCCGAGAGAGAGGCCGGCACGCGCGAGCAGCTTGCGCGTGGCAAAGATCGGCCCAATCCCCATGACGCGCGGCGCGACACCGGCGGTCGCTGCAGCAATGACGCGCGCGCGCGGGGTGAGTCCAAATTTTTGGATTGCCTTCTCCGACGCAACGATCAATGCAGCTGCGCCGTCGTTGACCCCTGAGGCATTGCCGGCCGTCACGGTGCCACCCGCGCGAAACGGCGCCGGCAACGCGGCGAGCTTCTCGAGCGTTGTTTCGCGTGGATGTTCGTCGCGATCGACCGATGCCGTCGTTTTGCCCGTACGTACCTCGACCGGCACGATCTCTTTTGCAAGCCGGCCCGATGCTTGTGCCGCCGCCGCACGCTGCTGCGACCGTAACGCGAATGCATCCTGATCGGCGCGGCTCACGTTGAATTCGGCGGCAACGTTCTCGCCGGTCTCCGGCATGCTGTCGATGCCGTATCGTTCCTTCATCAGCGGGTTCACGAAACGCCAGCCGATCGTCGAGTCGTACACAGCCTGATCGCGTGCGAACGCCGAGCCGGCTTTGGACATCACGAGCGGTGCGCGCGTCATGCTCTCAACGCCGCCGGCAAGTACGAGGTCGATGTCGCCGGCTGCAATTGCGCGTGCTGCGCCCGCGACCGCATCGAGCCCCGAGCCGCACAAACGATTGATCGTCGAACCCGGCACGCGTTCGGGCAGGCCCGCAAGCAGCGCGGCCATGCGCGCGACGTTACGATTGTCTTCGCCGGCCTGATTTGCGCACCCCAGATAGACGTCGTCGATCGCAGACGGATCGAGCAGCGGATTGCGCGCTAGGAGCGCGACGATCGGAATCGCGGCGAGGTCGTCGGCTCGCACCGACGCCAAACTCCCGCCGTACCGGCCGATCGGCGTACGCACGCCGTCACAGATAAATGCGGCGATCCCGCTCACGAAGACTCCTTCCCTTCCACGACATTGCCGCGCACTGCGGCCGAGTGACCACGAAAGATCGCGACGACGCGGCCGTCTTCGCCGGTGACGATCACATCGTAGATACCGAAGCGCCCGGTGAGGTTGGCTTCCTTACACTCGGCAACCAGCTTCTCACCCTCGCGCCCGGGCGAGACGTAGGTGATCGAGCAATGCTGTGCGACCGAGGCGACGTTGCGCGAGTTACACGCGAACGCGAACGACGAATCGGCGAGCGCGAAGATCGCGCCACCGTGCGCGATGTGGTGACCGTTCACCATCTGCGGCAGCAGCGTCATCGACACACGAGCATAGCCGGGCGCGACGGCGTCAATCGTCATGCCTGCGGTCTGCGATGCGCGATCGCGGGCGTACATCGCCTGCGCGCACTGCTCCGCCAACGTCTGTGCGTCGGTCGTGGTCATCGTCCCTCAAACTCCGGCTTGCGCTTTGTGCTGAACGCTGCAACGCCTTCCGCGTAATCGCGGGTTGCGCCGAGCATGCGTTGCAGCTCGCGCTCGCGGTCCAGTGCGGCATCGAGCGCGCTCGTCCAACCTGCATCGATTGCCGCCTTGATCGCGCCAAGCGCCCGCGTCGGTGCCTGCGCAAGCGTGCTTGCGAGCACGTCGCAGGCCTCATCGAGCTTATCGTCGTCCACCACATCCCAGATCGCGCCCCAGGCGTGGGCCTGCTCCGCGCTAATGCGTTCGCCCAACATCGCGAGCGCGACCGCGCGCGCCTGACCGAAGAGGCGCGGCAACATCCACGTACCACCCGAATCCGGCAACAAGCCGATGCGCGAGAACGATTCGATGAACGAGGCCGAGCGCGCGGCGACGACGATGTCGCTCGCAAAGGCAAGATTTGCGCCCGCGCCCGCGGCAACGCCATTCACCCGCGCCACGATCGGTTTGGGCAGTCCGCGCATCGCTCGGATGAGCGGTGAATAACACCGCTCGATCGTCGCGCCCAAGTCGCTCCCCGGGGCGACGCCGGGCTCCGCGAGATCTTGGCCCGCGCAAAACGCGCGGCCGCTTCCGGTTAGCACGACCACGCGCACCTGCTCGTCGCCGGCCGCTGCGTCGAACGCCGCGCGTGCCGCCTGCGCCATCTCCGCATCGAAGGCATTGAGTTTCTCCGGACGATTGAGCGTGACGCGCATGATGCCGGCGTTGCGCGCGATGAGGACGCTACTCATACGAGCTGCGCTGCGATCGCGTCGACGTCGAGCGAGAGCTCGTCGCTCACGGGATGGCTCTGACACATCAACACGACACCACTGCGCACCTCATAATCTTCCAACGCAAAATGCACGTCCATATCGACCTCTCCGGTAACCAGCTGCGCGCGGCACGACGAGCAAATGCCACCCTTGCATGAGAACGGCAGATCGATCCCTTGCCGCAAACCAGCATCAAGCACGGATTCAACGTCCTTGCGAATCTCGAACGTACGCGTTGCGCCGTCGAGTACGACGCTTGCGTGAACGATACGCTCGGCCTGCGTCTTCGCGCGCTCGCGGCGTTCGCGCGCAACCTGGCCATCGGTCACGAAGCGTTCGACGATCGTGCGTTCCGGCGGAAAGCCGCGCTCACGCAGCGCGTGCGCCACCGCGTCCATCATCGATTCGGGCCCGCAAAGAAAGACGTAGTCGGTCACGTCGAGATCGATCCAGCCCTTGCAGAGCTCGAGCATCCGGTCGCGATCGATGCGCCCGTTGAAGGCGTCGATCTCTTGGCGCTCACGGCTGGTCACGAAGATCAACGCCAAGCGATCGAGATAGCGATCCTTGAGATGCTGCAATTCTTCACGGAACATTGTCGACGACGCCGAGCGATTGCCGTAGACGAGTGTAAACCGGCTGTGGGGTTCTAACTGCAGCGTCGTCTCGATCAGCGAGAGCACCGGGGTGATCCCGCTTCCCGCGGCGACCGCAAGGTAGTTGCGCGTGCTCTTCGGATCGAGCGGCACGAAGAAACGACCTTGCGGTGCCGCGACCTCGAGTTCATCGCCCGCGCGCAACGCGCCGTGCGCCCAGCTTGAAAAGACGCCGTCGTCGACGCGCTTGATCGCGACGCGCAGCTTCCCGGAGAACGGGCTCGTGCAGATCGAGTACGAGCGACGTTCCTCGGCTCCATCAATCGCTGCGCGCACGGTGAGGTATTGGCCTTGCGTAAACGCAAACGCCTCACGCAAGTCTTCGGGCACGCCAAGTTCGACGACAACGGCGTCTCGCGTGTCTTTGCGCACGTGGGCGATCGGCAGACGATAGAATTCCATCAGTGCGGCTTCACGTAGTCGAAGGGTTCGCGACAGGCTTCGCAGCGATAGAGCGCCTTGCACGGCGTCGAGCCGAATCGACTAATCTCGCTCGTGCTAAGTGATCCACAGTGCGGACATCGGATCGCTACGCTCAGGATGACAATGCCGTTTCCGATGTCCGAAGCCGGCGGTGCGATACCGTGCTCGTGCAGGCGTTCACGGCCGCGCGGGGTGATCCAGTCGGTCGTCCATGCCGGCGCGAGGCGGCGCTCGATCCGCACGTGCTCGACGCCGTGCGCGTGCAATGCACGCGTCACATCTTCTTCAATAACGGCCGTCGCCGGGCAGCCCGAGTAGGTCGGCGTCAACGCCACAACGAGCGCGTCCGCCTCTTCGCGGATGTCGCGCACGATCCCCAGATCCGTGATCGTCACCGCCGGCAACTCGGGATCGGGAACGGTATCGAGCCATTCCCACGCCTGGGCTACCATGAGGCACCTACATACGTGCGGGGCAACACTTGCATCTCGACGAGCATGTAGCTCAGCGCTTCAGAGTGTTGGCCTTGCTTGCCGCCGCGCTGCATCCACCCATCGGCCGGTTGCGCGAGCGTTGCGTTCGCAAACGTCATGCCGATCCGTTCGAGCCACGCATCGCGCAGCGCATTTGGATCGAAACCGATCCCCGCCTCGGTCATCGCGACATCGACGTCGTCGCCGAGAAACATCTCGCCGGTAAAGCGCCACAGCTCGTCGACCGCGCGCTGCGCGAGTTCGTGACTCAGCTCGGTCCCGTCGCCGAGGCGTACGAGCCAGTCTTCACTGCGGCGCAAGTGATACGCCGTCTCTTTCGCCGATTTCGCCGCGATCGCCGCAACGTGTTCGTCGCTCGAGCGCGCCAGCGCATGCAACGCGAAATTGGCCCACGTGTCGTAGAAGTAGCCGCGCACGATCGTGTCGGCGAAATTTCCGTTCGGCTGCTCGACCAGCAGGACGTTGCGGAACTCGCCGCTATCGCGATAGAACGCAAGCGCGTCGGCATCGCGACCGGCACCCTCGATCTCGCCCGCGTAATCGAGCCACAGCCTCGCCTGACCGAAGAGGTCGAGTGCCACGTTGGCAAGCGCGACGTCTTCTTCCATAACCGGCGCGTGCGCAATCCATGCCGCACTGCGTTGCGCGAGCACCAGCGCGTTGTCGCCAAGCCGAAGCAGATACTCCACGCGCGCGTTCACAGGTGCTTCACACCCTCGGGTACGTGATAGAAGGTCGCGTGGCGATACGTCTTATCTTCCGACGGTTCGAAGAAGGCCTCATTCTGCGAGGGATCGGTCGCGACGATATCGGTCGACTTCACAACCCAGATGCTCACGCCCTCATTACGGCGTGTGTAGAGATCGCGCGCGTTCTGCACGGCCTGGGTCGCGTCCGCAGCGTGCAGGCTGCCGACATGCTTGTGCGCCAGGCCGTTTTCGCTACGCACGAAGATCTCCCACAGCGGCCAGTCTTTACTACTCATGCGACGTTCGCTTCTGCGGCAGCGCGCTTATCCGCATAGGCGACGGCCGCATCGCGCACCCACGCGCCGTCGTTCCAGGCGTCGTTGCGGGTTTGCAGGCGCTCGCGATTGCACGGCCCATCGCCCTTGATGACGCGATAGAACTCGTCCCAATCGATCGCGCCGATCTCGTAGTGCTGCGTCTCGTAATTCCAATGCAACTGCGGATCGGGGATCATTAAGCCGAGTTGATCGGCCTGCGGCACCGTTTGATCGATGAACTTTTGGCGCAGCTCGTCGTTGGTGAAGAGCTTGATCTTCCAACGCAACGATTGCGCGTTGTGCGGCGACGCGGAGTCCGGCGGTCCGAACATCATGACCGACGGCCACCACCAGCGATCCAGCGCATCCTGCGCCATCGCCTTCTGCTCCGCGGTGCCGTGCGCGAGCTTCCACATCACATCGAAGCCTTGGCGCTGGTGGAAACTCTCTTCCTTACAAATGCGCACCATCGCGCGCGCGTACGGACCGTACGAGCAACGCGTGATCGGAATCTGATTGATGATTGCCGCACCGTCGACCAGCCAGCCGATCGCACCGACATCGGCCCAGGTCAGCGTCGGATAGTTGAAGATACTAGAGTACTTAGCTTTGCCGCTCAAGAGCGCTTCGACCATCGAGGCCCGCGACGTCCCAAGCGTCTCAGCCGCGCTGTAGAGGTAGAGTCCGTGTCCAGCTTCGTCTTGCACCTTGGCCAGCAGAATCAACTTGCGCAGCAGCGAAGGCGCGCGTGTGATCCAGTTGCCTTCCGGTAACATGCCGACAATCTCGGAGTGGGCGTGCTGGGAGATCTGACGCGTCAGCGTCTTGCGATACGCTTCCGGCATCCAATCATTGGGTTCGACTTTGATACCGCGCTCGAGCCGGGCGTTGAACGCAGCTTCACGCTCGTCGCCTTCGCCTTCGACAATGCCGTCACTGATCGATGTATACATTACACGACCTCCAACGCCGGAACATGTGCTGCCGTGGCGTTCATCGTCAGGAGATCGTAGGTTGCCACGATCTCGTCGTCCTGATTGAATACCGAGACGGACCAGCGCACCTCACCGTACTCGGGCTTGCGCGGGCGCTTCTCTTTAACGGTCAAACGCACGCGCATCGTGTCGCCTGGATAGACCGGCGTAAGGAAGCGCAGATTTTCGAGTCCATAATTCGCGAGCACCGGCCCAAGCTCCGAACGCACGAAAAGTCCCGCGGCAAACGAGAGCACGAGATATCCGTGTGCGACGCGCCCTTCGAAGAACGGGCTCGCCTTCGCGGCCGCTTCGTCCATGTGTGCGTAGAATTCATCACCGGTGAAGTGCGCGAAGCGCTCGATATCCTCGAGCGTGATCTCGCGCGTCGGCGTATAGAACGTCTCCCCGATCCGTAGCTCTTCAAACGCGCGCTCGAACGGATGGCCGTCGGCCGTGATCTCGACGGCGCCCGGGTTCCACACACCGGTCACGGTCGCGATGCGCTGCGGTGTGCCTTGCAGCGCCGTGCGCTGCATATAGTGGAAGATGCCGCGCACGCCGCCCATCTCTTCGCCGCCGCCGGCACGGCCTGGTCCGCCGTGTACGAGCGGCGCGAGCGGCGAGCCGTGCCCAGTCTGCTCTTTCGCGTCGTCGCGATCGACCACGAGCACGCGGCCATGGAACGGAGCGATGCCGAGCACCAGCGCATCGGCGATTGCGCTGTCGTACGAGAAGATCGATGCGACCAAACTGCCTTCGCCGCGATTGGCGATCTCGACCGCGTCGTCGATCGTATCGTACGCCATCAACGTCGTCACCGGTCCGAATGCCTCGACGCTGTGCACGCGTTTCGCCGGCAAGGGCCGGTCGCAGCGCAACACGATCGGCGAGAGGAACGCGCCCGCGTTCGCATCGGCATCGATGAGCTGCGGCGGCGCGTCGAGATCGCCGTACACGATGACCGCTTCTCGTGCGAGCTCCTTCACCGCGGAAAGCACCTCGTCGCGCTGGCCACGGCTCACGAGCGCACCCATCGTGACCTTTTCACTGCGCGGATCGCCAAGAACCGCGCGGTCGAGCCGTGCGACGAGTGCGCTTTGCACCCGATCCATCATGGCACGCGGCACGATCGCGCGGCGAATGCACGTGCAACGCTGCCCCGCCTTGGTTGTGATCTCGCGCGCGACTTCTTTGACGAACAGCTCGAATTCAGGGTCGTCTTCGCGGACGTCTGAGCCCAATATCGCGGCGTTGAGTGAATCGCGTTCGGCGATGAAGCGCACGCTATTTTCAGCGATCGCTGGAATGCGCTGCAGCTTGACCGCCGTCGTAGCGGAACCCGTGAACGAGACGACGTCTTGTCCGCTGAGGCGCTCGAGCAGATCGCCGAGACTGCCGGCGACGAACTGCACGCTGCCTTCCGGAAGAATGCCCGACATGACGATCTCTTCGAAAACCGCGTGCGCAACGTACGCCGACTGCGTCGCCGGTTTGACGATTGCCGGGACACCGGCGATGATCGCGGGCGCGAGCTTCTCCAACATGCCCCAGCACGGAAAATTGTAGGCATTGATGTGCACCGCTGCACCGCGCAGCGGCGTCATGATGTGCCGGCCGGCAAACGTGCCGCCTTTTGAGAGTGGCTCAAGCGCCCCCTCGACCGCAACGCGCGCGTCGGGGAGTTCGCGCCGCGCCTTCGATGCAAACGAACGCAGCGTGATGATGCCGCCATCGATATCGGTCCAGCTATCTTTGCGGGTCGCGCCCGTTTCAAAGGAAAGCTGATAGAAACGTTCCTTGCACTCATCCAAATGCAGCGCAAGTCGCTTGATCGCATCGGCGCGTTCGTGAAAGGTTAGCGCGCGCAACGCGGGGCCGCCGACGCGACGCGCGTACTCGAGCACGCGGCCAAAATCGATCCCCTGGCTCGACACGTGCGCGACCGTGTGGCCGTCGACCGCCGAGGTCACCTCGGTAAACCCGCCCGGCGCCGCGTACCAAGCGCCCTCGACGAAACTACACAGCTTCATTCTGCCTCCACCTACCGAACGGTAGGTCAGCCTAAATTCTACGACCCGCCCTGGTCCGAGTCAATGCCCTCGAAAGCGATCCGCTCGATTGCCTCGGCGATTGCCGCGGCGGGCGTGCGGCCGTCCGGCCGGTACCACTCGACGACCGAGTTGGACATTCCAAAGATCAGGCGCACGAGCAGTGCCGGGTCGATGTCCTTGCGTACCTCGCCCGCGGCCTGGGCCTCACGCACCAGCTCGGCAATGCGGGCGTCGAAGGTCCGCCGGCGCTCCATCGCGTCGCGCTCGGTCGTCGAGTTGCCGCGTACGCGAAAGAGCACGCTCACCTCGGCGCGCAGCGACATCGTGATCTCCGCGACGCGCAGGACGATCGCGGTCAACCGCGCGCGTGGCGCTCCCGTCTTCGCCTCCGGTTGCTCGAGTACGCCGAAAAGCGCGGAGAGCGCGCGCTCTAGTCCGCGCGCGAGCAGGGCCTCCTTGCTCGCGACGTGATGGTAGATGCTCGCCTTGGTGATCCCGGCCGCGCGCGCGACGTCTTCCATCGACGCCGCGTCGAAGCCGCGCTCGGCAAAAATGCGAAAGGCCACGTCGGTGACCGAATCGATGTCGTAGGGGCGCCGCGCTTCCACAGACAACGAGTTCAGCTATGGCTTCCACTCGTCCCGCAGCGGCCCCGACTTCGCTCACGAACGATCAACTCGTCACGCTGCTCGAAAACATGCTCTTGCAGCGCGCGGTCGACACGCGCGGCTTCCAGCTTAATCGTCAAGGGAAGATCGGGATCGCGATGGGGTCGGAGGGGCACGAAGCGGTGCAAGCCGGCGCGGGCATGGCGTTCGCGCGCGGTAAGGATCTGCTCTATCCGTACTATCGCAACACCGGCATCACGCTCGCGTGCGGTTTCGCCCTCGAAGATATCTTTCGCTCGCAGTTCGCACGCGCAACCGATACAACCGGCGGCAAGTCGATCATCAACCACGTCACCGACAAGAAGAAAGGCATCGCATCGATTTCATCGATTCTCGCCGCGCAGTGCCCGCACGCCGTTGGTGCAGCCTACGCGATCAAGCATCGAGGCGAACGCGATCGCATGGTGCTCTGTCAGTTCGGCGAGGGATCGACCAGCGAAGGTGAGTGGCACGAGTCGATCAATTTTGCCGCGATCCACCAAGTGCCGGTCGTGTTTCTCTGCGAAAACAATCAGTGGGCGATCTCCACCCCGATCTCCAAGCAGATGGCGAACCCGAGCGTCGCCGCACGCGCGCAGGGTTACGGTATCGAAGGCGTGGTCGTCGACGGCTTCGATCCGGTTGCCGTGTATGAAGCCGTGCACCGCGCACGTCAGAAGGCGGTCGCCGGGGGCGGCCCAACGATCGTGGAAGCGATGTGCTATCGCTTTCTTTCGCACACGACCGATGACGACGAGCGTACCTACCGCACGCGCGAAGAGGTTGCCGAACAGCGCGCCAACGATCCGGTGCCGCGCTTCGAACAACGGTTGATCGATGCGGGCGTGCTCACGCGCGACGAAATCGAAGCGATGCGCAAACGCATTGCCGAACGCGTGAATGCGACGACCGACGCCGTCGAAAAAGAACCCGCGCCCGATCCGGCAACGCTCTACACTGAGGTCTACGCAGGCTCGCCCGACGCTTGGGTTTAGCAGTGCGGCAACTCGCTGTCGCGCGGGCGTAAGCCGGCGTCGGTCGCCGCACTCGATTGCGCTTCGCGCGAGTAGACGCGCAGTTCGGCGATATCGCGCGGAAAGACTACTTCGAGCGTCCAGTCGAAGGCAACGCGCAACTTGCGATCGAGCCCGGGTAATCGCAACAAGTAGTACGTGCGCCAAAGAACCCACGCGAGGAATCCGGTGAGCACGCGATTTCCCGGCAATTGCGCCACCGCACGGCGCCCGCCAAGCGACGCCATCATCCCGAGCGCGCTAAACGCGAATGGTTTCGTTGGTTTGCCGCGGAGCGCGGCGATGATGTTGTCAGCGAGCACGGGGCCTTCGCGGATCGCGTGCTGCGCGGTCAGCGGATAGTAGCCGCCGTTGCCGTCGGGGATAGCCGCGCAATCCCCGAGTGCCCAAATGTTAGCATGACCTTCAACGCGAAAATCGCGCCCGACGATGATCGCGCCGCGCGGGGTTTGTGGCAACGGCGAAGCTTTGACCGTCGCACTCGGCGCGACGCCCGCGCTCCAGACGATCGTCGCGGTTTCGATTCGCCGGCCGCTCTGCAGCACGATGCCTTCGTCGTCGGCACTTGCCACACCGTCGCCGGTGAGAATTTCGACGCCGCGCTTGCGCAAGAAGTCGGCGGAATACGTGCCCATCCGCGGCGGTAGACCCGGCAACAACGTTGGGCCGCCTTCGATCAACACGATGCGCACCATCGCCGGATCGATCGAGGGATAGAAGCGCAAGACACTGCGAAAGAGCTCGACAAACTCGCCGGCTGCCTCCACGCCGGTGAAACCGCCGCCGACGACCGCGATCGTCAAGAAGCGCTTGCGCAACGCGGCATCGTCGGTTGGATCGGTTAGTTCGAGCAACCAGACGAGCCTGTTGCGTAGAATGCCGGCATCTTGGAGCGTCTTGAGCGCAAACGCGCGCTCCGCAACGCCCGGCAACCCAAAGGTCGAGGTCGATGAACCGAGCGCGATCACCAGTTGGTCGTAGACGACCGAATCGGTTATGCCGGTCAGCGTGTGGGTGAAGGCGACGCTCTTCGCAGCGGGATCCAACGCATGGACATCAGCAAGGATGAAGTGCGCGCGACGGAGTTGCGTCCGGATCGGCGTCACGATGTCCCGGCCTTCGAGCTCACCCGAACTTACTTCGGGCAGCATCGGCGTAAAGAGCGAAAAATTTTCACGACTGATCAGCGTGATCTCGGCTTCGCCCAAACGCAACCGCCGTTCGAGACGTTGCGCAACCGCGATACCGCCGAATCCTCCGCCGAGAATGACGATCCGCGCAGGACGTGACGAACGGTTCATATGAATGGTCTTCTCCCATGCACGAAGACCAACCCGTCGAGGGTGAGTACCAGCCAGCAACCCAGCCCCAGCCTCCGCAACAACGCTCGCGCCGGCGTGCCGGCCTTGGAACGATTGCGGCGGCGTTGGGTGTTGCGGCGCTCAAGTTCAAAACGCTGCTTGCCGTGCTGCTCAACCTCAAGTTCGTGCTGCTCGGCGCAAAGCTGTTTGCGGTGAGTTGGACCTTCATCCTCTCCTTGATCTTCTATGTCGCATTTTTTGGCTGGCGCATCGGCGTCGTGCTAGTGCTGCTGATCGCGGCGCACGAACTCGGGCATTACTTCGCGTACCGTGCTTACGGGTTGCCGGTACGCGCGCCGGTCTTCGTCCCATTTCTCGGCGCATATACTGCGGGCGCGATTGCGCCCGATCTCGAGGATGACGCATATATTGCGCTCGCCGGACCGGTCACGGGTCTTGTGCTCGCCGGCGTGTGCTTCGTGCTCGGCGCTGCAACGGGCGATCGTTTTTGGTTCGCGTGTGCCGACATTGGCGCGGTCTTGAATCTCTTCAATATGATTCCGGTACTGCCGTTCGACGGCGGCCGCGTCATCGGTGCGATCTGGCCGCCGCTGTGGGTCGCGGGTGCGGTGCTTTTCGTGGCTGCTGCATTTTGGCTGCACGTGCCGATCATCTTCGTGCTGATTATCGCCTTGCTCGGCCTCCCCGCAATGATCGCCGCGTTCCGCGGCCACGTCGATCCACGTGCAGCGACAATGACTAACGCCGCGCGGGCGCGCGTCGGTTTGTGGTATCTCGCGACCGTTGTTGGACTGATCTATGTTGTCGGGCAAGCGCAGGGCTCACTCCCGACTGCAGGAAGACTATGAGCGACCTGACGCCGGATTTCGCGATGCAGCGCGCGGTCGAGATCCTTGCCAATATCTACGAACGCGCGCAAAAACAGCAAGACGCACCACCACCGCCCTCCGACAAACCGATTTTCATCTTCAGCGAACGTGTCGCGCTCGATGTCAACGCGACGACGAAAATCGATGTGGAGCGTCAGCTCGGCATCGGCTTTATGTACCCGACGCTCGGGTGGCATTCGTATGGCGTGCGCGGTACGAATAACACGCGGCTCCTGCTGAGCATCTTCTATTCGAAACAGCAACTCGCGTCGGCGGAGCTGTATCTGCCAAAAGTCGATCGCGCGCCGAAACTCGAGCCGCAAGATGTACACTTCCGCCTGGTCCCGGGCGAGATCGAGGTGGGCATGCCGATCACGTCGCTGCCCGAGCACTTCGGCGGCATGGCGGGCATGCCGACGGAACTTGGCGCATACGCGGAGATGTTCGAAGCGCGCTTCCCTGGCGGCGCCGCCTACGCGATGGGCAACGGCGGCATCATCGAACGCTTAGCAATTTACACGCTAAAAGAGTAGCGCTAGATATCCCAATTCATCGCGTTGTCGAATGGGGTGACCGAGTTCGGGTGGAATCCCGTGAGGTCTTTGTTGTACACGTAGATGCTCTGAGTGCCCCAGAGAACGATCTCGGGGAGATCTTTGGCGAACTGTTCGAAGACGACGCGATCGTCGGCATTTCGCTGCGCTTGATCGTAATGTCCGAAGAGCGCGTGCTGCGCGGCATCGGCCACCGGATCGCACCAGTGCAGCTCGTTCTGGCCTTTCGGCGGGATCTGATCGCAGCCGAAGACGAAGGAGAAATCACCGATCGGATCGTCGCTCCATTGGAAGAGCGTCGCGTCCCACTTGCCACCTAAGACGATGCCACCGTCGCCATATGGCGCGAAGAGCATCTGTGACGGGTAACGGCGCACCTGGATGCCGACGCCAATCTGCTGCCAGGTCGAGCGGAAGAACTCGATCTCGTTGTCGACGTTGGGCGTCCCAGTCGACGTCACAAACAACAGGTTTAGCTTGACGCCGTTCTTTGCGCGAATACCATCCGGGCCGCGCCTCCAGCCGGCGGCATCCAGCATCGCATTCGCCTTGGCAATGTTGAACGGGACGAGCGGAATGTTCGGATCGTAGTAGGGCGCGCTTCTCGGAGCGGGACCTTCCTGCAGGCTCTGGATCCCGTGCTGGAACTTTCGATTCAGCGTCGTACGATCGGTCGCGAGCTCGATCGCATGGCGCACGACCGGATCGGAAACGCCCGGATGCGTGAGATTGAAGCTGATGTGTCCAAACAGATAACCATCGTTATGCGTGACGCCATAGCCGTTGAGGGCCACTACCCGGTCGTAGTATGCGCCGGGAACGTTCGTCCACAGGTCCAGTTCGTGCGCCTGCAACGTGGTGAGAATGGTATCGCGATTCGGAATGATCTCGAAATCGACTTCCTTGAGCTTCGGCTGACCGCGGAAGTAGTAAGGATTCGGGACCATCACGACTTTCTGCGCGCGATTCCACTCCTTGTACTTGAACGGTCCGGCGCCGACCGGCAACGCGTTGAACGGAACATTGTTGATGTTTGGATATTGCGCGAGCAGATGTTTGGGCAAGATCGATGGGTTCCCGCCGGCGCTCGAGAAGAACGTCACGATGAACGGTGCGAACGGTTTTTTCAAATGAAAGATAACCGTGTACTTGTTGGGCTCGTCGATCTTGGTGATCAGATCCCAGCCAGTTCGGCTGGTAATGTTGTTCGCCGCGTTCATTACCTCGTGATAGGTGAACACCACGTCGTCGGTGTCGAGCGGGGCTCCATCTGACCACTTTAAGCCCTTGCGCAAATGATACGTGATCGCTAGGCCGTCTGGGCTGATCCCGCCGTTCGCTTTCGTCGGCACCTCGGTTGCCAGTTCCGGGTAGGGCAGGTTGTGCGCGTTCCACTTGATCAGAAACGCAGCCGTCATCGACGACATGTAGCTCACGGTAACCTGCTGAGTGAGCAGTGTGTTGAGCGAATTGATGTCTTCCGCGTTGGCATACCGCAGCGTATGCGGTATCGTCCAGGAATTGGCGCGTCCGCCTTCCCCGCCGGTCTGTGAGGTCTTCGAACACGCACTCAGTGCCACCGCACCCGCGAGCAGCGCAACAGCGAACCGTCTCATATTGAATACTCCCATGGGTTCCAGAAGGGCGAGATGACGGGCGAGGGATCGAAGCCCTCGAGATCGGTGTTATAGACGTAGGGTATCTTGCGGAAGCCGATGATGATCGTCGGCACGTCGAGTGCAAGTTGTTGCTGGAAAATCACGTAGTCGGCTTTGCGCTTGGACTGATCGATCGTCGTCAGCGCGTCGCCGAGCGCCTTGGTCGCCGTCGCGTTCACCCAGAAGAGCGAGTTCTGGCCGCGCGGCGCAAGGTTGTCGGCGGAATAGAGGGGATCGAGGTCGGGGTCGGCGGCGCC
>JBAUEZ010000059.1:0-9678 GCA_049678885.1 Candidatus Aquilonibacter sp. | reverse complement strand
CGCGCGGCACGGCGCGCGAATCTCGGTCGTAAGCCGTCAGCCGGCGGGCGCCGCAGCGGAGTTCACGACAGCCGAAGCCGACGTGAGCGACGAAGACGCGGTGCGCGCGGCTTTTGCGACGTGCCGCAAGGCCAACGGCCCAATCGAAATCCTCGTCAACAACTCCGGCATCGCCGACTCGGCGCCGCTGGTGCGCACCTCGCTCGCGCTTTTTGAGCGGATCGTCGCGACGAATCTTACCGGCACGTTTCTGTGCAGCCGCGAGGCCGCGCAAGACATGCTGATCGCGAAGTGGGGGCGCATCCTCAACATTGCGAGTATCGCCGGCCTCTATGGCGCGCCGTACATCTCGGCGTACTGCGCGAGCAAACATGGCGTCGTCGGATTTACGCGCGCGATTGCAAGCGAATTCGACGGTACCGGCATTACCGCCAATGCGATCTGTCCCGGCTACACCGAGTCCGAGATGATGCATCAGGCGATCGAGAAGATCGTAGCGCACACGGGTGCAACGGCCGATGCCGCGCGCTCGAGTCTCGCACTGATGAACCCCGAGGGCCGCATCGCAACCGTCGACGAGGTCGCCCAAGCCGCGCTCGATCTCATCGTTGGCGATAAGAACGGTATTGCGCTCGTCGTTCCCGGCGGCATGGAGGCCTAATCAACGGGATGCCGGCTACGGCGGAACAAGCGGCGCCGGCGCTTCACGAATTACGCGGCGACGCGCGGAACGTATGAGCGTCTGGACGTGGTATCTCCACACTCGTCGCTGCACGTCGCGCGAGAGCATGGCGTCGTGCCAGCGGCGCGCCATGCGTTCGAACTCATCACGCTCCGTCATTGCGGCGTACACGCGCAATTGTGCGATGTGAAACTGGTGGTACCAGAGCCGCGCGTAGTGACGCCGGCCCTCGTCATCAGTCGCAAGATCGTAGCAGGACCACCCGTCGGCATCGAACGCGGACAGCCATGACTCGAGGGTCCGCACCGCGTCGTGATGGAGCGCGCGCAACGTTTCGTCGGCAAGGCCGAAGCGCGTGTACTCCCACAGCGCGAACGCGGCATAGATGTGCCCGTTGAGAATGTGGTGCGGGCGCGCTGAGGCGACCTCTTCGAAGAATACGTCGCGCCCGTCGATGTAACTGGCCCCGCCATCGCGCACGTCACGCGCGAGCGGCGCGAGCGCCTGCACACCCGCGTCGCGGAAGCGGCTATCGCCGGTTGCAATAAAGGCCCGCAAGAGGACCGACGCCACTTCGCCCTGCGCCATTCCCGAGATCCACCCGGATTTCGCGCCGTATATTGGTGAATCGACGGGATAAGGAATGGCGCCGTCGTCCCGTTGTGCGCGCATCAGCCATTCGGCTTGCGAAAGGAAGTAGACGCGAGCTTGCGCGTGTCCGCGCTGGGCGAGCGCGTGCTGCGTGAGCGCGAACTGGGAGATCGTCACCGGGTTGCGATACGCGCCCAGCGTAAAGAGGCCATCGTCGTCGAAGGTCGCCTCGTTCCAACCCTCCCCAGCCGGGCGCGGCCCCGGATTCCAGGCAATAAAGTACGGCTGTCCGGGATCATCCGTCGGCAGGCGATACTGCCGCGTCATGCTCCATGACGTCGGAAACATACGGCGCAGTTCGTTATATGCCGCGCGCGGGTTCATTATTGTCGGGCTCCGCTTCGTGTAGGTGTTGGCTCATGCGCCATACCAGCGCACATGTACCCAGATTTGGTCGAGCGGCAACGTCGAGCGTGTGCAGAGAAAAATCGGTGCCGGCCCTTCGACGACCCACTTGAGGGGCTCGTTTGATTGGCGAACGAGTTTGCACGAGCGATAGTATTGCTTCAGCAGATCGATGCGCGTTGCACCGATCGCGATGATCGTGCTGCCTGTGTACCCGTGCGTTCCCCACAGCCAGTAGCTGTTCTGACTGCTGATTGCGTTCGGTAGTCCAAACGAAGGCCCGAAGAAGTCGATTGCGCCGGCGTCTGCGTACGTATCGGCGTAGATGGCGACGTCGCGACGATTCGGTAGCGTACGGTAGACCGAACGTACATCACGAGCGAGGCGATCCCATCCGAATTCCTCCGCATAGATCGGTTGAATGACGTGCGGCGGGGTACCGTCGCGGCCGGTGAGGCCAAGTGCCTGCGAATACGCGATGAACGCATCGATCGGCAAGACGGGCAGCGAAAGCGGCAGCGTTGCGATCGCGGTCGCCGCCATCGCGGTGAAGAGTGCGATTCGGAACCACGTAGCGGCGCGCTCGATCACGACTGCTCCGATGGCCAGCAACGCGCCGTAGATGCCGATGATGTAGTAGCCTTTGGCTTCCAAGACCACGGCGACGACGAAGAGCACCACGTATGCGACCGAGATGAAGCGCAGTTCGCGCAAGCGCTGCCAGGTAAATGGCGCGATGAGACCGCACAGCCAGATCGGCGCTGCCAGCGGATTAGTATAGAGCAGCTGTTCCACGGCGAACGAGAGCGCGTTTCCGGCGAAGTTTTGCGATTCCAATAGCCAGCCGTTGTTGAAGGCGTGGCGGTGTGCCGCGTCGCCTTGCAATACGACGAGGAACGGCCAGCCGTGCGCGCCCTGCCACCACAAATTCGGCAGCATGAGCACGGCGACGATCGCCGCGCTCGCGGCAAGCCACGGCGTTGCAAGCGCGCGGCGCTCTTTCGTGAGGAAGAGACCGACAAGAAGCGCCGCGAGCAGCAGCGCCATTGAGTACTTGCCGTAAAGCCCGAAGGTTGCCGCGGCGGCAAGGCCCAACCACTGTCGCCGGATTGCGCACCATACGACGAGCAACCACGACAGCGGTTCGAACGACGTCGTCGTCAGCACGTTGCCGAGCAAGAGGTACGCAGGCGTGAGCGCGACGGCGATGCCGGCGAGCCACTGCGCGAAGCGGCCGCCGCCGAGTTCGCGCGCGATCTGTACGGCGACGTACGCGGTAAGCCCCGCCGCGATGCATGGTAGCAGGCGAAGCACGAGCAATGCGTCGTGCGCGGGTTGTGCGAGCCACGCGGTAAGCGCGACCAGCGGCGGTTGATCGACGTACCCCCATGCGAGATGCCGGCCACACGCAATGAAGTAGAGCTCGTCGCGAAAGTATCCATAGCGCCACGCGGTTGCGATATGCGCGAGAAACGCGGCAAACGCAATAGCGATGCCGATCACCGGTTGCAAACCGCCATGCGGCAGGATTTACGCGCTTGTGAGGCCGACCCTTGCACGCAACGTGCGTTTGCCAAATACGCTGACCATTCTTGTGCTCATCGCGGCGGCGTTCGGGTTTGCTGCGGTTTGGGATCGCCCGGTCGGCGTGCCCGGCTTCTGGGCGTCGGTTGCTGCGATCGTTGGGGTTGTGTTGTGGCAGCGCTTTAACGCCGGCGCCGCTTCGAAACGCTGGCTTGCGCGCGCTTCGAATCGCCCGCTCGTGCTTGCGCCGCCGTTTCCCGACACGTGGTGGGTTTCCGATGGCGGACCAGACCCGCGACACAATCATCACCTCGGCCTCAGCGATCAGTATTTCGCCTATGAGTTTTTGCGCGAAAGCGGGGACTCGTGGGATCAGCCGATTCTTGCACCATGCGACGGGATGATCGCGCACGTCGAAAGCCGCCAGGAAGACGCGCCGCCCGCGCAAAGGCAGCGCAACCAAAAGCGTCCATTCGGCAACTACGTCTCGATCGAGACACCGCGCGGATACGTGATCCTCGCGCATTTGAAACAGGGGTCGGTGAACGTTCGTGTCGGCGAGAGCGTGCGCGCGGGCGATGAAATCGGGCGCTCTGGCAACTCCGGCACTACGCGCGGCGCGCACCTGCACGTGCACGCACAAGACCAGCCCAGTCAGGCGATCGGTTCGGCGAACGGCGTGCCGGTTGCGTTTTTCACTCGAGGGTCGGCAGAACCGCTGCTTCTTGAGTATCGCGATCGGCTGGGGTAACGGGGCCGATCGCGGTATCGCGATCGGCTGGGCTAGTTCGCCCAAGCGCCATCGCAAAGATCATACCGCCAAGGCACACAGCAGCGCCAAGCACTTCGTACCGCGGGAAGGTCGCGTGCAGAATCGGAACGCTCAACACGCCGGTTAGCACCGGCAAAAAGAACTGCATGATCGAGCCTTTGCCCGCACCGAGCTTATTGATGCCCCACGTCCACACCGGATAGGTCAACAGAATCGGAAACAGCGTGGCATAGATAATTCGCCACCACGTATCCCAGCTCAACGCCGCGAGGTTCGTGCGCGCGAGCGCCGGTGCACCGCCCGGGATCAACATAATCGCGCCGATCGACATAGTGATGGCGAGGAGTTCGAGTGGTTTGTAACGCGACAACAGGCGCGCACCGAGCACGTTGTAACCAGCGAAGACAAACGCCGCGGAGAGTACTAACAGGTCGCCGACACGCACCGTGGCTGCGCCCGTGAACGCCCCTTCGAAGATCGCGACGCCGAAGAGCGCGACGGCAGCGCCGAGCCAGCGCCCGGGCCGCACGCGCTCATGCCCAGCGATCGCTACAATTGCGAGCGTAAAGATCGGCGTGAGCGCGCTGAGCAGCGCGGTTGCAAACGGGGTCGTGTTCGCGAGTCCGAGGATCCAGAGGTATTGATAGAGCCCAAAGCCGCAGGCGCTACACAGAACCAGTGTTGCAATGTCGCGCCGCTCGACGTGAATCCGGCCGCCGCCGAGATAGACCATCGCGATCGCGAGCGGCGTCATGACGAGGAAGCGGAGAAACGTGAATGCGAGCGGATCGATCTGCGCAAACGCCTGCTTCGCGACGATCGTGTTGATCGACCACGCGAGGATCACGTAAAAAAGAGCCCCGTAGATCAGCAGGCGGCGCGGCACGATTGAGCGCATGCTTCGAGCGTTGATGAGCGGCTTCATGCAATGGGTGAAAAACGGTTCGGTGCAGCTCTGTTGCGAGGTACGCGGGCATGGCTCGCGTCATGTCCTGTTCGCACACGGCTGGATCTCCTCGCGGCGAATGTGGTACGAAGTGGTCGAGCAGCTCGATCGCGAGCAATTCACGCTGCACTTGTTTGATTTCCGCGGATGCGGGCTTTCGGATCGTCCGCGCACGCCGGATGATCTCGCGGAGTACGCAAGCGATCTTCGCACCGTGCTTGCGACGATCGACGCGCCGGTGACGCTTGTTGGGCACTCGCTCGGCGGCCGTTTGGCACAGTACGTGGCAACGGAGCGTCCTGCGAATCTCGAGCGGCTCATTTTGGTCGCTCCCGGTACATCGAAGTCCGTGCGCTTTACGCCGAAGCGCCGCGCACAGGCGATCGAGACCTATGGATCGCGCGAGCGCATCGAGCGGTTCCAGCGCGCCGCAATGTATCGCGAGGTTGGGCCGGAGATTATGGAGCGCATCGTCGATGATGCGCTGGTGGCGTCGTACGAGCATTGGGTTGGAGGCGAAGAACGCGGTCGCGTCGACTTCAGCGATCGTCTTGCCGCGATCAACGTGCCGACGCTCGCAATCGCCGGGAGCAACGATCCGCTCGCGCCGCCGTCGCGCGTGAAGCGCGAGGTCGCCGGCGCGATCCACGACGCGCTCTTTGTGCTGCTGCACGACGCGGGCCACAATTTGCCGATCGAGACGCCCGACGATATCGCTGAAGCGGTTCGACGTTTTGCGAACTAGCGTTCCCAGGCCGGTGCGGCCGATGCAGGACTCTCAACGATCGGTTGCCAGACGTTGCCGGTGGTCGCGCTACCGCCGCTACGCAGATCGTACTCGACCGTAATCAACGTGTTCGCCGCGCCCGCGTCGTCGCCGCTGCCGCCGTTCATCACTGCATTGAGCGTAGCATCCGTGCTGCCGACGATCGAGGCGTATGGTGCGGTTGCAAACGTGCGAAATGTGACCATGCCGGTGCGCGATGCGAGTTGCGCGCCGCTCGCGGCACTGACGGTGCTCGAGATGACGAAGGACGCGCGCGCCTCGCCGACCGCGCTGTTGGCTTGGAGCACGATAGTACATGCGGTCCCCGGGCACGCGCTCGGCGTCGGCGCCGCAGCGGGCGTCGCGAACGTCGTCCGTACGTCGATCTCGCAGCCGTTGGCGTTGGCATAAGCACAGGTGGCGGTGGGCGCAGGCGTTCTGCCTTGCACGACCGCCGCTTGCGCAGCCTGCACGCTGCTAACGAACGCGGTCCGAGCGATGTCG
Source organism: Candidatus Aquilonibacter sp. (assembly GCA_049678885.1). Classification (GTDB taxonomy): domain Bacteria; phylum Vulcanimicrobiota; class Vulcanimicrobiia; order Vulcanimicrobiales; family Vulcanimicrobiaceae; genus Aquilonibacter. The sequence goes on along the minus strand of JBAUEZ010000059.1, from coordinate 3,488 downwards.
AGCGCGCGTTCCCGTAGGGCGACTTGCGCCAGCGATGCGGCGCCATGCGCGACCGTTTCGCCGACGACGGCGAGCAGCGCGAGCAGAAACACCGCGCGCAGCAGCATTACTGTGGGGCGCTCCCGTTGCCGGCCGCCGGAACGCGCGCGCCCGGCAATGGCGCCGGTGCCGCGATCGTTTGACTCACGGTTGCGCTCTTGGTTCCGTCATCGCTGTCGGTCACCGAGAGCAGGATCGTAACCGAGCTATCGGCATTCGTTTGGCTCGAGAGCGCGTATGAAACGGGAATCGGCGATCCGCTCGGAAGCGGAACCGTCGTAGCAACGCTTGCTATGGGAAGACTCGCGCCTTGGTACTTCATGACGTCGACCGCAACGCGCATCTCTCGGGTTGCGCTCGTCTCGAGCGCACTTTGAATCGGATCGGGACCGAAGCGATGAACGGCGGCGCTCGTTGCCGCGCCTAGCGCGCCCGTCGCGATCGCCACGATTGCGATCGCGACAACGATCTCGACGAGACTTTCGCCGCGTTCACCCGAGCGCACATCACGCACATTATGGCGAGTGCCCACGCGCCGGCGCAAGGAGACGCGGTTGTGGCAATCGCAGCAGCGGCCGCTCGACGAGGTACGTCACGAGGGCCGCTTGTGCGATCGTGATGATGAAGGCGAGGATCGTGTAGCGGACCTGCCAGACCGGGTCTGCGTGCGGATCGAGCCCGAGATACGGCGGAATGTGAACCCTGACCATGATCCGCGCGACCATTTGATGGTACAGGTAGAGGTTGTACGAGATGAAGGCCATGAAGCGCAGCGGCGCATTGGCGAGGAGTACTTCCCAATAACGTGGCGCGGTGAGCGAGCCGACGGCGATCGCGGCGAAGCCGACGCCGTAGAGCGGGCGCGTATAAATTTGGAGCGCAGTCTGCCACTGCGGGAACATGCGCTCGTTGAACATGCCGATCAGCAACACGGAGACGAGCACGACGCCCGCGATTGCGACAACCGGCATAGCCGGCGAGGTGCGCGGCGCACGGAGCCGGTGACCGAAGCGCGCGAAGATCCATGCAGAGAGCATGCCGCAGGCGAAGATATCCAGATACCCCGGCAAATTTTCGACCAGCAACGGCATTTGGTGACTGAAGCAGCACTGCGCTGCGTGCATACGCCAGAGCATCGCGATCGCGACCATCGCACCGAACGTGACGAGCGGGCGGCGTGCGAAGCACCACCAGATCAGCGGGAAGACCACGTAGAATTCTACTTCGACGGCAAGCGTCCAGAGCACGCCGTTGATCGAGCCGTACGTCGACTGCCACCACGTGTGAATGAAGAGAAGATGCGTGAGAATCTCCTGCCATGGGGCAGCGCCTGCGCGGTTGAGTGCGGCATAACCGATCGCATATGCAATTGCGATCGAGAGTACGTACGAGGGCACGATCTTGATGAAGCGCCGCCACGCGAAGTGGCTCCACGTCGGGAGACGCTCGCCCGCGAGTTGTGCGCGGACGAACGGAAACGTGATGACGAAGCCGCTCAGAAAGAAGAAGAGCGGAACGCCGATGAAGCCGGTTTCCGGAATCCATTGCAACCAATGCCACGGCGCCGGCAGCCACGAGATCTCCCAGAGGTGGTACCAGAGCACGAGGAGCACGGCGACGCCGCGCATCCCGTCGAGCACACCGAGACGGTCCTTCACTCGGCGATTGTTCTAAGGGGTTGACACAAAGCCTCGTTTTGTATTAACTTGTTAGAACAAACGGTGGTATGGTGATGCTGAAGTTGAACGATGTCGTTGTCCTGTGCGGGCTCGCTGCGAGCCTCTGGTACGCCTGGAGAGGCATGCATGCGAATGCGATCGACCCCAGCGTGGATCGCCTGTCGCGAGCTGCAAACGCACGCGATCGTGGAACGACCGGCTTCCCTGACTATGCCGTTGCGGGCGTCGCCTTCGCAACCGCAGTCGCGAGTGCCGCGCACATCTTTTCGCCTGCCGTGGCGTATGCGGTGCTGTGCCTCGCGATCGCTAGCAGTTTGGTCGCGGATCAGCTCGGTGAAGAACGTGTTCGTGCACGCGGACGGCGGGCGGCGGTCTTGCAGCCCACCCCGCGTGTCGATCCGGTATTGCTGACCTGGATCGCGCTGGCGGCGGCATCGACGCTGTTGCTCGCTCCCTCAATGTTCGTTGCGAATCAGCGCGCTGTGGCTGGTACCGTCGCCATTAGCTGCGTCGCAATGGTCATTTTGGCGTGGCGCATTGCATCGGCTCCGAGACTTCTCTCCGGCGACGACGTCGAGGCAGAAGTTCTGCTCGACCGAACGCGCCGCATCCGACGAACGGGATTAGTTTGTATAACCGCCGTTGGCTGTGCTTCGTTCTACGCATCTATCGCTGAAGGTTCGATGAACTTCTCCGCCATCGGACTTGCCGTCTGGTTCGCGCTGATTGTGTGGCTGATCGTCTACCTGCGCATTGCTTCGCGAACGCTGGTGCTGTCGTGAGCACCGATCAATTTTCGTACTGGTATATTTCGATCTTCTTGATGGCGTTGGGTCTGGCGGGTGTGATCGGGAGCCGTTTTCTGTACAATGTCAAGTGCAAATTTTGGTTCGAGTTGCGCAATCCTATCGTCGCCAAGCGGTTGCGCGCTATACTCGATCGCCGCGACGAGCTCGAAGGCCTGGGTCGCAAGCCTGCGATCATCTCGTCGATGATCGCGGTGCTTCCACTACCCGCGTTGCTGGTTGGTGACGACGCCGACTTAGAGGTCTACGTCGACGAACGCATCCGGCGCTCGCGCGTCGGCGCATTGTTGACGTTTGCGTACGCCGTCATTCCCGTCTTTATCGCGGTCGTCACGCGCGACATTGACTTTATGCAAGGGCGGACTCCGCGACGCGATGGCACCTGAGAACGAGCCGCTGATCGCGGTCGATCCGCAGATCGAAACGCCGCCGTATCAACAGATCTTCGAACAGATTCGCGCGGCGATCGAACGCGGGACTCTCGAACCAGATTCACCGCTGCCCACGGTGCGGCAACTTGCGGGCGATCTGGGCGTTGCGCCCAACACCGTTGCGCGTGCCTATGCCGATCTTCAAGATGCGGGATGGTTGGTCAGCGAAGGGCGGCGCGGGACGCGCGTCGCGAGCAAAACACCTGCGACGGACCGGCGGGCACGAACCAACGCGCTGACCGATGCCGCAGCGCGCTTCGTGGATTCACTGCGCCATCGTGGCTATAGCCAATCGGAGATCGCGGCGGAACTCACGCGTATCCTCGAACGCTAGGTCCGCTTGACAGCCCCCACCGGATTGTGATTGCATAGCCGCAACGTGACTTTGAATAGCCTCACCTATGCGTACTGGTATTATTACTCTGGCCTCGAGGGCCCGGGGGTATTCGCGCACGCATAAGGCTAACCGGCATATCGCCGCAAAGCACGGATAAATGCACGAACGAGTCCCCGCCGAAGAGTGGGGACTCGTT
>JBAUEZ010000058.1:0-8704 GCA_049678885.1 Candidatus Aquilonibacter sp. | reverse complement strand
CCCGAACCGCCGGCGCCGCCGCACGACGTTAATGCTGACGCAGCGAGTAGCGCGAGCGCGCGTTTCTTCATCGTGATGCTCCCACATGATGCGTGCTATGGCGTCTGCGCAACACTTCAACCGCGCGATCGAAGCTGGTTCGCAACGCCGGCGCAATTGCAAACGGCGCGGTGCTGGTTCCGCCGGCGAGGTTGGTGGCGCGCGACTTCGTGCTCGACGTCGACGCGCTCGACGGTTGCAGAGCAAGCGTTTCGGCGATCGTCGCGACTTCGAGCGGCGGCGTATCTGTGAAGATGAACGGCTGATCGCCATTGAAATCGTAGTAGAGCGTCTGCGTATCTTGCAGCGTGATGCACAACGGCCCGTAGCCGCGCGCGACGTAGCTCGTCTGAACTTCCGCTTCGGTGTAACCCAGCACCGTGTCGGCGCGACTCGTCGTTTCCTGAATTGCTGTCGCGCTTTGCGGAAGGCTCGCACTCAGGTTACACGATGCTGGGACGGTGACCGTTCCGAGATCGCGATCGATCTCGTTGTAGAACGACGGCGCCGTGCCATACCAGGTGGAAAGTTGGAACGACTGCGTCGGCTGGTCGGCCGGCGTCGGATCGAGGCCGATGAATTCCGCGACGGTGATCAACGGCGCGCCGCTCGGTTGCGGAACCGGCACGCTGTATTCGATCGTGATTGGCTCGCCGTTTGCGACGAACGCGTAGGTGCCGCTGCCGTCGCTGTTCTCTTGGATCTCGCCGACGCCCGTGTATCCCGGCGCGCTGTAGCCCGGCGGGTATGTCGTATTTTCGGAATACGTTCCGCTGTTGGCGACGGTTCGATCGACGGTGATCGGTGAACCGCTCGCGTTGCCGGCGATCGCTTCGAGCACTTGTGCGCCCGCGCCATTCGACCACTGGGCACCCGACGTTTCGGGAAGTTCGTCTTCGACGCGCCGCGGTGCGTACGACGTCGTCATCGTGTCGCCCGCTTCGTCGGCATACTGCGAACCATAGTCGAGCAGCGACGAGGATGATCCCGCCTGCGCGATTGTCTCGAAGGTGTCGGTCGTGCTGGTCGTCGTTTCCAAACCGCTCGCGTCGGCATCAGTCTCGGCGTCGTGATAATCCGTGAGATCCGATCCACCGTTGAACGATTGATTCGTGCGAATGGTGATTTGCTGCGTGACGTTTTCGGTGGTGACCGACGTCGGTTCGGGCGAGGGTGTTCCTGGCGCGACGACCTCGGGATAGCCGAGAAACGTTTGCGTAAGCGTGCCCGCGTATACGAGCGACGCGCCGTTGGTTTGCGGGTACGGTGATGCTGAAGGTGCCGCGGTGGGATCGCCTTGCGGAAGCGAGCCACCGGTAGTCGGTATCGTGGAGCCGCTCGAGCCTGCGCTACCTCCGCCGCAGCCCGCGAGCGCGACAAGGAAGCACAGAGAAACAAGGGCAATACGTCTCGCCCCAGCGCGCATACGATATACCTCCCGAAGGGAAATCGCCGCGTTGCTCACCCGATCAACACGTTCCGACATTGATATCAGGAAGCCGTAAACCATTCGTAAATGCTGCCGCGGGCTTCCAACGTCGCCCGTCGGTCGACTTGCGGTTGCTCGGACGTTACGAGATTTCGCTCGAGCGAGAGCCGATCGCGCCGCCCGTAACGGCCAAGGCGCGTTCGCTGTTGGCCTACCTAGCGCTGCACGGCGGGGAGCCGATCCGGCGTGAGACGCTGATGAGCGAGTTCTGGCCCGATGCACAGACGACCAGCGCGCGTAACAACCTCAAGACGGCGCTCTCCTCGATTCGGCGCGTTTTTCGCGAACGCGGCGTCGATCCCGAGACCGTGCTCGAGGTCACACGCGACATCGTGCGCTGGATCGCGCCGACGACGATCGACTCGCGGGAATTCCAGGCTAGCACAGCCGAGATCGACACCGAGCGCCGCGACGCCATCGCGCTCTACGCAGGCGAATTCTTACCGAGCGACATGAACGAATGGGCGGCGGAAGCGCGCGAATCGCTGGGATTCCATTTCGAAAATCTTTTGCGCGCCCAGCTTGCAGCCAATCCTTCGCCGATCACCGCCGAACGGTTGCTCGCGCTCGATCCGTTCAGTGACGAAGCGTACCTCGCACTCATCGAAGATGCAATCGGCGCCGGCAACCGGCGCGGCGCGCAAGCGATCTACCGGCGCTACGTCGCCGCACTCGCCGAAGTGGGTGACGAAGCGCCGCGCGACCTCGCGGCGCACGTCGGTCTTCGCGCCGTTTCCACTGGTGAACGCTCGCTGGATTTCGTGGGTCGTGCCGATGAGCTCGCGGAGGTCGCCCGGCTCGTGCTCCACGGCGCAAGCGCATTGATCGTCACCGGCGTCTCCGGCGTCGGGAAGAGTTCGTTCGCGCGCGAGGCGCAGCGGCGCGCAAATCAACTCACAATTGTCGAGGCGTCGCTCGATCGCCTGGACGAAGTGCGCGCGCAGTTCCCCGATGCCGAGGAGCTCGAACTTGGTCCGCTCGCGCGCGACGAAGTTGCGGGCGCGCTGCGCCGTTTGAACCCCGCCGTCAGCGCCGACGCGATTGACGCGATCTGGCGGCGAAGCCAAGGGCATCCGGCGGTGCTGCAAGGCATTGTCGCTCAACTCGAGCAGCTCGACGCGACCGAAGCCGCGGCCGTTCCGCGGCTTCGTCTTCCCCGCGAGCTCGAACGGCGCTTCGAATCGATGCTGAACGCTGCCGGTTCGGACGTGGGCGCCGTTGCCGTGCTGCTCGCCCTCGAACTGCGGCTCGACGACGACGATCTCGCCGCCTTGCTCGATTGGAGTGCGATCCGCGTGGTCGAGGCTCGCGAACGATGCGCGCAATTTGGCGCTGCTCGGCCACACGTGCTGGAGGCCGGGCTGCGAACGCTTTCGACGAGCCGGCGTACGCATTTGATGGAACGTATCGCGCAACGGCTCAAACTCCACGAAGACCCCAACGAGCGTATCGATGCAGCGCACTTGCTCGTGCAACTCGGACACCGCGCCGAGGCGGCGCACGCATACCTCGAAGCCGCGCGCGCGTTTCACGCGGCTGCATCATGGGAGAACGCCATCCGCGCGGTTGATGCCGGACTCTCCGCGCTGGAGTCGCTCAGCGCATCGGATGCCGTCGACGATCTCGCACGCGAACTTCATCTGCTCAAAGGCCGCAGTCTCTATCAGCAAGGATGGTTTCTCGCCGCGACGCGCGCGCTCGAAAGCGTCCTCGATGTTTCCGACGCGCGCACGCATCGCGCGATTCGCGCACAGGCACTGGTCCTCATCGGCAATGCGCTCGCGCGGATAGATGCAATCGGGCCCGCGTTCGAAATCGCGCGCCAGGCCGTTGAGGAAGCACCGACCGACGGGAGAGAAGACTTTGCGGCGCATTATCTGATGGCTCGCGTGCTGCGCGATCAAGCACAATACGATGCGTCGATCGCGGTCGCTAGCCGCACGTTCGAGCGGTCGATGCTTGCGCGGGAGTGGCCGTCGGCGGTGAACAGCGCGCATTTGGTGGTCGACGTTTCGCGCCGCATGCTGCACATCGACACCGCGTTCGCGTGGGCTCCTCGCCTGATCGACGCAGGGCTACTGGCCGGCCCGCTTCTCGAGGCGGAAGCGCGGCATATGTATGGCGCGCTTCACGCGATTATGGATGATCTCGACGTCGCGCTCGAATCATTTCGTCACGCGCTCACACTCGCTGAGATGTATCGCCGCCGCCGTTCCGGCTCGGCCCACCCGCTTGGCCAGCTCGAGTGGATGCTGCACTATTCGATTGCGCACACGCACGTGCGGACCGGCAACGTCGATCAAGCGGTCGCCGAGTCAGAGTGGCTCCTGCGCTCCCCGTGGATGCGAAATAAGCCGAACTGCTGGCAGGCGCTCTCGGTCGCCGTGAACGCGCGCTTGGCTGCCGGCACGGAACGAGATATCGCCGCGGCGCAAGCCCTCTTGGAGCGCATGCCGCCGGCAGAAGCGACCGATCCGCGAGCGGTCCTCGACCGGGTCGCCCGGGCTCGCTTTGCAGCTCGATGCGCGGCTCCCGAAGCTGCCGACCTTCTTCGCACCGCGCTTACGGGCCTCAACGAATTGGCCCTCATCCACGCGGACCAGGTTCATCCATATTATTACCTCGTCGCTGAAAGCGCGCGCGGAGTCGAAGACCTGGTCAGCGCACGGGCCACCGAAGCCGGACGGCACTACGAGCGCCGGTTGATCGCCGCCGCCGGCGTGCTCTACGCGCGGAACGAGAAAACGGGCGCCGGGTAGACTCGCTCGGCCGCGAGCGCCTGGACTGCCGCGTAGAGGCGCAACGCATTGCCGCTTGCCGGTGGAATGAACGTGGGGTTGGGCGAGGGCGGCAGGGCCGCCGCCGCTTGCAGCGCCTCGTAGACCGGATAGGCGGCCTGGCTCAGATTGCCCTGTGCCGGAGCAGCGGCCGGCTGGACGCGCACGGCCTCGGCGACGGGTACCACCGGGTGCGCCGGCGGCAGGTTGAGGGTCTGGATCGGCGGAGCAACGGACGTAATAGACACGGCTGAATCAAATATACCCCGAATCCGGTCCTTGCCAAGCCTCCTAGCCCTTTGCTATACTCCACCGGCTATGTTCCAGTTTGACCTGCAGCTTTTTGCGTCCAAAAAGGGCGCCGGCTCAACCCGTAACGGGCGCGATTCCAATGCCCAACGCCTGGGCGTGAAGCGCTTCGGCGGGCAGCAAGTGCTCGCGGGCAACATTCTCGTGCGTCAGCGCGGCACGAAGTTCTATCCGGGCGAGAACGTCGGGATGGGCAAAGATCATACGCTTTTCGCGTTGATCGAAGGCACCGTCGAATTCACGACGCGCCGTAACCGGCAGCACATCAACGTGCGGCCGGCTTCCGCTGCCTAACACGCACACTGCAATTCATTGACGAAGCCACAATAACCGTAGCAGCCGGAAACGGCGGCGACGGTATTGTTGCATGGCGTCGCGAGAAATATGTACCCAAAGGCGGTCCTGCCGGCGGTGACGGTGGCACGGGCGCCAGCGTCTACCTCGAAGCCACGTCGGAACTTTCGACGCTGGTCGAATTTCGGTACAAGCGCCAGTTCACTGCGGAATCCGGCAACGCCGGCGGCCAATCGAATAAGTCGGGACGCAGCGGCCCGGATTTAACGATTCGCGTGCCCGTCGGCACGCTCGTCTACCGTGCGTTCGAAGGCAAGCCCGAGACGTTTCTGCACGATCTCGCGCACGACGGCGAACGCGTGCAGGTCGCGCGCGGCGGCAAGGGTGGCCTGGGCAATCAACATTTTGCAACGAGCACGCGGCAAGCACCGCGCATCGCCTACAACGGTGAACCCGGCGAGCACTGCACGCTGCGCCTCGAATTGAAACTGCTCGCCGATTGCGGCGTGATCGGCGTGCCCAACGCCGGAAAGTCGACGCTGCTGTCGGTCGTGTCTGCCGCGCGTCCCAAGATCGCCGATTATCCATTCACTACGATCGAACCGCAGCTCGGCGTCGTGCGTGTCTCGGACGAAGAGTCGTTCGTGATGGTCGACGTGCCTGGATTGATCGAAGGCGCGCACGAAGGCGCGGGCCTGGGCGATCAGTTTCTCAAGCACATCGAGCGCACGCGCGCGCTCGTGCATCTCCTCGACGGCGCAAAATCGCTCGAGGAAATGCTGCACGACAAGCAAACGATCGAACACGAATTGGAGGCGTGGAATCCCGGGCTCGTCGAGAAGCCGACGCTGCTCGTCGTGAGCAAGCTCGATCTTCCCGACGCGCAAGAGCGCTTGCGCGAATTGCGCGAGCAGTTTCCCGATACGCGCGGTATCAGCTCGGCAACACGCGAGGGCGTGCAAGATCTGGTCTACGCGATCTGGCGAACGATCAAAGAGGCGCCGCTTCCCGAAATTGTTACACCGCCGCCCGCGCACATCGAGCTCGTCCCGAGCGAGGCGTTCGCGATCGAACGCGATGCTGATGGCTCGTTTGTGATAACCGGAGCGCGCGTGGAGCGCCTCGCCGCAGTCACGAACTTCGAGTCGGATGAAGGACTCGCACGCTTCGAGCGCGCGCTCGCGAAGATCGGCGTCGAGAAAAGATTGCGTGAACTCGGCGCAGTGGAAGGGGATACGGTGCGCATTGGGCCGTACGAGTTCACATACTCGTGAGACTCGGCATCTTTGGCGGCACGTTTGATCCCGTTCATAATGCGCATCTCTTCTTAGCCGAATCCGCCCGGCTCTTGGAAAACCTCGACCGCGTGCTGTTCGTACCGACGAGGGAGAAGAAGCATTACCGCGAGGATGCGCAAGCCGACGCCGCACACCGCTGCGCGATGCTCCTGTCCGCAATCGAGGGCAACGCGGGCTTTGCGCTCGACGAGAGCGATCTGCGCGACGAGGCGACCGGCTATACCGCCGATCTCATCCCGCTGCTCAAGCAGAAGTACCCGAAGGCCGGCTTCACCTTTATCATCGGCGCCGACTCGCTTGCCAATTCCACATGGGAGCGCTTCGACGAGGTGCTCGAACAGCTCGAGCGTTTCGTTATCGCCCCGCGCATCGGCGTGCGTTCGGATGCCCTGCAGCGCGTTATCGCCGCCGTTCCCAAGAGCCTGCGCGATCGCATCGCAACCCTCAATATGCCCGAGCTCACCGAATCCGCCACCTTGGTGCGTTCATTGCTTTCGCAGGGACGCAGTGTACGTTATCTCGTACCCGAAGCAGTATGGCAGTACATCGTCGCACACCGGCTCTACGGTATCGAACGCTAGCATTCGCACTCGCGCTGTTCTGCGCGTCGTGTGGCGGTGGCACAACCGAGCAGGCCAATAACGGGCAGATCTGCTCGCTCTATGCCAGCGGCTCAAGCGACGTTGAGGTCATCGGGCAAGGAACCGTGCTCGCCGTGCTCGGTACACGCAACGGACCGAGCGGCGAACACGAAGGCTTCTTGCTCAAACTCAACGAGCAGTGCGATCTGCTGCTGCGGGTTGAAACGAACGTCGACATCACCGGCCCGGTGCCGGTGCAAGCCGGCGAAATCGTGACTGTGAAAGGGCAATTTGAAGACGATCCGAGCGGCGGGGTCATTCACTGGACGCATCACGATCCGCGCGGGCGCCACGTTGCCGGCTACGTCGACGTCGGCGGCAAGCTGTATCAGTAGCGGGTACTTCGTGCAAAGCGGATGCTTGCCAGCACGAAGATGACGATGCCGTAGGCCAGCATCGGTACGATGTAGGGCCACAGTTGCGCGAAGCCGGCACCTCGAATGATGATGCCGCGCAGGATCTCGATATAGTACGTCAGCGGAATCACGTAGCCGAAGAGCTGCATAGGCTCGGGCATCAGCGAGCGCTCGAACACGGCGCCGCTCACCAGCACCGACGGCAAGAGAATGAAGATCGCCATCAGCTGGGCCTGAATCTGCGTCTGCGCGACCGTCGAGATGAACAATCCGAGTCCGAGCGAGACCAGCAAGAAGCACAGCGAGAGCACCGAGAGCAAGACGACGTTGCCGGCGATTGGGACGCTGAACACAAAGTACATCCCGAGCAGCACGACCGCAAACTGCGCGGCAGCAACGAGAACGTAGGGAATCAACTTGCCGAGCATCAGACCGGCGGTACCGATCGGCGTGACCAAGAGTTGATCGAGCGTGCCGCGCTCGCGCTCGCCAACGATCGCTAACGCGGTCAGCATGATCGTAATGTTCTGCATTACCAGCCCAATCAGCCCTGGCACGAAAAAGTTGGCGCTCCGCATCGCCGGATTGAACAAGACGACCGGGCGCACTTCGAACGGCGTTGCGGTTTGCGGGCTAAAGTTGCGCAGCGGAATGCCGCTGAGTGCGACCGCCGAACCGTACGCGACCTGCGCGATCGCCGAATCGGAGCCATCGACGAACGCTCCGATCGCGGGTGTGCGCCCCGCCTCCAAATCGGCGGTGAAGTTCTGCGGGATGTCGAACGCGGCGCGCACTTTGCCCGAGACAATGCTGCCGATCAGATCCTGACGGTTCGAGACTTCGGTAACCACGTCAAACGTGCGCGAGCCGGCCAGACTATCGATGAACGCTTGCGCAGCTGGTCCGCGATCCTCCCGGTACACCGCTGCCGGCACGTGTTCGACCGTGGTGTTGATCGCATAGCCGAGTAACAACAGTTGCACCAGCGGCACGCCGATTGCAAGTCCGAGCGTGATCGGACTGCGCAAGATTTGCCGCAGCTCTTTGTAGACGACCGCGCTCATGCCCGAGAAATCGAACAGCTCGTTCACGCCGCATCGGTCTTTCGCGTCAGCGCGACGAACGCGTCTTCGAGCGAAGGACGAATCGGTTCGACGCGCGAGGGATCGACACCGACGGCCTGCGCGAGCGCTCCTGCGCTAACACTGCGATCGACAACGACGTGAATATCGCGCCCGAAGATCGTCGCGTCGCGGACGCTCGGAACGTCGTGGATCCGCCGAAAAGTCTCCATCACGTCGTCGGTTGCAATCGCATAGCGAACGGTTCCAGACGGCGTCACGTCGGGCAGCGACGCGATCTCATCAGGCGACCCGCTCGCCAAGATACGCCCTTGATAAATGTAGGCGAGCGACGAGCAGCGTTCGGCTTCATCCATGTAGTGCGTCGTGACGAAAAACGTCTTGCCGCTCGACGTCAGTTGAAAGAGCAGGTCCCACAG
>JBAUEZ010000057.1:0-33112 GCA_049678885.1 Candidatus Aquilonibacter sp. | reverse complement strand
GTCCGAGATGATCGCGTATCTCATGCAGGCACGCTCGGAACAGCCGCGATGACATCGCGAAACGCTGCGGCAAACGCCGCCCGCATCGGCTGCGTACCCGCGCTTACGCGGACGTAACGGTCGAGCGGCGGAAGGCCGGGCTTACGGATCCAGACGCCGTGTTGCGCAAGCAACTCGTTCATTACGCGCGTCGCGCGCTCGGCATCGCCGAGGTCGATACATACGAAGTTGGTCGAAGATTCGATCATGCCCAAGCCAAGCTCGCGCGCGAGCGCATAGTAGTCGGCGCGCGCCTTCGCGACCTCGTCGACCACCCACTGACGGAATGGCTCATCAGCCAGCGACGCAAGCGCACCAACCTGCGCATTGCGATTCACGCCATACTGCAGCCGAATCTTTTGCAGAATTTCAACTACGCGCTCACTTGCGATCGCGTAGCCGATACGCGCGCCGGCCAAACCATACGCTTTCGAGAACGTCCGCGTGCGGATCAGGCGGTCTTCAATATGCATGGGCAGCAGGTCGGCTTCGTTGATAAAGTCGGCGTAGGCTTCATCGAGCAGCAAGACCGCGCCGCGTGGAATCGCTTCGAAGAAGCGCACCATCTCGTCTTTGCCGATGAACGTGCCGCTCGGATTGTCGGGATTGCACACGTACACGACCGACGCGCGCTCGCGCACCGCCGCCTCGACCAACGCATCGAGATCGAGCCGTCCGTCGGGGCGATAGTTCGCGGTTACGAGGCGCCCGCCGAATCCGTGCACGTGGTAGTTGTAGGTGGGATAGGACCCGCGCGTCGTCAGCGCGGCGCCTCCAGGCGCGACGTACGCGCGCACGACCAGCCCCATGAGATCGTCGATGCCCGCGCCGACCAGCACATTGTCGACCGCGACGCCGTGCTTACGCGCGAGCGCTTCGCGCAACTCATACGATTCGGGGTCACCGTACCACCACAAGCGCTCAAGCTCGGCACCCATTGCCGCGACGGCGGCAGGCGACGGACCGAATGCGCTTTCGTTCGCGCCGAGGCGCACGAGCGAGGAGCGGCCGGTTTCGCGCATGAGTTGCTCCGGGCCGACGAACGGCGTCATCGGCGCGATGGCTTCAATTGCGGGGGCAGGGCGAATCACCGGTTACTCTTTACCTCCATATAAACGCAATGCACTACGCGACACGGGCCCCTAACGACACAGGGACTGACCTAGATGAACCGGTGCACGGCGACACGCGATCCCATCTCCAAGTCTTCGGCTTCTTCAGGCGAGATGATGTATCCATCAGCCTGGGCCGTAAGACTCACCGTGGAGGACCGCACCGCGAAGGGCTGGGCGATCCATCCTTCGGCGGCCGGTTCGAGGCGGACCGGCACAAACCACGTCCAGCCGCGGCGCGTCTTCACGCGGGCCCCAAGCGTTGCGGTTACCACGTCCTGCGTAATCGGTGCGCCGGCCAGCGCGCCGATGATCGGTGCGAGCACCGCCTCTAGAATCACCACAGCCGACGTAGGGTTGCCGGGAAGGCCGATGACGGGCTTTGTGCCCACCGCCGCCAACACCGTCGGCTTGCCCGGCTTTACCCGCAAGCCATGTACGATGACGCCCGGCGGACCAAGCGCGCCGATCGCCGCCGGCGTACGGTCGAGCTCACCGACCGACGAGCCGCCGGTGAGCACCGCAGCATCGGCCTCGGAGAGCGCTTTACGCAACGCGCGCTCGAGCGCGCCCGGAACATCGGAGACGGTCGCTCCGTGGAACGGCACCGCGCCCATCCCTTGTAAGGCGCCCGCGATCGCGTACCGATTCGAGTCGCGGACCTGCCCGTGCGCGGGCTGCATGCCCGGCGGCACGAGTTCGTCGCCGCTGGAGAGCACGGCAATGCGTGGTCGCGGAAAGACCCGAACCTGCGTCACCCCGAGCGTCGCGAGCACGCCCATCTGGGGTCCGCCGATCCGCGTACCCGCCCGCAAAATGGTGCTGCCCGCGAGCATATCGCCGGCCTTCGGATTGACGTTGTCTCCGGGCTCGAGCCCTTTTTCAACCGCTAGGGTTGGTCCGTCGACGCGTACGTCCTCGACCGGCACGACCGCATCAGCGCCATCCGGCACCACGCCGCCGGTCGGAATCCGCACGGCTTGTCCCGGGATCAGGCTTCTTCCCCACGGGTGTCCCATCGCGATCTCTCCGACAACGGAAAACGTGCCTGGTGCGCGTTCGCTGGTGATCGCGAAGCCATCCATCGCTGAACGCGGCGTGCTGGGGTAATCGGCATCGGCCACAATCGTTTCTGCGAGAATACGGCCGTACGCATCGTCAAGGCGAATGCGCTCGGGCGCACGTGGTGCAAGCGGCACGCGCGCAAGAAAGGTCGCAACCGCCTGCGCGGGCGACAAAAGATTTTCTTCGAGAAAGACGAAGCCGCGCTGTTCCATGCTCGATATTGCTCTTGTTCGACGCGATCCGGATCGTGTACGCCGTTCGGCGCAACGCCGCGGGATCGATGTATCGTTCGTCGACGACATTCTGCGCCTTGATACGCAGTACCGCTCCGCGTTGGGTGAGATGGAGCGACTGAAGGCCGAGAAGAACCGGCTTTCAGCGGAAATCGGCAAAGCCGCCGACAAGGCGGCTGCCGCCCGCGTTTTGCGTCCCCAACTCGACGAGATTTCGGCCTCCATCGCAGCGCACGAAGGAACGGCCAAGATGCTCGCACCCGACGTGCCGGAATCGCCGCTGCGCGCACTGCTCGAAAATACGCCAAACGTTCTCGACGACACCGTTCCCGACGACAGCGATACGGAGCAAAACGTGCTGGTACGCAGCTGGGGTGCGCCGCCCGCGTTCGATTTCGAACCGAAACCGCATTACGAGCTGGGCGAAGCGCTCGACATCCTCGACTTCGCGCGCGCGGCCAAGCTGTCGGGCAGCCGTTTCAGCATACTTAAAGGTAAGGGTGCGCGGCTGCAGCGCGCGATCGCGCAATTCTTTCTCGATCGCGCCATGACGCGCGGCTACCACGAGATCGCACCGCCGGTGCTGGTGACCCGCGAGACGATGTGGAGTACGGGACAGCTCACCAAATTTTCCGACGCGATGTTCATGGACCAGGAAGCCGACCTGTTCATGATCCCGACGGCCGAAGTGCCGCTCACCGCGCTGCACGGCGGCGAGATCCTCGATGCGGGGACGCTTCCGCGGCTGCTCGCCGCGCACACGCCGTGCTTTCGCAAGGAGGCCGGCGCTGCGGGCAAAGACACGCGCGGGTTAATTCGGCAGCACCAGTTCGAAAAGGTCGAGCTGGTGTGGTTGACTGCGCCCGAAGATTCCTCGGATGCGCTCGAGCGGCTCACGGCCGACGCCGAGTCGTTGTTGCAAGAACTTGAGCTTCCGTATCGCACGATGTTGCTCTGTGCAGGCGACGTCGGATTCAACAGCGCGAAGACCTACGATCTCGAAGTCTGGATCCCAAGCTCGAACAGCTATCGCGAAATCAGCTCGTGTTCGAACTGCACGGATTTCCAAGCGCGGCGCGCCTCGATTCGCATGCGTCGCGACGAGCGCGCAAAACCGGAGCTCGTCCACACGCTCAACGGTTCGGGCCTCGCGATCGGTCGCACGCTGCTCGCGATTCTCGAGAACTACCAGCAGGCCGACGGCTCGATCGTGATTCCGCCAGCGTTAGTCCCCTACACGGGCTTCGACCGCATCGACTAGCGCTTCGCAGCGAGTGCATCCGCCAGTGCATCAACATTGCGCGACTGCGCGGGGCGATCGACGCCTGCGCGGTACTGCGCTTCGATCTGCACGCGCGTCAGTGCCTCGCCCTCGCTCGCAAGGGTGACGCGCACGCGCTCGGCATTGACCAGCCCGAATCCCGCCTCGATCGCGTTATGCGCGCGGTCGTCGGCGTAGACGTTCGCCCCGAGCGTCTTCACGAGCGCTTCCAGCACGCGGTCGTGCGCCGCGTCGATGCCGACCGGCACGACCACGTCGCGATGCGCGCGTAGGCCGATATGGGGAGCGACGCGTTTGCGCAAACCGAACGAGACGAGGAGCTCGCGAAAAAAGCTCACCGTGCCATGATAGCAGCCGCGATCACGCCGAGCACGCATAACGCGGTAAGTATGCCGGCCGGGATCACGCTTTGCGGCCGTCGCGCAAACGCGACGGTATAGATCGCTTTGAGCACGTTGTTCGAAGACGCGGCGATCACAATCGCGACGGCCGAGGTCGCGATGCCGATGCTCGCCGCACCGCCCTGCGCCAGGCTCAGCACGAACGGATCGATGTCGGTCACGCCCACGAGGGCCGCGAGCATGAGCACCCCTTGCGCACCGAGGTGCGCCTGCACCCACTTCGAGGCGATCGAGATCGCGATCAGCAATATAGCAAATACCACTGCCGTGCCGAGTTTCAGCGGATTCGACGCGGTGACCGGCGGCGTTGTCTTCCCGTTCGTGCCGGAGCGCGCGACGAATGTGGCGATCACGGCTGCAGTGACCGCGAGAACGAGCAGTGGAACGAGGAGCGGGCGCGCAAGTGCTGCGTTGAAGATCGCGACGACTACGAGAATGCGCACGTACATCATCGCCGTTGCGGTCACGATTCCCGCAGTGATCCGCGGCGTTACGCCTTGATCGTGCGCATCGCGCGCCAGCACGACGGTTGTCGCCGTCGATGAGTAGAGGCCGCCGAGCGCCGCCGTGACGAGGATTCCACCGCGCGGGAGCACGTAGCGCTGCACGAGATAGCTCGCATACGAAAGCGCCGAGACCGCGACGACGGCGAGCCATACGCTGAACGGCGTAATGTCCGTAAATGGGATCTTCGGAGCACCGTAAAGCAGCGGCAGCACGACGCCGACCAGCAGCAAAAACTGCGCGAGCGTCACTGCCTCTTCTTCAGGAACGCGTGCCACAAAGTCGTGGAGCAGCTTGCGCGAGCCGACAAGGATCACCGAACCGACAATCAACGCAACCGGAACCCACAGCGGCTGCGTTAACGCAATCGGCCCGAGCAGATAGGCGATCAGTATGCATACCGGAATGATCAGCGGGCCATCGGCTGCCGTTCGTTTCCCGTCTAGCACGCTACGAATATACAGCGAAACCCACCAGCCCAGCACGAGCAATCCCGCGACAAACGCGAGCAAGAAGTGCGGCTCGACCAGATATAGTCCCGCGCCGGTAAACGCGATCAGCGGAAAGGTGCGGATGCCGCCTGGTACCGGCGTCTCCTGCTCGCCAAAAAATTCTTCGAATGCGAATCCGAAGAAAAGCGCGAGCCCGAGCAGGATCAGGTAATTCACATGCCGCGCCAGATTTCGCGCACGGTTGTGCTGCAGTCGACCGCATCGACGTCACGGTATGTTGCGCCGGCGAAGTCCATCGATGGATTCGTAACGCCGTACCAGTAGCGCTCATTTTTGAAGTGGTGCCAGAGATGGTATTTTTTCACGTACCGGCCAAATGCGGTCTTCGGCGTGAACGGGATGTGCGCGACGTAATGTACCCACTCGTAATAGAGCAGGGCGCAGATGCTGCCGAAGGTCAGCGATAGCGCAAGCACCGGGTTACGCGTGATCGCAAGGAACACGCCGTAGTACACGAGCGCGGTCGGAATCACGAACCACAGCGGCAGGAACAGCAGGTCGAGTTTGGGCGGATCGATGTGGTGATCGTAGTGCAAGCGGTGTTGCAGCTTGAGCAACCAGTGCTTCGCCGAAGGCTGCGCGTGAAACAAGAAGCGGTGCGTCGTGTACTCCGAGACGAAGAACACGGCCGCGCCGATCAGCGCAGCAAGAAGCGAAAACGGGACCAGTCCTAGAGCGAAGATGACGATGCCCGCCGCAACGGCAAGCGCCAGAACGGCGTTGCTTCCGTGACGGAGGAAGGCTTGGATCATCCGGCGTCGCGGATCATATCCAGGAGACCCTGGCGATCCAGATACCGGATGTGTCCGCGTTCGCGCTTGAGCAGTTCACGCTGCTCGAGCTCAGCGATCGCGCGTGCGGCGACTTCTTTCACCGTGCCGGCGGCAGCGGCGATTTGTGCCTGTGTCATGTGCGGCAGCGGCGCGCGCGCGGGACTGAGGCCGCGCTCGGGAACCGCATAGGGAACCAGCACGTGAGCTACGCGCGCAATGATGGGCATCGTTGCCTGCGTCGCGAGCGCTTGCATGTGATCGCGGCGGCGCTGCGCATTGACGCGGCCGAGCGCGAGCAGCACGTGCGGATGGCGTTCGGCGACCGCGAGCACGGTGCGGCGCGCGATGCGTAGGTAGCGCGCAACTTTCGAAAGCGCGATCACGCGACCGGCCGCCGGTGCTTCGTCGAAGAGCTCGAGTTCACCGAGCAATTCATAGGGGAAGATTTCAAAGAAGATCCGCGGACGCGCGCCGCCGTTACCGGTAGTCAGCGCAAGCACGCCTTCGAAGACAACGCCGACGTAGGGCCAATCTGTGCTTTCCGCAACGATCGTTTGACCGCGGCGAATTGTGTGCAGGCTCGCGTTAGCCGCTAAGAGAGCGCTTGCTTCATCGTCCAGGCTGCTGAATACCGACGCGCGTTTGATGATGCCGGCCGGGGAGGGCGCATCGCTTTCTACGGCTGTGCGCGTCAAACGCACCGTCCATTCACGTTCGCCGGTGCGCCGATGATCGACGATCATTTCGTGCGGGCGCGTTTGCTCGATGCGAAAGGCCAATCCTCGTGGTTCATTATCAGTAACAATCGTGAGCGATCCGCCAAGCGGCAGCTGATCGAAGACCTCATTTATCTTTGACGGGCGCTCCCAGACGGGAAGAGCACGCACATCAACACGCGTTCCATCCATATTAAAGCAAACGATTTCTCTTTAGCGGGTGGAACTACTGCCTGGCGACGGCGATGGAAGCGCGGAGAGGGGAGCAAGCGCGACCGGCGTCTTCGCGGCCAGCCAGAGTTTCTTCGGGCCTACGGGCAGAGCGTCCATATGTTTGAGAAAAAGTGCAAGCGTCCAGATCTGCTCGTCGGAGAGCGAGCGCGTGAACGAAGGCATACCCGTTAAGCGGATACCGTGCTTGATCTTCCAAAAGGTCTCGCCTTCAGGATCATCTTCTACGCCGTGTCGCGCAAGCTGCGGCGCATGCTGGTAGAGTCCGATCGCAACCGTCGACGGACGTTCACGCGGTACGCCGTGGCACGCCGCACAATTCGCGGCGTAAAGTTTGGTGCCGGCTTCGTAGTTAGCGTCGGTTGCGGCCACGGGGTTCGACTGCGCAGGCATCTCCCGAGAGATGGTTGCAGCGAGTGACCGCGACGCCATCCAGCGTTCCATCCGTGACGGCTTGGCATCGGCGTTGGCGGGAATCAGCAAGCCTTGCGTAACTCCCACGTATCCCACCAGCAAGAGGATGACGAGCGTGGCAAGGACGCCGAAGATGAATCCTTTGAGCACCGATCCTCCTTATAAGAAGCGACGTATGGATTCGCAAGTAAGAGCGCAGTTCCCCGACGAGCAATCCCCTGACGGCGAGTTCGTGCGTCAGGAGGATTCGTTCCGCGGATGGGTCTCGGCCGACGGACACACCGGGTTCCCCGCGGTTGCCGGACGCTATCAGCTGTTCGTATCTCTTGCCTGTCCGTGGGCGCACCGCACGATCATCATGCGCAAGCTCAAGCGTCTCGAAGCCGCGATCCCGATGACGATCGTCGATCCGATTCGCGACGACCGTGGTTGGCGCCATGGTACCCATTTCTTGAGCGAGCTCTATCGTGCGAGCGATCCCACCTATCGCGGGCGCGTGACCGTACCGGTGCTCTGGGACTTGCAAACCAAACGCATCGTCAGCAACTCCGACGACGACATCCTGCGGATGTTCGAAACCGAGTTCAATGCCATCGGCGATCCGCAGCCCGACTTCTATCCGCCCGAGCTACGCACCGAGATCGATGCGCTCAACCAAGAGATCTACCGTGATCTCAACGACGGCGTGTACCAAGCGGGCTTCGCGACGAGTCAAGCCGCCTACGAAGAGGCCGCGTATCGCGTGTTCGCGATGCTCGATTTTCTCGAAGAGCGCCTACGAACGCGGCGCTTTCTCTTCGGTAAGAATCCGGTCGAGACCGACTGGCGCGCGTTCGTCACGCTGATTCGCTTCGACCCCGTGTACTACGGACATTTCAAGTGCAACCTACGCCGTATCGTCGACTACCCGAACCTCTACGGGTATCTCCGCGATCTCTATCAGACCCCGGGCGTCGCAGCGACGGTCGATTTCGATCACATCAAGCGTCACTACTACTACACCCACAACGACCTCAATCCGACGCGGATCGTGCCGATCGGACCGTTGCAATATCTCGAGATGCCCGCGAATCGCGAACACCTCTAGGCTCGCCGCACTTGCCGCTGCGTTGCGCGGTCTCTCGCGCGCGCAACTCGCGAATTTTTTGCAGCCGCAGGTCGCTATCGACGAGCAAGTTGGGCGCCATGCCCAAAGCTCGAATCATTTCTCTTGCAACACTCATCGTGACACCCGTACCCTCGCGGCACAGGCACTCACACTAGCCAAGCGGTTGCACCTCCGATTCTATCTCGGGATCCGGGTTAACGAAGTGCAAGGCGCGTGAGCACGATCCCGGCAGCGACCCCGGCAAACCCCAACACGACCGACGCCATCGCATAGAGGAACGGCGGGAACACGCCCTCCGCAAGCAGGGTGATGGCGTCTAGCGAGAAGGTCGAGAAGGTTGTATACCCGCCGATCACGCCGGTGGCGAGCAGCACGCGCAGAAGCGGCGTCATTCCGAGCGCACGCGTCGCGCCGAGTTCCGCCACAATGCCGATCAAGAAGCTGCCACTTACGTTGATGAACAGGGTGCCGTACGGAAAGCCGGGACCGAAGCGTTGCAAGAAGAGTTGGCCGACCACGTAGCGCAGGATACCGCCGATCGCCGCGCCGATCGCGACGGCGACAACTGCACGCCACTCGATCACGACGCGCCTCGCGATATGCGCATAAGCTCGAGCGTCTCGAGCGTGATCAACCCTTCGGAGATCATTGCTCGCAGCGTCGGCATAAACGCTACAATCTTCGACTCTTCCTCGATGACTTCGATCAGGATCGGCAAATTTGTCGACATGTCGAACGTTCGCGCCGCGTGGACCGTCTTATGAACGCCGAAGCCCTCAATGCCTTTGAGCACCGTTGCGCCGGTGAAACCGGCCGCTTTGAGCGCATCGACGATCACCATATAAAGCGGCCTACCTTCGAACCGGTCGTCCTCGTCGACGAAGATGCGCAGCAACTTACCCTTGGTTCGTTCAGACAATGCAGTAATTCCGTTAGGTCGGCGTGCTGCACCGCGATTCATGCAGGCGTGCGGATATCCTCCAGGAGGATCGACGCCCAGCCTTGCGAAGCTCCACCTTAACAGGCGATGGAGCACCGCCGTAACAACCGCCGCCATGCGGCTGATGGCTCCTGTTCGACACACGTGATCGAATGGGGGCTATTTTGTTACAACACCATCGTCTCGCGGAAAAGACACACGCCGATGAATAACGTCGATCGCTATCGCGTGCGAGTTGCCGCAGCCGTACTTCGCCCGCGAGACGAACTGCTAGTCGTTCGCGAGTCGCGGATGGCCATCACCGTCATCAACCTTCCCGGAGGCGCGCCACAGATCAGCGAGACGCTCGAGCGCGCCGTCGCCCGCGAAGTACTCGAAGAGACAGGCTATCGTATCAATCCCACAGAGATCGCATTCGTCGCCGAACGGCGCGACGATCGTTGGTCGGCGTCGGTCCTCGAAATTTGTTTCTACGCGGAGATCGTCTCCGAGGTGCGCGAAAGCATTGCTCATGCGGATGGTGTGGTCGCTGCTGAGTGGCTCCCAATTGATCACGCAGACGTTCGGGCGCACCTGCCGCACGCGGAGTTGTTTCTAGCGCGCAAGCGCGGTCGATACATCGATGCCGCCCCGTGACATCGACGAGCTTGTACGGCGGTGTGAAGAATTGACCGAACGGCTCTACGAACTGCAGCAACACTACTCGTCCGAACATTTCGAGTTGCAGCAATGCATGCGCGAACTCAAGACCGAGCGGTTTCGCAACGCCGGTGCGTACAGCGCATTAGATCTTACCCTCAAGCGCGCGCGCGCGCTCCAAGGCAGAATTGCCGACCTCAAACGGCGACTGCAGCGTCACGAAGCCGTTGAGGACGAGCACTTCGACAGCGCGCCCATCCGTCTCGAACTATGAGCTTCTCGAGCATTCTGTTCGTCGCAGACGACACAAGCGCCGTCGCCGAACCCGTCTCCGATCTGCCTTTTTTCTCTGATCTCAATCTCGATCAGGTCGCCGATGCGGTGTTTGCAGGCCGCGAGTCGTACAATCTCCGGCCGTTCTTCCGCTTGCCGCTGCAAAGCGTGGATGCCATAGCCTATCGACACGAGATCATGAGCGACATCGAGCGCGTGGACGTCTACGAAGAACTTTCGGCCTTCGCGGAGTCGATGCGCGTCATTGGCGACGCCCTTGCAGCTAGTGCAAAGCTGTCATATCTGCATGAGCGCGAGCGATGGATCGTCGACGCATCGAATCGATATCGCGAAGCAATTGAGCGTCTCTCGAGCGCTCTCGAGAACCTGCCGATAACGTCGCGCGGTCTCCTCGGACTCTGCGACTATCTCGCGTCGTATCGGCGTTCGGTAGCGTTTCGTACGCTACTCGACGACATCGAACGGCTCGAGCAGGGACTTGGCGCGATCACCTATGCCGTGCTTATCAATGGCGATCGGCTCAACGTCCGCGAGCCCGATGGCGAGCTCGACCTCGTCGCAGCGATCCATCGTACGTTCCAACGCTTCCGTCAAGGCGCGACCAAGAGCTATCTTCTGAAGTTTTCGGAGCGGCTCGGCATGAATCACATCGAGGCAAAGGTTCTCGATTTCGTAGCACTGCTCCACCCTGGCGTATTTGCCGAACTCGACCGATTCGCCCAACAGCACGCGGACTTCATCGACCCGTTGATCGCGCAATTCGACCGCGAGGTGCAGTTTTATCTCGCCTGGCTCGACTACGCGCGCACCTTCGAGTCGGCCGGCCTTCCAACGTGCTATCCGCGCGTCCACACCGCGAACAAATCGGTGTCGGCCGAGGACACCTACGACGTCGCGCTAGCGCGTCGCTTGATCGAAACCGGTGCCGAAGTGGTTCGCAACGATTTTGCCCTCGCGGGCGCTGAACGCGTTTTCGTCGTGTCCGGTCCGAACCAGGGCGGCAAAACGACGTTTGCCCGAACCTTCGGCCAGCTGCAGTACCTTGCGGCGCTCGGTTGCCATGTTGCAGGCCGCGCGGCCACGACGTACCTCTTCGATGCGATCTACACGCATTTCGAGCGCCAGGAAGACCCCGCTGCGTTACGCGGGAAACTCGAAGACGATGTGGTGCGCGTGCACGACATTCTCACGCGAGCGACGGCGCACAGCGTCATCATCCTCAACGAGATCTTCGTGTCGACGACCGTGCGCGACGCGGGCGTGCTCGCCAAGCGCGTGATCGAGCGCATCCTCGATCTCGACGCGCTCTGCGTGTGCGTGACGTTCCTCGATGAGTTGTCGACGCTGAGCGAAAAAACGGTCAGTTTCGTGAGCCTGGTCGACTCCAAGAACCCCGACATCCGCACCTATAAGCTCGCGCGGCGACGGGCCGATGGACTCGCCTATGCCGTTTCGCTCGCGGAAAAATATTCGCTTACCTACGACCAGCTTCGACGGCGCCTCTACGGGCGCGTCCCTACGTGAAGGCGTTTCTTCTATATTGCGATCGCGACGCCGACTGGGAACCGGCCTTGCTGCCCAACGCGCAGGACCTCATTTCCGATTTGGGTTTGTCGACGCTGATCGCCGCCATGGCCGCGGACGACAAGACGATTGCGCCCATCGCGACGCGCGTGCTTCTCGGGCGCTTGCCCGACGCGCAGAGCATCCTTTATCGCCAAGGCGTACTGCAAGATTGCGTCGCGCAACCGGGCGTCGTGCAGTCCATCTACGCGCTCGCAGGTGAAGCCATCGAACGGGAGAGCCGAAACTTCTGGGGACTCCGTGCGCGTCATGCTGGCTCGATTCTGCGCCGCGCGCGCGAGGTGTTGCTGATGTTCCTCGAGATCTTGCGCAAGCTTCGCACGGTCGCCGAGCAGCACGCCGGTGCATTCGAGTCCGCGGGTTTCACCCGGTTCTTCTCCATGATCCGCAGCGAACTCGATGACGCCTACCTTCGCGAGGCTTACGAACGGTTGCGTGCGGTCGACTTTCACTCCGGCATGTTGATGAGCGCGCACCTGGGACGCGGGAATCACGGCACCGATTACGTGTTACGCAACTTCGATCGACCCACGCGAAGCTGGTTCGAGCGGCTTTTTGCTCCCGGAGAACCGGGGTACACGTTCCAGCTGAGCCCTCGCGACGAAAGCGGCGCGCGAGCTTTGTCCGAATTAGGCGACCGTGGCGTAAATCTGGTTGCCGATGCGCTCGCGCAGTCGGCCGATCATATCCTCGCCTTTTTCACCGCACTACGCGCAGAGTTAGCATTCTACGTAGGTTGCCTCAATCTCCACGAACGCCTGCGTGCAAAAGGAGAGCCAATCTGCTTTCCCGTGCCGTGCGATGCCGCAGCGAGAGTCTTGCGCTTCAACGGTCTCTACGATCCCGCCTTGGCCCTCTCGATCCCGCAGCGTGTTGTCGGCGTCGACGGCGACGCAACCGGCAAGATGATGGTAATAGTTACCGGTGCAAATCACGGCGGCAAGTCCACGTTCCTGCGAAGCTTGGGAATAGCACAACTGACGATGGAATGCGGCATGTTCGTCCCGGCCAACGCCTTCAGCGCAAGCCTGTGCAGCGGATTGTTCACGCACTACAAGCGCGAGGAAGATGCCGCGATGGAGAGCGGAAAGTTTGACGAGGAGCTCCGGCGCATGAGCGCAGTGGCCGATCGGCTTTCGCCGAATGCGCTCGTATTGTTCAACGAATCGTTTGCGGCTACCAACGATCGCGAGGGCTCGGAGATCGCGCGACAGATTGCCGAGGCGCTCGTAGACTCCGGCGTGCGGCTGGCGTTCGTCACGCATCTCTACGAGTTCGCCCACGCGCTCGTGGAAGCCCGACCGCATCAGACGCTGTTCTTACGCGCTGACCGGCGCGATGACGGCCAGCGCACGTTCAAACTGCACGAAGCCGAACCGCTCTCGACGAGCTTCGGCGAGGACATCTACCGGCGCGTCTTCGGCAGTTGAGCAAGGCGCGGAAGGGCGAGATCGATGCGCGTCTTGACGACGCCGAGACGGTTCGTGCCCTGCGCGAGCACGCGGCCGAGCGAGATGGTGACGCTTCGCCGAACCTCGTCGCGCACAAGCCCGTGAAGCTCCTCAACCCAGGTGGCGATCTCCGATGCGTGCCGCGGCGCATCCGGCGCGGGCGCCTCATCGATCCTCACGCGTTGTAACGCAAACATCCTTGGCAAATGGCGCTTTGCGCGTGCCGTGCGCGTCGCTGCAATGGCCAGGGCGATTGCGATTTCCGCGTCGGCAAGTTCACTCGTGTAGATCTTGAAGCGCGCCCGAAGACGCAGATTCACGTTTGCCCAAACCGCCCGCGCAAAGGTCAGAGCGATACGGTCGAAACCGTCCTGGCGCGCAAGCGCGAGCGTGGCATCGGTCTTTGCCTTGCATAGCGGGCGCTCGAAGAACTCTTCGATTCGCGCCTCATCTTCCGCGCAACCGGCAAGCAGCCGCACACGTGCCGCCCGCTCGATGCTTCGCAGATCGATAAAAAGTGCTTCCAGGCGAAGTTCCATCCCCGTTTTGTAGTGATTTCTCACTCGTTGCTAAGTGCCCTTCGTGCAGGAGGTTCCGGTCCGGCGGCGTCAGAAAGAACGCAACTAACGTCCACGACAGCGATGGAGCTCGCTTAACGCCCCAACGGGCTGATGGCTCCTACTCAAGAACTTCTGAGTATGGGAGCCGCTTGTGGTAGCGCGTCGTATCCTCTTGATTCAATAGGTCGCGATCGATGACGCAATCGATCGCTCTAAACCTCGTCCAAATCGCGTTCGTTCTGCTGCTTTCCCCGCTTTTTGCCGGCATCTTAGCCCGTTGCAAGGAGCTCGTGCAGTCCAAGCGCGGTCCGAGCATCTTTCAACCCTACCGCGATTTGCGCAAGCTCTTCGGGAAGGACGAACGCGTCTCCGACGAGAGCACGTGGCTGCTTCGTACGGCGCCATACTTCGTGTTCATCGTTCCGTTGATCGTAACGCTGCTAATTCCGGTTCTTACCAACTTCCCGCTGTTCTTTGCGTTTGCCGGCGACATGCTCGGCGCGGGATTCATCTTTGCTATCTCGGGCATGTTCTTCACGCTCGCTGCGATCGACGGCGGCAATCCCTACGGTGCGATGGGCGCGAGCCGCACGCGCATGGTCGGCTTCCTCGCCGAACCCGTCATTATCATCGTGCTCTTCACCGTCTCGTTCGTTGCGAACTCGACCATTCCGTACATCGTGCAGCAACATTGGGTCCACCCGGTCGCGAACTTCTTCGCTCCATCGCACGTATTGCTCCTCATTGCGTTCTTCATGGTGCTGCTTGCCGAAACGGGGCGGCTCCCGGTCGATAACCCGAGCGGCCACTTCGAGCTCGCAATGATCGACGAATCGAAAGCGCTCGAGTTTTCGGGCCGCTCCGCGGCGCTGATCAAGTGGGGCGGCTATATGAAGTTCGTCGTGCTCGCAATCATCTTCCTCAACGTCCTCACGACGCCGTGGGGTCTCGCGCAAACCAGCGCACCCACCCAAGTCGGCTTGGCCATCGTACTCGTCGCGGTCAAGATTTTGATCCTTATTGGTGTCATCGTCGCGGTCGAATCGTCGTATTCCAAGCTTCGGCTCTTTCGCATCTCGGAGTTTCTCAGCGCGGCCTTCGTCGTATCCGTGACGGCGATGATCACGGAGATCTTGCACCTATGACCCAACTGGTCGTCGAGCTCAACGCGCTGGTGCTCGGGCTCTTTATCATCAGCACGATCGCCATGACGGTCACCCGGCAGATCGGTGCTTGCATGCTCATCTTTATCGTGCAGTCGCTCTTACTTGCGGCGTCCGCGTTTCTCTTGGGCGCAGCACCGTTCTCTTGGCACTTGTTTGCGCTGGGATGCGTAACAGTGCTTTCCAAGGCGATCATCATCCCGTGGCTCCTGCGCGTACTCACGCCGCAGGGCAGCTACAACCGCCGCGAACTTACGCAGGCACTGGATATCCCAACGACGCTGCTTATCGCGCTAGCGTTGACGTTTGCCGGCTACGCGTTTGCGCAACACCTCGTGCGAGCCGCGCCGAACCTCTCGCCTGCGAACATCTCCATGGGTTTTGCCGCGCTACTCGTCGGGTTATTGCTGCTCGCCGTACGCATCGAAGCAGTGCCGCAACTGCTCGGGCTCCTCGCCATGGAAAACGCCGCGTTCCTCGCCGGCATCGCAATCGCACCCGATTTCCCGCTGATCGCTGAATTGGCCATCGCTTTCGACGTTCCGTTGCTGGCCTTTATCGTCGCGCTCTTGACGCGCATCGCGTACCGGCAAATGGGAACGACCGAGGTCGGGGCACTCGCTTCGTTGAGGGAAGGCCCGTGACGCTGATCGCGATACCCGTTGTTGCGCTGCTTGCCGCGCTTTCATGCGCCTTTCCACGCAGCGCACGCGTGGCTCCGCTGCTCGCGATTATCGCGGCGGCGGCAGCACTCGGCATCTCGATAAGCGTTCTGTCGGCGCTGCGCTTGGGCGCATCGATCGTGGTCGCACCCGGATGGGTCGAAGTCGACACGCTCGGTGCTTTTCTGCTGCTGCTCATCGCGCTAGTCTATTTCACCGCGGCGCTTTTTTCGTGGGGGTATCTGGGCGCGCACGACGCCAGTGCACGCCGGACACGGTTGTATTATGCCAACTTCAACCTGTTCGCGTTCTCCCTGCTCTGCATTCCGTTGCTCAGCGAACTCGGTCTCGTATGGATTTTTGTCGAGCTCACGACCCTACTCTCCGTCTTGCTCGTAAGCTACGCTTTGACGCCGGCGGCGGTGGAAGCTGCCTGGAAATACATGGTGCTGACGCTTCTTGGCGCCACGATTGCCGTGCTTGGCGTGCTTGTGCTGTTTTGGGCGTTGCACACGACCGGCAGCACGGACTTCACCTGGAGCGGGTTACGCGCGGCGGCTCCGCGGATGAACCACGCGCTGATCGCCACGGCATTCGTACTCTTGCTGGTCGGATACGGCGCGAAAATCGGCTTGGTCCCGCTTCATACCTGGCTGCCCGATGCGCACAGCCAGGCTCCCTCTCCCGTGTGCGCGATGCTCTCGGGCATCGAAACCAGCGCGGTCCTCTATGTGCTGCTTCGCTTGCGCGACGTCTTTGCCGCGGACGCTTCGCTGCACGTGGGTCTTTGGTTCGCGGTCGGCGGCCTCATCTCCGTAGGCGTCGCTGCGCTGCTGATCGTACAGGCACACGACTACAAGCGGCTCTTCGCCTTCTCCACGGTCGAGCACATGGGCATCATCCTGACGGCCGCGAGCATCTTTACTCCGTTCGGGGACGTGGCAACGCTATGGCAGATGCTCGCGCATGCGGTGACCAAGTCGCTGTGCTTTTATGCTGCGGGGATCACCTTGATTGTAACGGGTACGCGCGAGATCGCCGACGTGCGCGGCCTCGTGGGCACGAGCCGTATCGCAAGCGCCGGCCTTCTGCTTGGCGGTCTTGCGATCGGCGGTGCTCCACCGATGGCGGTCTTCCCAAGCGAACTTGCAATTCTCCGCGCGGCGCTCCAAGCGCACGGCTACGTGGTGGCCGCGTTGCTCGCAATCTTCATCGTCATCGCCTTCTTCGGTTTGATGTGGCACGTGACATCAATGCTAGCCGGAGCACCGCATCCGCCGGCGCGCCACGCGGTGCCGCTGACATGTACGCTCGCGTTGATCGTTGCCGCCGTGCCCGTACTCGTTCTAGGCGTGTGGTTGCCCGCCGGCCTCGCCGAAGCACTCGAATCCGCAGCCAAGGTGCTGCGAGCGTAATGCGAATGCTGAGCACGTTCAACCAACAGCTGCGCGTCAATTGGCCCGACGTTGACTGGGGCGAAGGGGATCACGTTATCCGCGCCGATGTCGCGGCGCGCTATCTCCGCGCGATGGTCGAGTACCTTCGCGCCCATCACTGGCGTATCGGAACCATCGTGGCCCGCGAAAACGGACGTGGTCTCGACGTGCTGTACTGCCTGTACGCAACGCAGTACCCGGGGTGGCTGGAACTGCGCGTGCAGCCTGACCCCATCGAGCGTACATTGCCCAGCCTTACCACGGTCGCAATCTCGGCCGACTGGTTCGAACGCGAGATTGAAGACCTCTTCTCTATTCGTTTTATCGATCACCCGCGCTTGGGCGACTTCGTCTTGCACAACAACCAATGGCCGGAGGATCTCGGGTTGATGCGCCCGCACGTTCGATCGGCCGACGACATTCCCGAGCAGGCGCGCGAATGGCGTCCTACGCGCGTGCTCGAAGAAGAGGGCGCATTCGTGATGACCGTTGGGCCGATCTACTCCGGCGAAGCCGAGTCAGCGCTCTTTCTGCTCGAAACCGTCGGCGAGGACGTGGTGCGTGCGGTTCCGCGGCTCTTCTTCAAGTACCGGGCAATCGAAAAAATCGCGGAAGGCCGCACGGTGCATGACGTGCTGTTGCTCGCCGAACGCTGTAACGGCACGTGTGCGATCGGAAATGCTTTGGCTTACTGTCAGGCCGTCGAGCGCGCACTCGGTACAAGCGTTCCGGCGCGCGCCACTTCGTTGCGTGCTTTTTTCGCGGAGCTCGAACGTCTCCGTCACCATATGACGGCGATCCGCGAGATCTGCGCGTCTACCGCACTACAGGTCGCTGAGAGTCAAGCGCTGTGGATGGAGGAGCTCCTGTTGCGTATCAGCGGCGAGCTCACGGGCCACCGCTATCTCTTCGGGGTGCTTGCAATCGGCGGGCTCACGCACGACTACGATGACGAGGCACTGCGGATAGCGGTTGCGGACGCCGATCGCGTGCTTGCGAGCGTCGCGCCCTTGCGTGACGCGCTCGAGAGCGCAAGCAGCTTTCTCGATCGCATCGAGCAGGTCGGTATCGTTTCGGAAGGTGCCGCACAAACGTTTGAGATCGTCGGCCCGTTCGCGCGCGCGAGCGGCGTCGCGGCGGACATGCGCGTCGTGCAGCCGTACGGCGCCTATGCCGGCGTGCAATTCGATGTGCCGACCGAGACAGAGGGCGACGGCTACGCGCGGCTGCGGGTGCTGTTCGACGAGATGACGCAGTCGCTGCGGATCATGCGTCAACTCGTGACCAATCTTCCGAGGGGTCCGATTGCAAGCGACGTTGCACTACGCCACGGCTCCGCGCTCGGCTGGAGCGAGGCGCCGCGCGGTGCGAGCGTCCAGTGGGTCGAGTGCGACGAACAGGGCATCGTGCTGCGCTACCGCTTAACGCCGCCGTCCTTTCGAAATTGGCACGGTTTTCACGTCGCAACCGAAGATTTTGCTTTTCAAGACTTCCCAATCGTCCTGGCAACGCTCGACCTTTCGGTCGCGGAGAACGACCGATGAAGAATTGGTTCGTGCGCGGCATCGCCGCGGGCATAAAGACCGAGCCTTTGCCCAACGGCGGCGATGTCTCGTTCGCGCTCTCACCCGGGCTGCCGCGAATCACCGAACATGCAACTCCCGAGCAGGCCCAAGTGCTCGTCGACCTGTGCCCGACCATAGCAATCAGTACAAGCGGAACACTTGCGCGCGTCGATGAGGATCGTTGCGTCCTGTGCATGCGCTGCAAAGGCCGCAACGGTCAGGATTGGCGCCGCGACACCGCGTGGGCCCATACGGCCGCGAGTTCGCAAGGATCGCTGGAGTCTCGCTTCGAGCGCTCGCTCCACGTACGCATCATCGATGCGGGCGACTGCGGCTCGTGTCTGAGTGAACTTGCGCAACTCAATGGGCCGCTCTACAATCTGCACCGGCTCGGTATCTTTATTACGCCGACACCGCGCCAAGCCGACGTGCTCCTCGTCGTCGGCCCGGGAACACGACAGATGCATGACGCACTCCTCGCCGCGTACGAGGCGATGCCCGAGCCCAAGCGCGTCGTCGCCGCCGGCGCATGCGCCGCTAGCGGCGGGATCTTTGGGCCCTCGCTGATGTCGGCCGGCGGCATCGCCGAGGTCATCCCCGTCGATCTGGTGGTACCCGGCTGCCCACCCCCGCCCCACGTGATCATCGAGGCGCTGCGCGAGGTCTGCGGTCAAGTCAAACGGGTCGCGCGCCCATGACGTCCCTCGCATTAACCTTGACGCTTTGGGCAATTGCGGTTTGCTTGATCGGCGCCGGTGCGGCACTGCTTTTGCCCGAGCGATTTGCTCCACGCGTTCTTGCGCTGAGCTGTTGTGCGGCTGCGGCACTTTCGTTTGCCGGCGGCGCACTCACGCTCATCGCCGGTCCGAGCGGTGACGTCGCACTGTGGGCGTTTCCGGTTGTCGGCTCGATCACGATCGGCACAACGACCATTGCGGGGTGGTTTACTTGCATCGCGTCCCTCGTGTATCTGCCGACCTCGCTTTTCACCCTGCGATATCTCGATCGCTACGCTGCGAACTACTCGCTACGAGCTTTCACCGTGTGGTACTGCGCGCTGCTCGCGGCGATCATCGGGCTCTTCATTTGCCGCGACGTAACGTCGTTCTTTATCGACTGGGAAATTATCGCGATCGCAAGCGCGCTGCTGGTGGCGTTCGAATGGCGTCACGAACGCAATGCGCGTGCAGCGTTCATCATGCTCGGCATGAGCGAGGCTGGAACGATGGCCGCACTACTCGCCATGCTGCTTGCTCGCGGCGGATCGCTAGGGTTCGCGGGTCCGTCCGCGTTCTTGGGTGGCGGCCTGTCGTGGGCCGTGTTTCTTCTCGCCTTCTTCGGCTTCGGCGTCAAGGCAGGGCTGCTACCAATCAACTCCTGGCTGCCGCGCGCGCACCCGCTCGCACCGGGCAACGTCTCCGCGTTGCTTTCCGGCGTGATCCTCAACGTCGGCGTCTACGGGATCGTGCTCGTGAACATGGTCCTTGCACCGTCGCATCTGCCGATCCAAGGCCTCGTGGTAATGGTCGTCGGGGCCGCGTCCGCACTGGTTGGCATTCTCTACGCAACGATCGTTGACGATATGAAGGCGATGCTCGCCTACAGTTCGATCGAGAATATCGGTATCGTGCTCACCGCGCTCGGGGCAGCCTTCGTGTTCGTAGCGGTGAAACAACCGCTCTTCGCCGGCATCGGGTTTGCAGCCGGCATGTATCACCTCGCGAATCATTCGGCCTACAAGGGACTGCTTTTCCTGGGTGCGGCGACCGTCGATGCCAAGCTCGGAACACGTTCGATGAATGCGCTCGGCGGCATCATTCGCGTGCTGCCGGTTACGACGGCGCTTTTCTGTGTCGGCACATTCGCGATCGCTGCCATCCCGCCGCTCAACGGCTTCGTGAGCGAGTGGATGACGTTTCAGGTGCTGCTGCGCAGCGCCGAACTCAATCCGCTGACGTTTCGCGTCGTCTTCGCACTGTGCGGCGCGGGGCTTGCGCTTACCGCTGCCCTTACGGTCACATGCTTTGTGAAAGCCTTCGGTATGTCGTTTTTGGGCCAACCACGAACGCAACGGCCCAAACCAACCGAAGCCCCGCGCAGCGCGGTGCTCGGCATGGGGATTTTGGCGCTGGCGTGCGCGCTGCTCGGAATATTCCCGACGTACGCGTTGCCGATCATCGGACGCGCATCGACCGCTGTCTTTGGGTCGGACGTCGTGACGGGAACGCTGGTCCCGCCGTTTTTCAAACCGGCGGCCGGACTGTCACCGTTGCCGGCCGACTTCGTCGCGACGTTTCACGCGCTGGGCGCGCAGATCGGCTCGTGGTTACCGGGACGCGGCTTGGTGGTCATGCTTCGCGGCGGCGCAGCCAATCCCGTCGTTTTCGCGATGTCGTGCACGTATCTGTGTCTCATCATTTTGGTATTGCTGATCGCTACCTACATCGCCGTGCGTTTGCTAACGCGGCATCGTCGCACGTCCCGTTCGCGCACGTGGGCCGGCGGCATGACGCGGATCTTGCCGGAGATGACGTACACCGCAACCGGCTTCTCGAATCCGGTCCGCGTCATCTTCGATGCCGTGTTCGACCCGACCGAGACCGAGAATACGCGCGAGACGATCCACCAACACTTCCGTTCGGCCATTCGTCGCACGCGCGAAGACGTGTTCCTTTCAGAACGCCTAGTGACTGAACCCTTGACACAGGCTGTCCGAGGTGCTGCCACATTTCTTGCGCGGATGCATCATGGACGGCTCTCCGCATACGTCGGCTACGCGCTGGGAACGCTACTTATCGTGCTCGCGATCGTTAGCTTTATGACTTAGCGCGTGGTTTGGATAGGCGGAGGTATTGCGCCGCTTCAACCGTGAGCAGCCCTTCGCCCATGAGTTCTTCGAGCTCGCCGATCAACGGCTCGAGTACAGCCCAATCATCGACGACTTCGATGAGGATCGGCAGGTTAGGCAACCACGAGAAGACCTTAGCAATGTGCACCTCGCGGTGGCCGCCGAAGCCCTCGATGCCACGGAACACGGTCGCGCCGGCGACACCGCGCTTCCTTAAGAACTCGACGATCGCGGTATAGGTCGGCTGCAAACCGCGCCGATCGGTTTCGTCGACGAAGATCCGGAGGAGTTTGCCGTCTTGGAAGTCCTGGGTGGTTTGCATGCGCCTCCTGGAGCGGCTAGCGGCACGCGCTCAACCGACACCGGCACATTCGCGGCAGAAACTCTGGAGCCCGCTCCACTTCGCTCGATTGCGCCCAAATGCTGCCATCGGCAAGAAAGCCGCGTGGCGCGTGCACCATGCCGTGCCCGGAGTTCCTCGCTTTCTAAGTGGACTCGGGCCGAAGATGTAGCCCTTCAGGCTTCGTCGCGCAACGACGTTACATAATTTATGAGAGAAAGCAACGTTTGCCAAGTCCCAGAACAGCTCCGGAGACACGTCAAGCCACGGTTCCTTGTGATCGATGCCGAGCTCATCAGCAGAACGTATCTCTTCACCACATCGGTAACACAGATTTCGCCGTAGCTCGCACACGAGAGCAAATAAAATCATTTTGCGAAGCCGGTGCGTTGCAGTCCCAATCGGAAGACCGAGTTGCTCGGCCTTCTTCCGCTGGCCGTACTTGATTGTAGGCATACCGCATTATCGGAAAGCAAAATGCCAACTGTATGCCATAGCGCAGTTACGAAGGTGCCCGTAACGCCGACAAAGATTCCAAGGAGAGGGTGGGTTTCGAACCCACGGAACGCTCATCACGTTCTGCGGTTTTCAAGACCGCTGCATTAAACCACTCTGCCACCTCTCCGCAGCCGCACGTCAGTTCTCCCCCGAGGGACGCCGGGCCTGGCGGCTGCCTGCGCTGCGGGCAACCAACCATTGCACCATAGCGGGTGGGAACGTTGCATCACTCGGCGGCGCGCACAATCTGCTAAGATTTACGCAGAGCCGGCGTTAGAAGGAACGCTATGAACGTGAATAAGTTCCCGATGCTCCCGATGCTAGCCATTGCATGCGCGCAAGCACTCGTACTCGCGGCGGTCGTCGCAGTTTCGATCCGCGTTGTAGATATGCCGGCAAGTCATTCCACGAGCGTTGCGCGGATCGCGCACGGATCAGCTCGTTAGCGACCGCGCGACGTAATACGCCGGTTTTGGCGTGTAGTTCGCATACACCAACCCGTACGGAAACGCATACGCACCGCTCGAACCCGCGGTGCCGTCGCGCAGCTCGCACCACACCATGGTCGGTATGCCGATCCCCCGGTGCACGTACCACTGTTGCCGCAGGAAGCCGGATTGGTCTTGTGTGGACGGAACGCATGTTTCCGTCGTGTGAATCGCAATACCGGGCGGCAACATCGGCACCAGCAGCCAATACGCATCGAGGTTTACGCACGGATCGTGATACGTGTGCACCGCGCAACCGGTCATGACCTTGAAGGCACCCAGCGCTACCATTTGACGGGTCCAGGCGAGATCGATGCCGCTCGTTCCGCCCGACCACACATCGATGGCACCGGCGCCGCGTAAGGCTTTCGCCGTCGCGATCGCTAGCGCCGTGTACGCATGCACATCCGGTGACCCGCCCCAATAGTACGGAAGATTCGGTTCGTTCCAGATCTCCCAGATCGGGTTGTAGCGCGCATATCGTTGCTGGATCGAGACGCACATCGCAGCGTAGGACGCAATGTTTACCGGCTGATCCACGTACGGCGTGATGAGGATCACGCGTAAGCCGGACGATGCGGCGGCCGCGAAGATGGCATCCGAGTAATCGAGATCGCCGGTGAACCCGATGCGAATGACGCGAGCACCGCACCCGATCGCAAGCGATATCGCGCGCTCGATGGAATCTTGCGGATAGATGCTGATGCCAAACGCTGTGGGCTTCGACGCGACACCTAATGCAAGCGGAACCGGCATACAAACCTGATCCGTGCAGCCCGCGAGTACACCCACGCCGCCGGCGATCAGCCCTAAAGCTGTAGCCCGCCGCACAGACGTTGCTTCGGGCAACGGCGGCGAGAACGATGGCGGACGAGCGGGCGGGTGCCGCCCAACCATTTTGGGATGCCGCTCCGGCACGCTGCCCAGCTACGATGTGAGGACGCTACAACAGGGAGAGTACTCAACTATGCAAGCGAAAAAACCCAACATCCTGATACTCTGGGGCGACGATATCGGCATCTGGAATATCAGTAAGTTCAGCAACGGAATGATGGGCTACCGGACGCCCAACATCGACCGGGTGGCCAACGAGGGCGGCCTCTTCACCGACTACTATTCGCAGCAGAGCTGCACTGCGGGCCGTGCGTGTTTTATTACCGGCCAAAACCCGATTCGCACCGGCCTCACCAAAGTGGGTATGCCGGGTGCCACGGTCGGCCTTCAAAAGGAAGACCCGACGATTGCCGAGGCCCTAAAGCCGCTCGGCTACGCGACCGGACAGTTCGGCAAAAACCACCTCGGCGACCGCAATGAGTTTCTGCCGACCGTGCACGGGTTTGACGAATTCTTTGGCAACTTGTATCACCTCAACGCCGAGGAAGAACCCGAGTTGCCGGACTATCCCAAGGATCCGAAATTCAAGGCAATGTTCGGACCGCGCGGCGTGCTGCATTGCAAGGCGACGGACAAGGACGACGCAACGGTCGACCCGCGCTTTGGAAAAGTCGGCAAGCAGACCATCGTCGACACCGGCCCGCTTACGAAAAAGCGCATGGAGACGATCGATGAAGAGATCACCTCGGCGGCGCTCGCGTGGATGGAAAAACAAGCCAAGGCCGATCAACCGTTCTTCCTGTGGTACAACGCGACCGCGATGCACTTCCGCACGCACGTTGCAGAAAAGAATCTCGGCAAGAGCGGTCAAGATCCGTATAGCGATCGCATGGTCGTACACGACGAGCAGATCGGCATGATGCTCGATAAGGTCAAGGAACTCGGGATCGAGGACAACACGATCGTGATGTACTCGACCGATAACGGTCCGGAGAACGACACCTGGCCCGACGGCGCGAACACGCCGTTCCGCGGACAAAAGGACTCGAACTGGGAGGGCGGCTGGCGCGTTCCGTGCTTCATCCGGTGGCCCGGCACGATCAAGCCGGGGTCGGTGTACAACGGCATCGTCTCACACATCGACATGTTCCCGACGCTCGTAGCGGCCGCCGGCAATCCGGACATCACCGCGCAACTGCTCAAGGGCACAACGCTTGGCGACAAGAAGTTCAACGTCCATCTCGACGGCTTCAACCAGACGTCGTACTTGAGCGGACAAGCCAAGGAGAGTCCGCGACAGGCGCTCGTGTACTTCAGCGATGACGGTGACGTGATTGCGGTGCGCGTCGGCGACTACAAGTTCAATTTGGCAGAGCAAAGAGCCTATCAGATGCGACAGTGGGCCGAGCCTTTCGTGAAGCTCCGCTTACCGTATATCGTGAACTTGCGTCGCGATCCGTTCGAGCGCGCCGAATACAACTCCAACGTCTATCTCGATTGGATGGTCAATCATGTACCGCAACTGTACTTAATGCAGGCGGTAATCGCGGCGCAAATCGAGGACTTCGTGAAGTTCCCGCCGCGTCAAAAACCGGCCTCCTTCAACCTGGATTCGGTGCTCGCATCGGTACAAGCACCGCACGGGTAGCGAATGTCGTACCGTGAGGCGGTGAGCGCGTTTTACGAACGCCACCCATACCCGCCGCCTCATGACGACATCGAGTCGTACCGCCGGCGCTGGGACGATCAGCGCCGGCGTGCAGATTCGTTCCTTTTCTGGCCGCACGAGCCGTATCGCGATGATCGCAGTATCCTTATCGCCGGCTGCGGCACGTCGCAAGCCGCACATTACGCCGTGCGCTGGCCCAACGCGAAGGTCGTCGGCATCGACGTCAGCGCGGCGAGTATCGCGCATACGCAAGAACTCAAGCGTAAGCACAACCTCGAGAACCTCGAGCTCCATCAGCTTTCGGTCGAGCGCGCACCCGAACTTGGAGCGACGTTCGAGCACGTCGTGTCCACCGGCGTGCTGCACCACTTGCCGGACCCCGATGCCGGATTGCGCGCGCTGCGCGACCTGCTCGCGCCGAATGGCGCGATCCATTTGATGGTCTACGCGCCCTACGGCCGCGCCGGTGTCTACATGCTGCAAGATTACTGCCGGCGGCTCGGGATCGAAGCGAACGACGAGGGCATCCGCGATCTCGCCGCGAGCCTGAAGGCATTACCACAGGATCATCCGATCGTGCATCTCTTGCGCAACTCGCCCGATTTCGCCAGCGCAGCCGGGCTCGCCGATGCGCTGCTGCACTCTCAAGATCGCGCCTATTCGGTCCCCCAGCTCTTTGAATTTCTGGATAGCGCGAGCGTACGTTTTAGTAGGTGGCTGCGCCAAGCACCGTATCTGCCGTCATGCGGTGCGGTCGCGTCGACACCACACGCCCCGCGACTCGAAGCCCTACCGTCGCGCGAACAGTACGCCGCGCTCGAACTCTTCCGAGGAACGATGGTGCGTCACGGGCTCGTCGCATTCGGTCGCGACATGCCTGCGCTCACTTTTGACGGCGACGCGTGGCTGCGCTACGTCCCGATACGACTGCCGGATACAATCGTGGTTCGCGAGCGGCTCCCGGCAGGAGCGTCGGCCGTTCTGATAAATCGGAACCACACCTACACCGACCTGTACCTGCCGATCGACACGGAGCAAGACGCGATGTTCGCGACCGTTGACGGCAGACGGACAATCGCGGAGATAACCGCCCAAAGCAATCACGCTGATGCGCGTGCATTCTTCCAACAGCTTTGGTCCTGGGATCAGGTCGTCTTCGATACGTCAGAGAGGTAGCCATGAACTACGATCGCCGTTCATTTCTTCTGCAGGCGGGCGCGGGGCTCGCACTTTCATCGGGCGCATCGGGTATCGCCGTCGCTGCAGGCGGTGCTCCACCCCTCGACGCAAAAGGTGCGCTCGCCGCGCTGATGGCCGGCAACGCGCGTTTCGACGCCGATAAAGCCACCTGTCCTCCACTTACCGCGCGACGCTTAGAAGTCGCGCATGGGCAGAACCCGTTCGCAATCATCCTCAGCTGCGCCGACTCGCGCGTACCGGTCGAAACGATCTTCGATCAAATCCCGGGCAACATTTTCGGCGTTCGCGTCGCCGGCAATTTCGTCGAACCCGCGGGGATTGGTTCGTTTGAGTATGCGATCGCCGAGTTGAACGTGCCGCTGATCCTGGTGCTCGGCCATAGCAAATGCGGCGCGGTGGACGCGACGCTCGCGTATCTCGAAAAGGGCGAGAAGTTCCCGGGAAAGATCCAATATCTCGTCGACAGCATCGCGCCGGGCATCAAGGGGAGTTCCGACCTAACGAGCGCGATCGCGGCGAACGTCCGCGCCAACGTAAAGGCAGCCAAGAAACAATCGTCGATCGTCGAGAACGCCGTCACCGCCGGCAAGCTGATGATTGTCGGCGGTGTCTACGATCTGGAATCGGGGAAGGTTACGCTACTCTCATAGCGTCCCGCCACCGATCTTCGTCGTGAACTGGACGTAGGTGCCGAGGCTGTGCGTTGATGCGGAGAAATTATACGAACCGCTGATGCGCACGCCCAGCTTGTTGTTGTTCGAGATTTCGAGCGAGGGCGTGAGGCCGAAGTAGGTGCGGTCCATCGTGTTGGTCAGCACGAACGGCGCAACGCCAGCCGGCGCACCGGCGAGTGTTGCCGTCGTTAGACTCTGCGCGTTGCCGAGCAGCTGCGTCGCCGATGCGTCGAGTGCGAAGCGGAACTCCGTCGCCTTGCGATGGAACCGCTTCTCGAACCGTGCACCCAAGGCAATGGTCGGGAGCACGTCGTGATGCGCAGCAACGTTCTCATCGAAGATCCCTGCGCCGCTCTCATCGAGCGCGCCGACGTTGACCTGCGTCAGACCGAAGTCTACGTACGGTGTCACACTGTTGATCGAGTTTCCGAAGTAGCGATCTGCGCGCAGATGCGTTCCGATGAACGAGAGTTCTTGCGTACCGGTCGCTTGCGACGTCACCGCCGGATAGCCGACCGTGCGACCCGAGAGGTAGTGGCCTTCGCCGCCGAAGAGATCTGCCGAAAGCACGATCCCGTCGTTCAACACGTGGCTAGCCGAGAATCCGGCCGACAGCGTGCCGCCGGTCAGCGTCGTCGCCGCGTTTGCATCGCTCAACGAGCCATCGGCATAGTGCACGGATGCACCAACCGAGGTGAGGCCGTTGCCGATGCGGTGTTCGAAGCCGGCTGAGAAGTCAAGTGCACTCTGCGCGAAGCCGCCGCTGGAAGACGAAGCTGTCTGTCCGCTGGTCTGCGCGCCGATCGTACCCCAGTTGCAGCCGTTGTTTTGCTGCGTGAAGTTGTTGTCCGCGTGGCAGTTCAGCATCGCATCAGAGAACTGCATGTTCGAGAGCAGCGCCGCCGAGCTCAGAGCAACCGACGTATCCGGCGCGAACCGGTCGTAGAAGCCCTTGAGATCGCTCACGGTCGGGATCGCAAAGACCGTCGACATGAACGAGGCGAGTTTGGGCGTGCTGCCGGCCGTTTGAATCCGTCCGACGTAATCGCCGAAGTTGAGGTCGTTTGCGTTGAGTACACCGCCTGCCGTCGGTGCATAGTTGACGTTGTAGTCGAGTAGCACGTCGTTGGGCTGATACGCGAGGTTGAACGTCGCGACCGCGGACTGCGGCGGCGCAAGCGTGAGACCGTTGTTTGTCACGCCGCCTGCCGCGGTGATGATGGTGTCGCTGTGCGAGCCCGGCGCTGCTGCGTTGGTCGAGAGCAGATCGAGATCGACGCTTCCCGCTACCGATGCCCAACCGCTTACGTTGAAGTTGCTCGCCGTGTTGTTGGTGAGATCCAAGCTCACGAGGTAGTTCGAGCCCGGCATCTCACGCAGGTTGCCGGTGAGGTTGGTTGTTGCAATGAAGCCGCCGCCGCCCGGCGTCATCAAGCTGCCCGCGCCGAGCATCAACGTGCCGTCCGTACCGAAGTTCAACTGCGAACCCGAAACGATGACGCCTTTGTTGATGAGGTCGAGCGTTGCACCGTCGAGTACGATCGATCCGTAGATGTCGCCGTCGTTGGTGAGCGTGAGCGTTCCCGCGTTGGCGAAGATCGCCGTGCTCGTTTGCTTCGACATATCCGTGCCGACGAACGCAGCGAGCAGCGCCGGATTGTCGGTCATCAGCGATGTCGTCTGGTAATTGCCGGTCGACGCGAGCTGTGTCGATTCGACGCCGGCTGCCGTGTCGAAGCGATAGGTGTTGAACGGGTACATCACCGCGTGCGGCGATGAAGCCGTCGTGATGGTACCGAGGTTGAGGAGCGTGTTGCCCGCACCACCCAGGATAGCGACGCCGGCACTTCCGGCTCCCGTGCCGCCTTGCACGACGCTGCCGGTGTTGATCGTGATCGCGATATTCCCGTTGCCGGCGCCGCCGACGCTCTGCGCCAGGACACCGTCAGCATTTGCGCCGTACGCCAGCGCTTCACCAGTTACGTTTACGGTGACGTTGCCCCCGGTCCCCGTACCACCGGCGCTCTGCGCGAAGATGGCGGTTGCTCCAAATCCGGTCGTCGCGAGAATGCCGTGTTGCGTAACGCTGACCGCACCGCCGCTACCGGCTGCCCCAGCGCTTCCAGCAAACCCGGTCGTCAAACCGCCACCCCCACCAACCGATTGCGCGAAGATGCCGTCGGCACCCTCGCCGGTTGTCGAGATGTTACCGACGTCGGAAACGGTTACCGCTCCGCCGTTGCCCCCGCCGCCACCGCTTGCCGTGAGCGAAGAGCTAGCGTTTGGCGCGGTCGTCGTGCTCTCGCCGGCGTTCGTGTTGCCCGCAAGGCCGCCACCGCCGCCGACGCTCTGCGCGAAGATGCCGAATGCACTGTTGCCCGTGGTTGAAATGAGATTCGCCATCACATGCGGCGCTGCTCCGCAGCACGTCGTGACATTGACGTTGCCGCCGTTACCGTTGGCGCCGCCCGTCCCGCCGAGCGAAATAGTACCGGTTGCAGTCGGGAACAGCCCAAGGCCGCCGATACCGCCACCGCCACCGATCGACTGCGCGAAGATCGCCGATGAACCGTCACTCTTCGTTGTGATGCTGCCCGTGTCGCTCACGCTCACGTTGCCGCCGTTGCCTCCGACGTTTTGCGTGCCACCGACTGCAAGCGCGAAGCTCTTGATACCGGTATCGTCGGCGTTGCCCGCAACGCCGCCGCCGCCACCGATGCTCTTCGCGAGGATCGCGTCGGCATCGATGCCCATCGCGTCCAGG
This sequence comes from Candidatus Aquilonibacter sp., assembly GCA_049678885.1. Lineage (GTDB taxonomy): Bacteria > Vulcanimicrobiota > Vulcanimicrobiia > Vulcanimicrobiales > Vulcanimicrobiaceae > Aquilonibacter. The sequence continues at coordinate 3,113 of JBAUEZ010000057.1, read as the reverse complement.
TTTCCTGTGTTGGTCACGGTAACCGTGCCGCCGCTGTTGCTCTGTCCCAGTCCGAAGCCACCGACGCTCACGTTCGCGCCTACGAGCTGAGCCGAACACGTCGAACTCGAGGTGCTGCACGCTCCGTTGCTCTCGAGAATCGAGCGCAGCGAGCCGCCATTGCCACCGCCGCCACCGATGCTCTGCGCTTCGAGCGCGGGCGCATCGTTGCCGAACGTTGCAATCGTTCCGCCACCGTGCGTAACGGTCACGTTGCCACCGGTGTTAGCGATTCCGCCGCCACCGCCGACCGTGATGTCGAGATCGTAGGTCGCAGCCGTTGCGCCGTGCGCCAGCGTGTGCGTGCCGAAGATATCGGCTGCGCCATTGCCGCCACCATCACCGATGCTCTGGGCTTCGATGCCTGCGGCATCTGCGCCGGCCGTCGTGATCGCGCCGCTGTCGCTGAGCGAGATCGCGCCGCCCGCGAATCCGCATCCGCCGAATGCTGCAACGCCGGTTGCGTTCACCGCGCAATTCGTGCCGCCAACATTGATGTTGACGGTGCCGGTTGCGCCTTTGCCGGTCGGTGAGCCAAGGCCCATCGTCAGCAGGCCGCTGCCGCCGCCGCCACCGATGCTCTGCGCGAGAATGCCGGCGGCAAACGCGCCCGTGGTCGTACCCATGGTCACCGAGCCGGTCTGAATTGCACCGTTATTGTTCAAGGTGATCGTGTTGCCGTTGCCCGAGCCCATCGCCGTGGCACCGACATTGAGGCTCGCGTTGTTCGGTGTACCGCTGCTGAATGCACCGCTGAAGGAGAGTTCCGCGTTGCCGCCGCCGCCGCCGATACTCTGCGCTGCGATTGCAACCGAACCGTCACCCACTGTAGAGATCGGCGCCTTGCTGGTGAATCCGACGGTTCCCGCGTTGTTCGCGGTTCCGCCGCTACCACCGACTTGCACGTCGAATTGTTGCGCACTACCGGTCGTTGTCGTCAACGTTCCGGTTGCTGCGAAGCCACCGTTGCCGCCGCCCCCGCCGATGCTTTGCGCAACGGCGCCGTCGGCATTAGCCTGCATCGTTATGATCGCGCCGCTGTTGGTGACGGCGGTCGCGCCGCCCGTGTTATTCTCGCCGGCGTCGCCGATCACGAGCGCGAATCGCGTTGCACCCGACGCGCCGAGCGCGAGATTGAGTCCATACCCGGCGTCACCGCCACCGCCACCGATGCTTTGTGCAACGAGCGCAGCGTCACCAACACCGAGCGTGCCGATTGCGCCGCTGTTATTCACGGTCATCGCTCCGCCAGAGGCTCCGCTGTTGCTGGAACCGCCGATGAGATAGCCGGCAACCGAAGGCGTTCCGAGCGTATCCGTAATCGTTCCGCCGAATCCGCCGTCGCCGCCGCCGCCACCAATGCTCTGCGCCAAGATGCCGTATGCGTCGTTACCGAAAACACCGAGCGCGCCGCTATTTGCAAGCGTTACCGCGCCGCCGTTCGCATCGAGGCTCAGATCCGACCCGCCAAGGATCGAGACGAGTCCAAGGCCGCCCGACCCAATGTGGCCGCCGAACTGGAACGCGCCATCGCCGCCTCCGCCACCAATCGACTGCGCTACGATTGCGCTCGAGAAGTCGCCACGCGTAAGGATCGCTGCGCCGTTGGCGATGCCGATGTTGCCACCTGAACCGCCCGCTGTCGCTTCGTCGCTGTCGCTATCGCCGATTGCGCCCAGCTGATAGCCGGCGATAGTACCGCCCGGAATTGCACCGCCGATCATGACCGTGCCTTGCCCGCCACCGCCGCCGATGCTCTGCGCCAAGATGCCGTCGCTGTGGAATCCCCGCGTGAGGAGCACGCCGGGTGCCGAGTTGAGCACGAGGATACCGCCACCATCACCAAATGCATTGCTTGCGCCTTCAGTAATCTCGAGCGATTTGCCGCTGTACGTTCCGCCGACAGCAAATGTGCCGAGACCACCGCCGCCGCCGACACTCTGCGCAACAATTGCGTCAGACGCATCGCCGAACGTTCCGATGCCTAGGCTATTGATCGCGAGGATTGAGCCGCCGCTTCCCGCAACGCCGCCGCTGCCGCCGCACTGCGTGACCGCGATGCCGAACGGGCACGACTCGACGTTGCTTGCACCGAACGTCAAACCGCCGGTGCCGGTCGAGCTCAGATTGTGCGCAACATCGAAGCCGGCGATACCGCCACCGCCGCCGATCGATTGCGCGACTACCGCGCTTGCACCAAGTCCGGTCGTTACCGTCAATGCCGCGTCGCCCGCGTTGGCTGCGCCGCCGTTGCCGCCGAAGCCGCCGCTCGTGCCGAGATTCACCGGACCGCTCAGCGCCGAATTCGTTGCATCGGCAACGCTCGAGAGACCGCTGCCGCCGCCGCCACCGATGCTTTGCGCGAGCAATGCGTTGGCAAACATGCCGCCGGTTCCAGCCGCACTTGCATTCGCGATCGTCACTGCGCCGCCGCTGCCGCCGCCTTCACTGTTGCCACCGACGCTTACGCCGAGCAACGGCACGCCGCCGATCAAGAAGCCTGCAACGCCGACGCCGCCGTTACCGCCGCCGCCACCGATGCTTTGTCCCACGATTGCGTCCGAACCGAGTCCGGTCGTGACGATCGTGCCGAGCGCACTTGCGATCGTGACGGCGCCGCCGCTTCCCGCGCTTCCGCCGGAACCACCGATTGCAACGTTGCCACTGAGACCTTGCGTTGCAAGCACGTTCACCGCATAGCTGCCGTTACCGCCGCCGCCGCCAACACTCTGACCGAAGATGCCGTCGGAGAAATCGCCGGTCGTGGAGATGTTGCTTGCGTTGCCGATAGAGATCGTTCCGCCGCTGCCTGCGCTGCCGCCGGCACCACCCAGGCTCAAACCAAGACCGTATTGCGAGTTGGTGAGATTAGCTGCAATCGCGAAGCCGCCGTCGCCGCCACCGCCGCCAACCGACTGCGCAACGATACCGCCGGCATTGTCGCCCGTCGTGAAGAGGATCGGCGCGAACGAGGTTACGCTGACGTTGCCGGCATTACCACCCGCTCCGCCGTTCGAACCGAGCGCGAAATTAAGCCCGCTCAGAATTGAGCTCGTCGGATTGGTGTTCAGTGC
>JBAUEZ010000056.1:0-7848 GCA_049678885.1 Candidatus Aquilonibacter sp. | reverse complement strand
CGCATACCGTATTCCAGGGCTGCGAGGACTCGTCTCCTACGCGCTCTCCGGCATCGATGTCGCCTGTTGGGACGCACTAGCACGAGGCGCCGGTCTTCCGTTGGTACGGTTTCTCGGTGCCGCAACTTGTGCAATCCCAACCTACAATAGCAACGGCCTCAGTGTCGCCGATCCGAGCGCAACTGGTGACGAGGCGCTAGCGCTGCTCGCCGAAGGATTTGATGCCGTGAAATTGCGGCTGGGTTATTCTACGCTGGAGGACGACGTGCGAGCCGTTCGCGCGGTCAAGAACGCGGTCGGCGCTGGAAACTCAATCATGTGCGACTATAATCAAGCACTGTTAGTTCCCGATGCAATATTGCGCGGCAAGGCCCTCGACGCCGAGGGCCTTACGTGGATCGAAGAGCCTATTGCTCACGACGACTACGCTGGTTGCGCACGCGTTGCGGAAAGCATTGCGACACCAATTCAGGTCGGTGAGAATCTCATTGGTTCGCGAGAAGTCCTACAAGTTATCGAGACACATGCAAGCGACTTGCTGATGTTTGACCTGATGCGCATCCGCGGCGTGACGGGCTGGCTGCGGGCGGCGGCCCTTGCGGAAGCCGCCGGCGTCCAAGTGTCGTCACATCTGTTCCCGGAGGTCAGTGCGCATCTACTCGCAGCGACGCCTACCGCACACTGGCTGGAGTACGTCGACTGGGCAAATCCGATTCTTTCCGAGCCACTTCGCGTCACCGACGGGCGCGTTGCGCCTTCAACGAATCCAGGAACAGGCGTGAGTTGGGATGAGGACGCTGTCGAGGCATTCGCTGTGTAGCACGTCGCCACTAGAAGTGACGTCCACGTAAACCGTCCGCCGAACCCGGTCGTATACCCTGGAACAACAATTTCTAAACATGCAAGTGAAAAATGTAAAGACATTGTAAAGCGGTCTCCTTGGATGATCATTTTATCCGATGACCGATGAATGTGGTACTCTCAACAACAGCCAAAATTCGGCAAAGTATTATCCGCGCGGGCGATCCTTACCGCGCTCACAATGACACTCATCACCGCCTGCAGCGGAGGCAGCGGAGTGAACTCCGGCAACCCGCTACCCAATTCTTCGGCCCTGTCAGAGACGAATACGACAGCGACGGCGCAATCGACGAGCGCCTTGATCACTGGCGAATACGAGAGCGTCGTCCTTGCCGACGACCCCGCCGCCTTCTACACACTGCGTGGTAGTGGCAGCACTGCCCTGGACAGTGGCCCGAAAGGTCTGACCGGAACGGTCGGTTCCGGCATTACCTCCGGCGTGACCGGCCTCTTGGCAGGCTCAACGGATACTGCGTTGGATTTCCCGGGCGCACAATCTGCAGCCGGCGCAGTGCGCGTTCCCGCAGCGAGCGCGCTGCAGCCGTCCGCGCAAGAATCACTCGAAACGTGGTTCAAGTTTAGCACGACGCCGACTGATTTTACGGTTGTTGCCGCGTACGGCAAGACCAGCGGCACCGCGACATACGAACTGTATTTCAAAGGCGGCGAACTTCACGCGCAAGTGATGCTAGGCTCGGGCTATTTGGGCGTTGCTTCGGCAGCGCTTAGCGCGGGCAAGATCTATCATGCCGTTGAGACGTACAACGGCAGCACGCTCCAGCTGTACATCAACGGGGCGCTCGTTGCGACGTCCGCTGCACAGAGCGGCACACTCTCGTATCAATCGGGCTACGGCTTCTCGATCGGCGACGACGACACATCGACGAACCCCGCGTTCTCCGGAACGATCGGCGATGTTGCGATCTACACAAATGCGCTAAGCGCGGCGCAGATCGCAAAGCACTATGCTTCGGGCACCGATACACTCGCGACGCCGACGCCGGCGCCCACAGCAACACCTACCGCGAAGCCGACCGCCGATCCAACGGCGGCACCTACCGCTTCTCCGTCGGGCACCGTTGTTTGGGAAGCCGGCAGCGCAACGCTCGGCAAATGGGAAGCCGCCAACACCTATCAATGCGGATCGCCTAGCGTTTCGGCAACGACGACGTCCTTCACGCTCTCGCAAGGATCGGCACCGGGCGGCGGCCATTGCGGACGCAATCAACTCCAGCCGCTCAATGCCTCCGGTGGTCTCTCGCAACTGACGCCGGGACAGAGCTACACCTGGACGTTCCAATACGACGACAGCGCGGCGAGCGGCAGCGGACAAGGCATGGGTTTGGACTGCCACGCTGGAGCGAAGTGCGGTAACGGCGTGACGACCGGATGCCCAGGCACGAGTTGCGTCGGCGACGCGCGTAGCTCCGTGTGGCAAATCCACGGCGACGGCGAAACCAACTCGCCGTGCACGGAACTCGGCTTCGCCAACGGTTCGAACGGCGCGAGCAGCCCGCAAGTCTGGGCGTTCTACGACTGCGGCACCGGCTCGAGTTCGCAGATCGAATGGACCGGCAGTTATACAGCCGGCGAGACGGACAATTGGAAGATCACCGTTGTCGTTTCGGATGGCAACACCGGTAGCGTTCAGCTCTATCGCAACGGAACGCTGGTGTATTCGAAGAGCAGCATCTCGACCTACACCGACAGCCCGAGTGGCAACCCGTGGTGGGACTACGGCATCTACAAGTGGATCTGGGAGAACGCTCCAAACGACTCGTCGCTCTCCATCGTGAACTTCACCATCAAGAACATGGAAGTGACGACACCGTAATTAGCGCGCAGCGCACCACGAAGAACGGGCCTCGAATTGCGTCAGCCTTCGGGGCTCGTTCGTGTGGAGTGTGGTCAGGCTGGCGGGCCCTCGGCAGTTGACGCGAAAGCGGGGGACTGGTAGGTCGGATTGGCCTTAAAAGCGGTTTGCAACTTTCGGATAATGGATGGGTGGCAATCCAACGAATCGACCATCCCCATTGCCCCGACCCCGCCGCCGCGGCGGAGCGCATCTATCCACATTCGCCGAGCCATCGGCGGATGTTCATCAACGGCGCCCAGGCGGCGTGGCGTGGCGCTGTCGAGGCGCATGCACCCTACAACGGTCAACACGCCCGCCGCGCGTGGGTCTCCGGCTTCATTTGGGGCCAATGGGTTAACGCTGTCCTGATCGGTTAGTCTTCGCTTACAAATCCGACATAAAGCATCTCAGCTCGCACGCCTTAAGGCTGATTTTCGTTTGTATCTCGCCGCTGTTGGGCGCAAGAAATGGCGCTAACTAGACGTTTTAGTAGATAGCGGCCGCTTGGTCGCGTGCTATGGCCCTCGGTGATAGGTGGCAGCGCAGCGATCATGGTCGTGACGGTGGGGTCGCCGCCAGAATCGGATGGGCCGTGATCCCGGGCCCCGCGGGCAGAGGGCCAAGCCCCGGGACGGCTCCGCCGAAGGCCGCATAGACCGCGTGAATACGCGCCGTATCGCGCGCAAGCTTAGCGCTGTCAGGAAGCGCCTCTACTCTCGGTACAGCCTTCGCCGGCTGCCGCCGCAACGACAGCCAAGCAGTCGTGGACAACACGTGCGACGCCGGGATCTTCAGGCGCAGCCTGTCCGGCGAGAGCGAGGCGGCCGGCAGTTGCGACTGATAGATCTTGAGTTGCCCAGCGGTCATCGGCGGCAATGCGTCTTCGTCGACGTTTGCGATATTCGCATAGAGGGCCGGCTCGACGACGTGTGTGAGCGCCGTGGACGTTGTCGAGACGATCTTCCCTGTCTTCGGTGTCGGGGTCGGCTTCGGCGACGGGCCGGCGGGCAACGTATAGTTCAGCTCCAGCAAACCGTCGATGAGTGCGTGTTTGTCGGGACTGGGAAGATTGAACGTCAACTCGGTGCCGACTCCGGGCGTAACGTTGACGACGGAGATCGACGTCGAACTGTTGTTGGTTTCGAATTCGGTCGCGCTGCCGAACGCGACGGAAGTTGCATTTGGCGGCCACGGCAAAACAATCGTATACTGATTGTTGTCGAGCAGCAGCTGATGGTCGTCCGACGAACATCCGCCTTCGTCGCCCCAGTTACGAACGAAGATTGCCCATTGTTCGTAGTTCGTATCGCCGATGTAGCGTATCGCCATCGCGTAGACGGGATGGAGTTCGCCGCTGCACGGGTGCGCGCAGTCCAAATCGATGAGACCGGTTACGATCGCAAACTTGTCGTTCAAGAGATCTTCCGGCGTTGGAAATGTGTTCTCGTTGTCGACGGCGTGGTGAAGCGTATTCCACCAAGAGGATGTGAAGTTGTCGATCGTTTCGTCGGAATCGAACTCCGTGTGGTATCCTTGCGGCCTGCCCTCCGTCGCACCGTCGTCGTTCGTCGTCGACAGATTGATCGAATAGTCATCATCCAGAACCGGCGACGATTTCGACTCCCAGCTGAGTGCGCCGCTGTAAGTTCCGGGCCCCCACTTGACGTGTCCGTTGAGCGGACCGCCCTGATGGTCGCACGAGAACCACGAGTTCGGAAACGACGCCCTGTCGAGCGACGGACCTTGCGTCGTGCACGGAACCTTCCACGGCGTACCGCACGTATCGTCGCCGGCCAATCCGGTGGGATGGTTCGCGGGATCACGATCGTGATTGAGTTGTTCGCCCCAACGCGCTTGCAAAGGTATCGCGTTTGCGTCGACCTGCGTCCAGAAGAGATCGAACGGCGCGACATCGCCGGTCTGCGTTCCCGTACTTCCATTGTGCGTGATCGTCAGCGTCACCGACGCCGGGCCGCCGCCGCTCCCGGCGCATTGATTCTCGGTACCGTTGTCGTGGCTGTAGTAACCGTTGTCGCTGTAGTTGTCATCCGAATAACCGAGCCTCAGAAATAAACCGACATTCGAGGCACCGCTCGGAACACTAAGCGTCTTTCCGATCACGCCGGCAATCGGCACCAGGACACCGGTCGCACCGGGAATCCAAATTTCGCCGAAATAGAGATGGTCTGAATTGCTTCCCGACGGATTGACGTAGCGCTTCCACGTCGATCCCGTGCCACCGGTTTGCACGCAACCCTCGGCTGCAACCACCACCGAATCACCGGGGGCGAACGTGATCTGCGAGTATTGCGTTACGGCCTGCTTGACATTGGGCTGGCCGATGTTGACGACTTCGACGTTCGGCGACGGATGCTGTACGGTGATGATATCGAATGTGTCGGCCCCGACCCTGCTTACGCTCGCCGCGACGATAGCTCCGAAGATGACAAGAAATCGGACGAACCGCTGCTCCATGGCGATCTCCTCCAAGCATGAGGGTTCTCTCGCGCACGCTGAAAACCAGCAATGCGCTCGTCAGGTCGCCGGAAAACGAGCCGATTTCTCAATTGACGAGAACGGATCGCGCGGCTATCACGCGCCCGAAGCGGAAGCCATCCTCACTAAACACACAATTTGGAGTGTCTCCACTTCACGTCAAGCCCGTCCGGACCGAATAAACAGAAAAGCCCCGTCATTACGGGGCTTAATTTGGTAGCGCCAACGCCAATAGAACTCGCCACATGGGCTGCGGATGACTGCGAGCTCTCCGAAAAACCGCACTAAACCGGCAAACGTATGCGTCGATCAGATTGTGATGCTTCTCCTCGGGAGGCAGCCAGGGTTAGGATCCCAATGCACTTAAAATCCTCTTCGTGCCCATCGTCGACTGACACCGACAATGCATCGCCTACTTCAAGGGAAGATCGCTCAGTAGACACCCTTCGTAGTCGGCTTGCGTTGCACGAGTCTAAATGCTTGGTCTTCGGTCAGGTGGGCGCCGAGATCGACGAACGTTGCAATCCGCGTATCGTCGATGGACTCGCGCAAGCGCTCCACCAGAAGATCACGTGTAAAGCGTTCGGTATATTCTCGGGTGAAGCCGGTTGCTTGTCTTACGCGTTCGGTAACGGCGTTCGTTGAGAAAGGTATGCAGCGCCGGCCAACGCTCAATCCCCGACGAGCGCCGCGCGATGCGCGAAGTCGACAAGGCTCTCGGTAGACATTCGGGTAGACATCTTAAGACGAAAACAGAAAAGCCCCATAAATACGGGGCTCAAGTGGTAGCGCCAACGGGAATCGAACGCGCCACCCGAGTGCGAACCTATTTAGCGGGAGCGGGGGCGAACGTATCGAGGCGCTTCCGAAGCGCGACGTTCTCTTCGCGGATCGAGTCGGTCTCAATCGCCGCGATCGCGATCGCGACGGCGTCGCACACGCGCGCGATCGCTTCGTCGATATCCGGTGGCATCTGCTCGAAGCTCTCGCGTTCGCCGACCGCCGCAATCCCAACGAGCCGGCCGGCGAGGATCATTGGATACACCCGCACGCCGGGGACGGTGGTCTTGGCGGCGTGCAGATCGAGACGTTCGTGGTGCGCCCGCAATTCAACATACACCGGATCGTTCGCATCGATCGACTGCACCGCGCTGGGCAACAACGACGCGGCGCGCGCGAGTTCGTCATTTTCCGCTAGATAGACCGCGGCGCCACTGACGCGACCGCAGCGAACTAACGTGTCGACCGTGTCGCGCACGAGTGGTTCCTTTGCCGTGTAGAACTGCACGGTCGTGGCATAGCGGCGCAGGGCGCTCTCCTGTTCGTGACGGCTTCGGAACAGTATCGCGTCGACGGCGCGGTCCACGCGCGCATGCACCAGTCGCGCGCTCACGATCACGGCTAACGCAATCGCGAACTCCAGTGCGAGGCCCGCGAAGTGCGAGAGCGAGTTGAGATACCGCTCCGCCGCGAACTCCAGGGCAGCAAACAGCAAGAGTAACAACGCCGACGTAACCGCATAGACGATGGTCCGGTTCAAGACGAACGCCACATCGAAGATACGATGCCGCAAGATCGCGTATGCAAGCGCCAGCGGAATAATGACGATCGAGAGATTCGCGTACAAGCTGAACGCGTTAAAATTGATCCAGCCTTCCAATAACCCGATAGTCGCCAGCGCGTACCCGACACCCCCGATCATGATAGCGACAAACACGATCCCGACCCGCCCTCGCTCCTGCGGGTCAGCCAGCAGGAGCGCTATGATCGACGAAACAAGCAACACCGCCGCGCAGAAAGCCGCATACGGAATGATCAACGGCGTGCCCGTGATGAGCGATTCAGTAATGAAGCCGGCGGCCACGATTCCATCCACCGAACGAACGAGCGCCGGGCGAGACGCACTGCCTCGACTCATGCGGATGGCAAACGACGAAAGCACCAACACCGGGAAGTCATCGCACAGCGTACGCAAGACGAAGGTCACCGGCGTAAAAAGCGCATCCGGCCATGAGGAGATCAGCGCCGCGAAGTGCCCGAAACTAAGCGCACCGCCGCCAACCGCGGTGATCAGGATGGCGACCATCGTGCTTGGTCGCCTAAAGCCCAGATATGCAAGCAGCAACAACGAGAAGGTCGCCGCCGCCATATCCCTGACTAATTCCGGCGCCGAAACCTCGCGCACGTTTCTGGTGGCCGGTACCGAGACGAAGTGCGTTCTGGCCGGCGTCACGATCGGAACGCGCACGATCATATTTTTCGACGCGAAGCCAGACGCACGGAGGCGGTCGGCGAACGGTAACGCCGCGAAATCGATGTGCGCTCCAGGCGACACGCCGGCGGCGGCTACGGCGGGCGCCGCGGAAACCACGACCGCCCTATCGAGCCCGATGCGGTCTAGGTGGTAATCGGGGATGTATTGATGACCGAAACCCGACGCATAGGTCATGCCGAGCCACAGCAGTGCCAGGGCGGGGAGTAAGATCGACCCGATCCGCGCTGGCGAGCTTGTCATCGAGAGCGGCTTTGACGTACTTCCAGGGGACCCTTCGAATCTACGGGCACGTTATCGGACTCGATTCTGTTCGAGCGTCGAAACAGATTGATCGCGCACTTGCAAGTAGACATTCTAGTAG
>JBAUEZ010000055.1:0-14040 GCA_049678885.1 Candidatus Aquilonibacter sp. | reverse complement strand
CTCATTCCAATTCTCGTGGCGTTGCAGTAGCGCCATGGCATCGTTCAAAACGTTTGCGGGTGCGCTGGGCTACAAGCCGCAGCTCAACGCATCCGCCGTCGCAAAAGCACTCGGTTTCAAAGATCCGATCTCGCTCTGGACGGTGATGCACGACACGGGCGCGCCTGTTGCACCGCAGTTGATCAGTACGTACGTTTCCGGCGGCCAGTTCAACTGGCTCGATCCGAGCGACGAGCTCACCAGCGAGCCCCCGCTGACGGCGATTCGCAAAGCGACATCCTTTGATTTCAATCTTTCGCCGCCGGGTGGCCGAGAAGTTACCCAAACATTTCCTGCGGCGATCATCGCAGCAGGCGCCGGTAATTTCTTCTATAACGGCCAAGGTCAGTGGGCGTACAACTACCCCGGCAACGTGTCGTTGCACGGAATATATACGTGGCAAGTCACGTCGATCAACGATTACGGCAGCGCTACGTCAAAGGCCACATTCGGCACGAACCTTCCAACGATCTCGTTCAAAGTGGCTGCCAACCAAGAATCCGCGATCGTATACGGCGCGGGCTTCGAAAATCCCAATTGCGTCGTCACCGTTTCGTGCATGGATTACCCGACTAAGACCTTTTCCGGCAACATTGTGGACGGCGTAACAGTTCAGATTCAGTGCCAGAACATGGGACAGTATTGGAACGTCTCGGTCGCCTCGGACGACGGAAGTGCCCCCGTAACCGGCAGGATCAACTGCAGCGGCGGCGATTCCCCATAAGACCATTTCCCAGCTGGGCTTCTTCCACGAGAGTGCGCGCGTTTTCGCCGACGATGCGACCGGAACGTCGTGTACCATTCGCATGCGATCGCGCACCGCGAGTTCTATTCCCGTCAGGCCAATAATGCGACTCTAACCTGCTCCCATAAGGAGCCGCCGGATTGCTCGACCCGTTGCTGGAAGTCGCACGCCATCGATTCCTTTGCGTCGAGTCACTGGGTAAGGGCTGCAGCGGTATCGGAACCGAAAACGGCTTTACCATGTCGCTCGTTGCCGTGAGCACGTACTGGCCGTTCCCCAAAACGACCGTAAGTCCCGATGCCGAGAAGTTGAAGGTCGCCTGCCATTGTTCGGGTCCGACGCTCGTTAGCGACGCTGTTTGCATACTCTTGCCTAAGCGTCAGCGACAAGATCTCATCCGACAATGCAAACTCGCCTTACTCTCATTTTTCGTTGCAAAATGAGGCCAAACCATGCTCACACTTCAACGCCAGATGAGATTAGTTCGTCCAAATGTTGCCATTAGCGGTGACACTGTCCCGCTAATTTCCACATTTGGTGAGACTGATTTTGAAGCCCGGGTCGGTAGCCGGTCCGGAGGGGTCCTCTCGAGTGATTCGTCGCCGCGCGCGTTCCCGCTGTGGTTAATCGCGGGCGACGGCCACGCAGTCGATCTCGACGTCGAAAGGCCCCGTCCACTTCGGAACAATCGTGAAGATACGAGCTGGCTGGTTTCCAACTTCGAAGTAGCGCTTGTACACGTCGTTGAACGGCTTGAAATAGTCGGGCGACGTGCAGAAGACGTTGCACTTGAGCACGTGGCCGAGATCGGATCCCGCGGCTTCAAGTGCGTGTTTGAGTTGCGCCATGACGCGCTCAGCCTGCTCTTCGAAGGGCGCGTTTTCGACTTCGCCGGTTCGCGGGTTAAACGGCGGCATGCCGGAGATGTAGATCGTATCGCCGGCACGAGCCGCAACGGCGACGGGGGCTCCCCATTTTTCGAAGTTGGTCGAATAGGGTTCGACCCGGATCAATTCGCGTTTCATGATTCTCCGCGCCGATGTGGCGCTAGTTTCGTGGGGAGGAAGCGGTTGCCGAACCATTTATGCGGTTTCCTCTGCCACTTCCGGATAGTGTTGGGGCGCGTCATCGAACGAGCAACGCAATCCACATCCCGACGGCGCAGAGCGCACCAAAGATGCAGATCCCTAGAGCCAGGCGATTCCAAAGGGCGAAGAGCTGCAATTGACGCTTGAATTCTTCGCGGTGTGCGGCCTTGGCGGCGATGCGAATCTCTTCGATGCGCGCATTAGGCGCTCCGGCGGCGATTCTCAAACGATAGCCGCGAGCCAACATCGCAGAGTACTCCCATCGCTCGTGGTAGACATTGGTCAGTATTGCCGTGTATGCCCCGACAACGGAAATGAGGATGGGAACCTCCAGTAGTGCGGATCGAACTTGACGGCAGCGAGCGCATAGACAACGGCGGCTACGACCGTCACTACGAACGTCATGACGGTCGAGCGATTCGCCTCGGTGTCGCGAGCGAGAGTTGCGTTCTGATCGTACTCGTGTTTTAAGATCTCAATGTCTCGGTCCGACAACGGCGACGACGCATCGAGCGACACAGCGATCTCGCGCAACACCTCGCGGGGAGGGCGCGCCGAGGACCCGACGCTATGGTCGGTGCTCGTTCGCACACTGGATGCCGAGGCTGACCTCTTGGATCGCCTGGCGCGTGAGTTTGACCATCATGTATCCTTTCTCACGTAAGGATGCCTTGCGCAAGGAAGCGTTCTGGACTGCTTCCTACCGGCCCTAGTTCGCGTGCGAACTTCGGGCAGTCCGGCATGAGCGTTCACTCAGCTCACAAAATTGGGCGCGGTTGAGTACGTGTAGTGACGGAACGCCAAAAGGCTGGGATATTTTGCATCGCGTGGCCTAGCCCGTGGTAGAATGCGTCGACGGGAAACACGTTGCCATTCACCTACGCAGCGCAGCCCCGAATCCCACTCCCTTCCTAATGCAAATATAGGGAGCCAAGCATGAATCTGAATTATGACGTGATCGTGGTCGGCGGAAGCTTCGGCGGATGCGCAGCCGCTCTTGCGGCGGCAAACGGAGGTGCATCCCTCTGCCTCGTTGAGTCGAGCACTTGGCTCGGTGGCCAATATTCATCGCAGGGCGTCACAAAGCCCGACGAAACACAATACACGCCCACCGTTGGCAGCACCGCGGCATATCGAAACTTCCAGCATAGCGTGCGCGCCTTCTACCGCAACAACTATCGTTTGTCTCCAACCGGTGCTGCGCAGCCGACCTTCAATCCGGGCGGTGACTATCCGGGCTTTTCGACCGAACCACGCGTCGCCCATCAAGTTCTTCTTGAGCAGCTACAAGCTTTGCCGGACGTTCACGTCCGCCTCGGCACACGTGTCACCAATGCTACACTCGACGGTGATTCTATACAGAGCATTGAAACCGTCGATACCAACGGCAATGCCACCACATTCGTAGGAAAATACTTCCTCGATGCGACTGATCTCGGCGATCTCTTGGTCGTCGCGAACGTTGATTACTCGCTCGGCGCTGAGGCCAAGAATGACACCCAGGAACCGAACGCCCCCGACGCAGTACATCCGGAATGGATCCAACCGATCACCATGGTAGTCGCGCTCGAGCGCCGGCCCGACAATGAGAACCATACGATCGCAAAACCTGCTGATTATGATGCACTCAAGGCTCAGCAGAAGTACACTATCTTGGACGGCTACATCAAGAAGATGTTTGCTCAACCGATAGACATGTGGGGATATCGCCGATACATTCAGGCGTCAAACTTTACTGATCCGGCGTTCTCGTGCGACTTGAGCATGCTGAACATGGGAGCCAACGATTACCAGGGAGCGACGATTCCATCCGGTGACGCGGCGCGCGACGCTCAGATCATTGAAGCCGCCCGCCAAGCATCACTGGGATACGTGTACTGGTTGCAGACGGAAGTGGCGCGCGATGACGGCAACGGAACCGGCTACCCCAATCTAAAGGTTCGGCCGGATCAATTCGCCACGCCTGACGGAACCTCGGCACAACCCTACATCCGCGAATCGCGCCGTCTCAAGGCTCAATACCGGATCGTGCAGCAGGATGTGGACGCAGCCCACAACCCCGGCCCGCGCGCGAAGAACTATCATGACTCCTGCGGAATTGGTGACTACGGCGCGCTCGACATCCATGCCCTCGATGCGGTTGGAATGAGCCAGCAATGGATCCCGATTAAGCCGTTCGAGATACCGTTACGAGCGCTCATTCCGATTCGCATCAAAAACCTGGTGGCTGCGTGTAAGAACATCGGCACGACACACATCACGAACGGTGCCTATCGCTTGCATCCCGTAGAATGGAACGTCGGCGAGGCAGCTGGCGCGCTAGCGGCGTATGCCATTGCAAGAAACATCACGCCATCTACCGTTGCCGCGGACGCTACCAAGCTCCGCGACTATCAGAAGGAGTTGCTAGCGCGCGGGATACCGCTGTTCTGGTGGACGGACGTGCATTTCGGCGACCCCTGGTTCGTGGCCGCTCATCTCGTAGGAATCGCCGGCATTATGAGTGGTGAGACGCTCTCGATGGACTTTCGGCCCAACGACTTATTCGACGACGCATCGAAAACGGCCGTCAATGCAAATCTTGGTCAAGATTTGAACTGGCCCAGTGGCGCAATGACGCGGTCGCAGGCGGCTCAGTGGATTGCCTCGCAACAGGGCTGGTAGTACGGTCCGCTGAGGGTCCGGTGGAATTTCGACCGTTACATGTTTGGATGAAGGCGCGCAAGCAACGTGGGCTACCGGTTTCGCCGTACCGCGAGGGATCCTCACGTGAACATTTAGGGCGGTAACGTAGGGACAAATTCTTTGTTGTGTGTCCGTCTTGCACTCGTGTCCCTCTCACTCCGTGCTTTTGAGATGGTCCACAAGCGTCCACGCCGCCGTTTCGTTCCAACCAAACCGTCGTGACATCAATGCGGTTAGGCGAAGAGAAAACCCATAATCATTTGATATACCTCCTCGAAATTGATATCTGAATGTGAGCCACTGAACCCACCGTTGTAAAGATGCGCATCGACGCGCGCCTGATGGACAGGAGTTAAGTCTGCTACGATGAGCCGGGATGTTAACTGCGTTATGCCGTTGGCAAGAAATCCTGGGACGATGCTTGTCTTACCAGCGCCGTGAAACGCGCCGATCGTGGCGGGAGTGGGGCCGGCAAAGCCGAGTGCCTGTTTTACGAGGTCCTTGTGAAAAAGGTTCTGGAGCTTGCTGGCCGCAGGATACCACTCGCCAAGAGCCTTATCGAGTTGTGAAATGGTCATAAGAACACGTATGCCAGCTATGTCACAAACTTTCCCATAGATGTCGGTCGGCTCGAGGTTGTCATTATCGAATGCCGCTTCGAGCAGGACGACTCGAAACGTGACGGGTCCGGTGGGCATACCGATCGTTCTATTTGCTATATCGACCTGTAGATCATTGAGCGCGGCACACACTACGCGTCCGCCGAAGCTGTGTCCAAGCAGAAAGAAGCGCAGAGGCCTCTGTGACCCTTTCCGGCTTTCAAGTATCAGGCGCAGCATGGCGTAGACCGCGTTTTTGCCAACCGTCTCTGCCCGCTGCCCCATGCTGTAAAAGGAGAAAAGCTGCAAAGCGTTCAGCGGGCTCGTGGGATCCTCGGTAACCTCTGACGGCCAGTGGATACCGATGCCAAGGTGCGACTGCGGAGGCTTGACTAAGCACGGGTTGTTCCCGTTGCTGGCAATGAGAATGCGCTTTGAAAGGTCAACGGAGAACTGGTTATATTCATCCATCGCGACGTACGCATCGGTAGACCAGCCATGTGAGTAGAGATACACATCCTCAAAGCCAAATGGAATCTCGAGCATGGCTTCTGCGATCACATCATTCATCGAGCCATCGAATATGACGCCATTCGCACTAATCGGAACGGTTATGAAATTAGACATCGCGCCTCCCCGTTGACGGCTGCGAGGTTCCCACGGTTAACATGTACACGGAACCGGCCCCAGCGTGCTTCCAGTCACTGAGAGTGCGAATGAGACACCATCGGCGCTGGACCATTGACCGCCGCCCGGTTTTGTCGGCATCGTGAACGTTACCACCGTGTTCATCCACGTTAAGTCGTCCGGGGTTGTAGCAGTCCCGTTCATCAGCACCGCCCCCGACGTTCCGAGCCCGACGCCGACCAACGTGACTGTTTGTGAGCCATCTGCGTTTGTTATCGCGGTCGCCGACCCGAGCGATGGAACAGTCGGGGGAGTTGTTGCGTTTGGCGCGGGAGTCGGGGTAGGGGTGGCAGGTGGAGCCGGCGCGGAAACCGGAAGCGATCCCGGAATTGGCTGTGCTGCCGCAACTGCTCCTGAGCTCGTCGTCGCTGGGTTTGAGGCGAGAGGTGATCCGTTCGTGAGCTTTACACCGGCGTAGGTTGCGCTTCCAAGGCCCATGAAAAGCATCAGAATCGTATCAATGTCCGGTAGCGAACACTTGTCGGCCTGGCAATTCGCAGCAGCACCGAGACCGTGGAATGCCGTCACCAGATAGACGATAATCGCTACGATCGTCCAGAAGAGATATTGGACCTTCGTAAGGCTCGGCGTGGGAGCTCCGTCGTTCGTGACCAGATTGCTGACCTCATATGAGGGGGTCGGGTTCGGCGTTTTCGATCCGGGATTCGCCGCAACTTGAGAGGTCGTGATCGCCTTTGCGGCTACTGCTGATGTTGCACTTATTCCGAGCGCGATCAATACGTTTTCTGGAATCGCCGTTATCGCGCTAACAAGACCATACACGAAGACGCGATCCGCGTAGATCATGACGTATACGAAGCCGACCGTTGCCGTCCAGAGAAGTGCCTGAAACTTTGACGTGCTCAGCCGATTGTCCACGCCCATGGCTAGAGCAAGCGGGTTCCACGCGTCGGCAAAAAGGCCTGAGATTATCCAGAGTATTGCTACCGCGAGAACCCCGAACCAAGCCCAGCGAGGAGAGGCAGCGAGCGCGGCCTGCACAGAAGGATTTTGCGCGACGGCGGATCCCGCCGAAGCAGCGACACTGCCCGGTGCTGTTGCGGGAATTGCAGCAAACCGGCAGATGACGGCGAGAACAATCACAGCGCCGAGAATTGAAAAGACGCGCCGCCATGGCACATTCATGTTCGTTACGGGCTCTGGTCGCAGTTATGCCGGCAGGCATTGAATGCAGCGACCGCTGCTGCTGCTAAGGGGATGCCGAGCGGCCAACCCTTGAGGGCAGCTGCGGCGAGCGCCGCGTCGCGAATCTGCTGACAGGTCGCGTAACATTGCTGTTGCTTTGGCGTTGGTGCCTTCGCCGGAGCGCCCGCCACCTGAGAAACGGTAGCCGCCGCGCCGGCGAGCGCTGTGGCGACTTGTTGAGCAGTCCCGGCATCATAGCCCGGTTTGCTCCCGAAATTCTGTTGTAAGAGATTTTGAATGTCGCTAGCCTGCATTGTTTAACGCCTTTCACGGCGCGAATAGCACGCACAGTCTGAGGCGCGATAAGATACCTAGTGAGTTCTGCGGATTTTGGGACGCGGAAAGAACATCGCGAGAAACACGCGGCGCCTGTTTGAAGTGAAGGCGCGAAACCGCATCACAAACGCGTCGTTGAGCACACCACTCATTTGTCACCTGCGTCAGTAAACGGAGGACCGTATCGCTAACCCTAGAGCAAGTGGTCCAGGAAAGCAAGACAGGCAAAGATCCCTTTTTGCGTTGCAAGATGGCTGCAGATGCGGACGTTAGCGCATCGGGCACGCTTGGCCACGGTACCCGTGGTTGTGATGGGTCAAATGGGCCACGTGCACATGTTCGCTGAATCGGCATTGGCCAGCAATGGGTCGCCTGTATAGTGCATTGTCACCAAAAAGACTTTGAGCGACGCAGAGCGCAACGTCATTGAAGGACTGATACGATGGAAGCGCGTTCCATGCAACCCAGCTTTTAAGCTGGTGGAAGGATCATGATGAAAAAGCGCGACCGTCCGGACACGGCTGCGCCCGACACGAGACCAGCACCGTTGTCGTGAGATTCCGCTGTTGCCCTCGGTGTGCTCAGCGGCCTCGTCTACCTCGTAGTGGCGGCCTTCGAAGACGGCTACAACGCATACATGGGGCTACCGGGTGATTTCGTTCAAGCGACGCTACTTTCGGCGTATCACGTCTTTGCACTCATTCCCATATCGTGGGAAATCGTCGCGACTCGCATGCCAGCGCCGCACTGGATCTGGGTTACGACGTTCGTCGTTTACGTAGGCATGTTAATAGGTATTCAGGCGACACCGTCGGCGTTCTATTGGCGTCACCCGTTGCCGTACGCCTCGTTCGCGCTTACTGCCTTCGCTCTCTCGTTCGCGTTTACACCAATTGTCGTTGCCATGATCGCCCTGCTTGTCTTTGGCGCAGTCTTCGCGATTTCGCTCGCATGGCGCGTCCTAAGATCACGGTTGTACGCCGCGCTGCAGGTCTTATTGGGTCGGCCGCCGTGGTTGTTTCGTGAGATAGTCCTGGTCATCTACTTCGGAGCTTACGGGTGGGCGTTCGTGCGCCCCGATCGCAAAATAGTCTACAACGCGATCGTCACGTTGGTTTCCATCATTGCGGCGATCATCGTCGGCAGTATCGAGGCGCTGGACCTATTCGGAAACCACCTAAAGCTTAATGGACGCTTCTGGTCAGCTATTGGCACGCTGAACGGGAACCTAGGAACGCTTGGCTGCGCGATCGTCGGCCTCTTTGTCGTGAGTTGGTTCGTTTCTGTCTTGATGCAGCGGTCGCAGTCATCTATGCACATTTACGGTGCAGACAAATCAACATCCGTAGAATAAGGACTCAAGCGGCTCGGCCGTCGAGCCGCTCGAGGCTGCGATATTGAATCGCCTCGGCGATGTGTTCGGCGCAAATGTTTGGTGCGTCCGCAAGGTCGGCGATGGTGCGGGCGACACGCGCGATGCGGTCGAGCGCGCGCGCCGAGAATTGCCGTTTGGCACTTGCGTTGGCTAAGATGCGCATCGCCGCATCGTCGAGCGGACAATACGTGCGCATCTGACTCGGTGGAATCTCGGCATTCGCGCCGACCGGCGTTCCGGCAAAACGTTCGCGAGCAATCGCACGTGCGGCTACGACGCGTTCACGGATCGCGGGCGAACGCTCAGCACCGTCGCGTCGCACCATATCGTCAAACGGCACCCGCGCGATCTCGATCTGCAAATCGATCCGGTCGAGCAGTGGTCCGGAGAGCTTGCCGATGTACTTCGCTACGCTCGCGTCATCGCAGCGGCACTCCGCGCCGCGCAAGCCGCGATATCCGCACGGACAGGGATTCATCGAGGCGACCAGCTGAAAACGCGCGGGATACGTAAAGGTCCCCGCCGCGCGCGCGATCGTCACCGTGCCTTCCTCCAGCGGTTGACGCATCACTTCGATTGCGCCGCGTCCAAACTCCGGAAGTTCGTCGAGAAAGAGCACGCCATGGTGTGAGAGACTGATCTCCCCCGGTCGCGCCATCGGACCTCCGTGTCGGTTTCCGCGCAAGATGAGACCAACCCGTGCTCACGTTTCAACGCCAGATGATACTGACTCTTCCGAACTTTGCCATTAACGGTGAGACCAAACTACGGATTTCAGGGCAGCGCGAGACTAATTTCGAGGAGCTTGCCTCGCTGGGTCGGGGGCGGTCCACCCGACGACAAGCCGGCGATTCCATTCAAGCGTGCTACAAGCTATGGCGAAGCTGCGGCGCGGAATTCATCACCGAGCCGAAAGATCACAAATTCGAATTCCGCTGCTAGAGCGATCCTGACTGCAATATGATCGAAGTGGGCCGAGACAAATAGCGCGCTACGGCAACTCGTAGGTCTGCAAGTCGTTAGCTAGGACGATCGGTCCGGCATATTCGCGCCGAACGATCTCGACCGACGCGGGCAACACGTCTTCGATCAGCGGCATGAAGTGTGAGAGCAGCAACATCTTCGCGCCGCTGCGTTGCGCGGTGCGTCCGACGGCCGAAGGCTTGGCGTGCAGGTCGCCGTTTGGAACGTCGCCCTCGGGGAGCGCGAAATCGTGGACCAGCAGCGAGCAGTCCTTAGCGAGTGCGACGATCGCGTCGGTCGACGCCGAGATGTCGCCCGAAAACACGATCGATTCGTCGCCGCAGTCGATGCGAAACGCGACCGAGGGCATGATGCCGTGCGGTACGCCGACGGCGCCTATCGTTATGTCGAGAGCGGCGAGCGTGTCGTTCACGGGGATCCCGTGGATTGATGGATCCGATGTAGCGCTCGGTGTCTCGCGAACTTGAACGCCAAATCCGTCGAACGTATTCATATAGCGCCACGCGCCGCTCGATCCAAAGAGCAGCTCGATGAACTCCGCAGCCCCGGGTTGATCGTTGCCGGCCGGCCCGGCGAGCGCGATCGGCCGTTGCCGGTCGCGCATGTAGAGATCCATGATGACCGCGGGCAGATCGCTCGAGTGATCGATGTGCATGTGCGTAAGCAATATCTGTTCGAGCGTCGCAAGGTTGAATTCGCTCATGCCGATACGCTCGTAGATACCGCCGCCGGCGTCGACCAGTATGCGCGGCACCTTGTCGACCGAGACGAGATAACCGCTGGAGGCCCGGCGCGGGTTCGCGAACGGGCCTCCGGATCCAAATACAGTGACGGAGAGTCGATTCAAGGTGCGAACCCGTCGACGTCCACGACGGCTTGTGCGAATTGCTGCGGGGCTTCTTGGGGCAGATTGTGACCGATGCCGCCGGTAAGCGTGCGCTGATCGTATTTGCCGGTGAACCGCGCGCGATATGCTGCCGGCGGCGCGTGCGCGGCTCCGTTTGCGTCGCCTTCCATCGTGATGGTCGGCACGGCGATGGTTGGAAGCGCGGCAAGCTGCTTTTCCAGGCCGTCGTATTTTGCTTCACCATTTGCGAGGCCGAGCCGCCAGCGGTAATTGTGAATAATGATCGCGACGTGGTCCGGGTTGTTAAACGCGGCTGCGGTGCGCGCATAGGTCGCGTCCGAGAAGTTCCATTTCGGCGACGAGAGCTGCCAGATGTACTTGTTGAAATCGTCGAGATATTTCGTGTAGCCTTCGAGGCCAGTTTTCGTCGCAAAATAGTATTGGTACCAGAA
Source organism: Candidatus Aquilonibacter sp. (assembly GCA_049678885.1). GTDB lineage: Bacteria > Vulcanimicrobiota > Vulcanimicrobiia > Vulcanimicrobiales > Vulcanimicrobiaceae > Aquilonibacter. The sequence continues at coordinate 3,057 of JBAUEZ010000055.1, read as the reverse complement.
GGCGTGCTCGAATTGTGGCGGCGTCGGCAAGCTATTGTGCGCGGGGTAGCCGATCAGATAGCCGCTGACCGACACGAGCCCCTTGCAGCGCTCGGGCCAGAGTGCGGCGACAATGTCCGCCGATCGCGCGCCGAGATCGAACGCGGCGAGGATGGCGCGCTTGATTTTAAGCGCATCCATCAGCGCTGTCACGTCGACCGCGCAGACCGATTGCTGACAATTGCGAAAGGTCGAGGTGGAAAGGAATGTCGTCGAGCCGAAGCCGCGCATAAACGGTACAATGACGCGGTAGCCTTGGGCCGCGAGCAGCGACGCCACGTCGGCGAAGCTGTGAATGTCATAGGGCCAGCCGTGCAGCAAAAGCACGGGCTTTCCGTTGGCGGGACCAAGCTCGGCATAGCCGATATTTAAGAGCCCGGCGTTGATGTGTTTGATCGATGCGAATGAGGTATGGGAGCCCGGTGTGATCGCGGGTACTGCTGCCGCGAGGAGCTGTGAGGCAGCGAGCGTCAGTCCGGCATCGCGTAGAAACCGGCCACGGTCGTAGTCATGCTCAGTCATATTTTCTCCATCGTCCTTCGACTTCGCGCCTGCGGCGCTACGCTCAGGGTGACAGGAAATGGCGCGTCTTCCAAGGGTTTGGAGGATGACGCGAAATTACAGTTCTTCCGAGCCGTTGAAGCGGCGAAGAGCTGGGAAGAGTCCCAGCCAGCTGCTCTTCACGGCGGGCATGTCGCTGCTCGATACCACCGATGGCATTCTGATGCTGGGTGCTTACGGGTGGGCTTTTGTGCGGCCCGATCGCAAGCTTTTCTACAACATGATCGTGACGCTGATTTCGATCTTCGCGGCACTCTTCGTCGGCGGCATTGAGACGCTAAATCTCCTCGCGAACCACTTGAAGCTCAGCGGCACCTTCTGGTCGGTAGTTGATGCAATGAATGGAGACTTGGGTGTGCTCGGCTGCGCGATCATCGGGCTGTTCATCGCGAGTTGGTTCGTTTCGGCGCTGATCCACCGGTCGCAGGCGTTAGCACACAATTAATCGACTGGCGTTCCGGCAGCCTCGATCATTATGTTAGAGATTGTCCAGTAGGCAGCACACCAAGCGGACTTCAAATCCCGTTGGAACACCGGTCCAAGCTCCTCTTCCAACGCCCAGAGCAGAGCTTCCGCGACGACGTCATAGTCCTCCGTCTTCACGCCGTATGCGACATGGCGAAGACCCAGCTCGCGAACGAATGGAGCGATCGTATCGAGGTCATCGAGGCCCTTCACCGCGATAGCCAGCTTCTCCATGAACTTGACGCATTGCAGCGCGATGTCGGCCTTGAAGAGCGGCATGAGCGACGGATCGAGCTCAAACAACCGACGGTAGAATGATTGAGCGACCCTGTTCGATACCGGATCGACTTGCGCGAAACTAGCCTGCACGAGTTTGCATTCTTCTGCCGTCAAGCGGATCGACGCTCCATGAGTTTGCGGCAAATCTCCGAGGCGAGCGCGCGGCCGACTGCGGCTTGTGCGGCCCGTTGCGACTCCTGCGCGACGAGCTGGTTGTACACCGCCGAAGCGACCGCGCGACCTGCGGCGGCCTGTACTTCCCGTAACCTTTCCTGCGCCATCAGACTGCGATAGACGGCTGACGCCATCGCTCGGCCTGTGGCAGCACGAGCATCCACGACCGAATCCTCCGCACTCGAGAGCTCGGACTCAAAGTGTTCCGCAACGGCGGCAGCCTCGGGCAACGCAAGACGAAAGAGCCACACGCGATCGCGGCTATCGAGACGCAACGCCTCGGCCACGCGGTGGACGAATTCGGCCGAGAAGTGCCGATCGGACCTCCCCGTTTCGAAAGCGGCGTACCATTTGGCGGAAACGCCGACCAGCTCCGCGACTTCCTCGCGCCGCAGTCCGGGAACCCGGCGCCTGCTCGAGGTTGGGAGACCGACATCGCTCGGCTGTACACGCGCCCGACAAGCGCTCAGGAACGTTTGCAATTCAACTCGGCTTGGCGACGTGTGTGCGCGCGACTGCAAGTTGGCTCCCTTAAATGATGGCTGTTGGAACGCCTGCCGTTCGAGGAACTGTGAGTAGGTGGTTCGTGCACGACTTCTTTCCATAGACTCATTTTTATGGACCGAATGTTAGTTACCCAAGACGAAGCTCAACCAGCGCTCGGCGCCTTTCTGAAATTGATGCGCCAGCGTATTCCCCCGGACGCGGTCAGGCTCGGAGCAAACAAGAGGCTACCGATTCGACGCGGCCGGCGCGTGACCCAGGAAGAGATGGCCGAAGCCGTAGGTGTCAGCCGCAACTGGTATCGCAGGCTCGAGAGTGGCGCCGGAGAGCGACCCTCGACGAAGCTGCTAGCGCGTCTCGCGGAAGCGCTTGGTTTAGGCACCGAGGAGCGCGCGACGTTTTTCGCCCTCGCACTACCCGAAATATGGCTGCCGACGATACGAGCCGTTTCGACCGGCGCTTTTAGCTTTCCGTGGCTGCCGTGGAGCTGATGCGCGCTACGATCGGCGACAGAGTGACCGCCGGCATGGTAATTTTGGCGATGACCTTAGGCCTCATCGTGCCGAAGCTACTCATCGACTACTTTACGAAGGCTTAGGGGCGCTGCGCTTAAGAATCTGCTACCGCTTAGCGCGGTAGCAGATTCTGGATCTTTGCGACGCCGGCTTCAGCGCAGATCTCGTCCCGCGTATCGCCAGGTGAGCCACCGACACCGAGCCCGGCCACGATTTCGCCGTGCGCCTTGATCGCAACGCCACCTGAAAGCGCCGTGACGTTTGGCATGGTCGCGAGCACGGGGCCGTTGCGGCTGTGTTGCACCAATTCGACAAACTGACCGGTGTTGTTGTAGTTAAAGATCGGGCCCATCGTGACGATTGTGTATGCCTTGCGGTAGGCCGTATCGCGCGTGTGGATCGTGCTGTGGTCGCCGCGCAGGACGACTTTCGGAATGCCGTCGACGTCGACGACGGTCGCAGTGACATCCCAGCCTTTAGCGAGGCAGACGTTCACCGCTTCTTGCGCGGCGGCAAGAGC
>JBAUEZ010000054.1:0-26422 GCA_049678885.1 Candidatus Aquilonibacter sp. | reverse complement strand
GCTTAATGCATCTCTTCGGCCTGACGGCGGCGCAGTTTGAGACCTTCTTACTGATCTTCTTGCGCGTCACGTCGATGCTCTATCTGTTTCCCGTGTTCTCGTCGGCGCAGCTTCCGCATCAGGTGCGCCTCGGACTTGGCGCACTAATAGCGTTTCTCGTCTTTCGGGTGATACCGGTGCCGCACCTTACGGGCGGGGCTTTCGAATTGATCATCGGCGCATCTGCGCAAGTGCTGCTCGGGGTTGTCGTCGGTTTTGTGGCATCGCTGGTCTTCACCGGCATTCAATTCGCCGGCGAGTTGATCGACTTGCAAGTCGGTTTCGCGATCGCGAACGTCCTCAATCCGCAAACGCAGCAAAACATTACGATCATCGGCGAGTTTCAGCTTGCGATAGCAACACTGATCTTTCTCGTAACGAACTCTCACTATTTTTTGCTCCAAGGAATAGCCGGGTCGTTCAATCTCGTTCCGCTGCCGTATATCAACCTTGACCCGAGCGTCGCCGGGAATCTCGCGTTGTTCTTCGGGCAGTCGTTCTTGATCGTGTTCAAGATCGCCGCGCCGGTCGTGGTGGCGCTGTTCCTGACCAACGTAGCCCTCGCGTTCATGGCCCGCGTGGCGCCGCAGATGAACGTCTTCGTGGTCGGCTTGCCGCTTCAAGTCACAGTCGGCTTCACGATGATGATCATCGCGCTCCCCCTGCTGGCAATCGTCGGGCCGGAGATCTTCCAAGACGTCTCGGGTCAAATGGACGCGGTGATGCGAGGGCTAAAGCCCCCCTAACATGCGTTACATCACCGCATTGCTCGCCGTCATATTGCTCGCCGTATCGGCGCCCTCCGACATCGTCGGGACGTGGGAGGGTACGATGGATGGCCCAACGGGGCACATCCGGCGGATCATGGTCATTACGAAACATACCGGCGTCTACGACGTCGCGATCCATAGCCTCGACGAAACCGACGTGCCGATCGTTACAAAAAACGTGAAGGTCGACGGAGCGAACGTTACCATGGCGTTCGACATGAATACGGACCCGTGGCTTGACTATCATCGCATCTATCGCGCGACACTTGGCGCTAACGGCACGACGATAGATGGAATATGGAGCACAACGCAAGGACCGCCACTGAAATTCACGATGAACTATCATCGCGTCGCGCACGCTTCGTGGACCGTGCTCGAGCCAAAAGTGGCGATGGTTGCGGTCGAGCCCGGCGTGAAGGTTGAAACGCTTGACTGGGGCGGCTCCGGCCGCCCGGTGCTGTTGCTCGCCGGGCTTGGGAACACGGGGCACGACTTTTTCAAGATCGTTCCCGCTCTTCGCGCGCACTACCACGTTTACTCGATGACGCGTCGCGGTTTCGGCAACTCGAGCAAACCGGCTCCGACGGTTGCGAATTATTCCACCGATCGTCTCGGCGACGACGTCCTCGCGGTGATGAACGCGCTCGCTATCGAGAAGCCGGTGCTGATCGGCCACTCGATCGGCGGCGAAGAACTGAGCGATATCGGGACGCGCTATCCGCAGAAGGTCGCGGGCTTGATCTATCTCGATGCGGGATATTGGTATGCTTTCGATGCCGGTGTGCCGCAGCCGAATATGAGCCGGCCGCCGGGAAGTCCGCCGATTCCGCCGATAGGTAAAGCCGTGCTCGGCGGGAAGCGCGATTTCAAAGGACCGATCGACGTGCCGATCCTCGCAATCTTCGCGAATCCGCACGACGACGATTGCATGGCCAAAACTCCGGCGGCCAAAGCAGCGGCAAAAAAGAACGACGCGAGAGACACAAAGCAGATCGACGGCTTTCGACGCGGACTACCGCATGCAAAAGTTATCGTCATACCCTGCGCCGATCACTTCGTCTACGAGTCGAATACCGACGCGGTGCTGCGCGACATCAACGCATTCATGAACGCGCTAAATAATTAGCTGCCCTATCTTATCCGCGGTTTGTTCCGTGAAGTAGACTTGGCTATCGGGGCCGATCGTCAACCAAAACGGTCCTGCGTTTGCGGTCTTCGTCGGAAATAACTCGATCGTGCCGTTCGACGGGTTGAACTGCACGATGTTGCTCTTCGTCTGATCGGCGATGTAGAAGTTCCCGTCGGGCGCGTTGACGAGCCCGTAGGGTTGGCCGACGCCGGTGAGCGCCGTCTCCGATGCGAGTTGACCGGTTGTGAGCATGCGACCGAGTTTGTCACTCTTGGTCTCGGTGAACCAGATCGCGTTATCGGATCCCGAGGTAATGGCCCCGAGGCCCGCGCCGGTGGTGACCTTGAACTCGGTGGGCATCGTGCCGGCCGCCGCGCTGGTAAAGATTTCGCCGATCTTATCGGCGTTGTACTCGGTGAACCACAGGGCGCCGTTCGCTCCGACCGTGATGTTCTGCGGCGCGGCGTTCGCCGTCGCCAAGGGGTAGAACCCGAAGCTGCCGCACCCCGGTGCCACGCGCCAGATGCCGTTGCTGGCCGGATCGGTCACCCACAGGTTGCCGTCGGGGCCGGCTGCGATGCCGTAGGGTGTGGGGGTAGCGCTGGTCTGGAGCGGGAGGGTGCACTCGGTGAACCCGGCGTTGGACAGCCCGAACTCCGCGATGCGGCCGCCGGCGAATTCGGTGAGCCAGATGTTGCCATCTTGGCCCAGGGTGATGCTGAGCGGTTGGGAGTTGGCGACGGGCAGGGGATACTCGGTGATCGTTGCGCTGGTACTGAGCACGCCGATCTTATCCGCCGCTTTCTCAGTAAAGAAGAGCGCGGTTGAGGTCGTGGTGATTCCCGCAGGTTGCGCGTTGGCGGTCGGGATCGTGTACTCGCTGCTTACGGCGGGCGTGAGGGCAGGGGCCGGACTTGGCGATCCGCTCGTGACGGGGTTTGTGTGGCCGCAGCCGCCTAGCACCAACGCGGCAAGCACCGCGCCGGCCAAGACCAGCGTATGTTTCAAGGTATTCTCCTACGGGTGATCGTTTTCGGTCAGCCTCCCTTATTGGCAGGCTAGGACAACGTTCCCGCTCGCGATACCCAAGCAAGCCCACAGGATGTGGCTGAAGGTTCCAAGCTCAGGATGAGCGCTTGAGCGTGGCCCAATGGAACCGTCCTCAGGATGCGTGAAGCCGCGCCGAAAACAACTATGAGCATGCTCGCGACCGATAGCGATGGCTAAACCGGAACAAACCGAAAAGGCCACACCGAAGCGCCGCCAAGAAGCTCGCGAACGCGGTCAGGTCCCTCGTAGTACGGACCTGGCTGGTGCCGTGATCTTTCTTGCGGTCGTCTTGGTTTTGCACGCCCTTTTTATGCAGATGATGAACGGGCTGCAGGGTACTGCTACCGCGTATTTCTCGCGTATCGCCGAGCATCACGACGCGACGTTCCACTCGGTATCGTTGTTGTTCATGCAGGCCTCGGGCGGTGTCGCGTGGGTCGTCTTGATTACATTCGCAATCGCCATCATCGCCGGCATCGGCGCAAACCTTTTGCAATTCGGCTTCGTGTTGACGACGGTTCCGTTCAAGTGGAATTTCTCGCGACTCAATCCGATCAACGGTTTCAAGAACGTTTTCTCAAAGCGCATCGTAGTGAATCTCAGCAAGCAGCTGCTCAAACTCTCTGCGGTCGTGATCATCATCTACATGACGATCTCCGGCAACATCGGACTCTTCGCGCAAGTCGGTCAAACGAGTCCCGCCGACGTCATCGGTCTCACCTTCAATGTGATCTTCAGCATCGCGTGGAAGTTCGGGCTCTTCCTGGTCGTCATCGGCCTCCTTGATTACGCCTACGAGCGTTGGCAACTCGAACAAAACCTCAAGATGACCAAACAAGAGGTCAAGGACGAGTGGCGGCAATCTGAAGGAAACCCGGAAGCCAAGGCGGCGCTCAAACGGCGCCAACGCGAATTCGCGCGACGTCGCATGATGCACGCCGTCCCGCGTGCGACGGTCGTGGTCACCAACCCAACCCACTACGCCGTGGCGCTCGAATGGGACGAGATCAAGATGGACGCGCCGGTCGTGACCGCCAAAGGCGCCGATCTGATCGCCAAGCGAATTCGCGACATTGCGCGTGAAGCAGGCGTGCCGATCATGGAGAATCCGCCGCTCGCGCGCACACTCTACGAAAAAGTCGAACTCGACCAACCGATTCCACCGAACCTTTATGCCGCGGTAGCGCAGGTGATTGCGTTCATCTACAAGCTCAAGCGAAAGATTATCGCCTAATGGCAACACAAGTGCCGGCCGGCCGGCAGACGCCGATCCAGCAGCTCGCGAGCTTCACGCCGGTTTTGGTCGCGGGTGCCGCGGTCTCGCTCGTCGTGCTTATGATCGTCCCGATCCCGCCGGAGCTGCTCGACGTACTGCTGGCGCTCAATATTACGGTTGCCCTCGTCATCATCGCGACATCGCTTTATACGGAGAATGCTTTGGCGTTCTCCGCCTTCCCGACGATGCTCTTGATCGTCACGCTGTTTCGGCTTGCGCTGAACATCACCGCCACGCGCGCGATTCTGCTGCATGGATATGCAGGGCACGTCATCGATTTCTTCGGGCAGATCGTGGTCGGCGGAAACTACGCCGTCGGTTTCGTGATCTTCCTCATCTTGATCATCATTCAGTTCGTGGTCATCACCAACGGCGCGGGGCGTGTCGCTGAAGTCGCAGCACGCTTCACGTTGGACGCGATGCCCGGCAAGCAGCTCGCGATCGACGCTGATCTCAACGCCGGACTCATTACTGAAGCCGAGGCGCGCCAGCGCCGCAGAGACATCCAGCGCGCCGCCGACTTCTACGGCGCAATGGACGGCGCAAGCAAGTTCGTGCGCGGCGACGCAATCGCCGCCGTGATTATCGTTGCAATCAACACCGTCGGTGGCTTCATCGTCGGCGTCGCACAGCAGCACCTCACGGTGATCGAGTCGCTGCAGAAGTTTACGCTGCTCACTGTCGGCGAAGGCATCGTCACCCAGGTGCCGGCGCTCTTGATTTCAACCGCGACCGGTATTATCGTCACGCGTGCCGCGGCCGAAACGGACTTCGGCAGCGATATCGTCAAGCAGCTCACGTCGCAGCCGCGTGCACTGCTCATTACCGCAATTATTACCGGCCTCTTCGGTCTCGCCGGTCTCGATCGATGGCTGCTGCTCTCAATCTCGGCCGGTCTTTTCTTCATCTATTTCGTGCGTCGCGAAGGCGCCGCCGAAGCAGCGGCAGAGCGCAAAGTGGCCGCCGGTAAAGCCGGCGCTCCCGGCGCGCCGGGCACAACGCCGGCGAAGACCGGTGCCGAGAGCGTCGTCCCGCTGCTCTCCTACGATCCGATGGAGCTCGAGATCGGCTTCGGCTTGATTCCGCTCGTGGACGTCAATCAAGGCGGCGATCTGCTCGAACGCATCACGTTGATTCGCCGCCACGCTGCCCGCGATCTCGGTATCGCCGTACCGCCGATTCGCGTGCGCGACAACTTGCAGTTGCGTCCGAACAGCTACCTGGTCAAAATCTACGGTCTCGAGGTTGCGCAAGCCGAAGTCATGGTGAGCCGTCTGCTCGCGATGAATCCGGGCACGGCTACCGCGCCGATCGACGGCATCCCGACGACCGAACCGGCTTTCGGGTTACCGGCGCTGTGGATTGCCGAAAACGCGCGCAGCGAAGCCGAAATGGCCGGCTATACAGTGATCGACCCGACAAGCGTGATCGCCACGCATCTCACCGAGTTGATCAAGGCGCACTCACCCGATCTGCTCGGCCGTCAAGAGACTTCCGCGCTACTGGACAACATCAAGTCGCACTATCCGGTCGTCGTCGATGAACTCGTTCCGGGTCTGCTCACCGTCGGCGAAGTCCAACGCGTACTCCAGAACCTGCTGCGCGAACGCATCCCGATTCGTAACCTCGTGATGATCCTCGAAACGCTCGCCGATGCCGCCCGTGTCAGCAAAGACATCGACTTCCTCACCGAAAAGGTCCGTGCCGCACTGGCGCGCCACATCTCCGCGGAATACGCTGAGAACGGCTTACTCTCAGTAATCACGGTCGATCCGCGCCTGGAATCGCTCTTGTCAGAAGCTGTACGCCGCGGGGAGGATGCCTTTGCCCTGCTCGATCCGAATACTGTAGGGAGGATCTACGCGTCATTGACGCGGCAGATCGCGGTGGCACAAAACGCCGGTTTGCAACCGATTGTTTTGAGCTCGCCGTCCGTGCGTTTGGCGCTCAAGCGACTTACCGAACGTGCGGCGCCGCAATTGGTGGTCTTGTCGTACTCGGAGATTGCGCCGGGCCTCAAGGTCGAATCGATCGGACAGATCAGCGCGACCGAAGAACCGGCAGAAGCCAGAAGCTAGAAGTTGATGTTCAAGTCGATTTTCGGAAGCCGTGGGGGTGCGGTTTCACTAAACAAATTGCCACAGCTCCATTCTTTCGTCGACGTGGTCGTCGGTGGGCGGCCGGCGCGTTCGGTAACGGTCGAATCAGTCGGCGCAAAAGGGGTCGTTACACGCGATGCCCTTGGGAGGGTCGGCGAGACCGCGATCCTCATCTACAACGCATCCGCGGGCCGCTTTCGGATGGAGACGAAGATCGCGGCGGTAAACGCCAACAGCACCCAATTTGACCCCCCGAAACGGCTGAGCCTTATCGCGGCGGCCAGCGGGTCGCAGAAGCGCCAGAGCGTGCGCCTCGACGCGATCGTGACCGGCGAGTGGCGCTTCGCGCCTGGAAGCGTCGGCACGGGAGAATTCGCCAAGGCGACGATCCGGGACATCAGTCGCGGCGGGTGTTCGCTGATTGTTGACCGGGAGCTTCGGCCCCACGCGATCGTTGAGGTCCGGATGAAGCTCAAGCCCGAGTTGCCGCCAATGGTACTTTTGGGCGAAGTCATGCGCCATGAGAAGATCAAGACTTCGGGGAAGTTCTCTCACGGGCTGCGTTTTCACGGTTTGCGGCCCGAGGAAGATCAGGCGATCATCGAGTTCATCAACCGGCGGCAGTCCGATCTGCGCAGCCGGGGATTGGCTTGACCCTTCTATAAAGAACCTATACCCTTTGGCCGATTGAGTTCTAAGGATAAGGGCAGTTTTTTGCACTTCGTCTTGGGAGCAGTGGATGAGCAAGAGAGTCCTCATCGTCGACGATGCCGTCGTCATGCGGATGATGATCAAGGGGATCCTTTCCAAGAACGGCTTTGAGGTCGTCGGGGAAGCCCAGAACGGGGTCGAGGCGGTAGAGAAGTACAAACAGCTTCAGCCCGACCTTGTGACGATGGACATGGTCATGCCCGAGATGGATGGCATCACCGCGGTCAAGCAAATCGTCGCATCCGATCCCAACGCGAAGATCATCATGTGCACGTCGATGGGCCAACAGGCCCTCGTGGTCGAGGCGATTCAAGCCGGCGCGAAGTCTTTTATCACCAAACCGTTCCAGCCACCCAAGATTCTTGAAACGATTCAGAAGGTGCTGTCATGAGCGGTGGCGGTATGCAACTCAACGATCTTCAAAAGGATGCACTGAAAGAAGTCGGCAACATCGGTGCCGGCCACGCGGCGACCGCGCTCTCGCAGTTGCTCAACACGAAGATCAATCTCTCCGAGCCGCGCATCGACGTCATCAAGTTCCGCGACCTCGCTTCGCGCGTCGGCCACGAGAACCGGACGGTCGCTGCACTGCACATGTACGTGCGCGGTGAAGCGCCGGGGCAGATGGTCGTGCTCTTCGATCGCGAGCAGGCCCTGGACTTCGTGAGCCAGTTCTTGCACCGCGTGATTGGCGACATTCAAATCTTCGATTCGATCGCCGACTCGACGCTTAAAGAGCTCGGCAACATCATCGCCGGCTCATATTTGACGGCGATCATTCAACTTACGGGTTCGAACTTGTTGCCGTCGGTGCCGACCCTGTCGTACGGCACCGTGCAAGCCGCGTTTCGCACGCTCATGTCGATCCTGCCCGATCAGGATGTCTTCCTCATCGAGTCGAGCTTCCTCGACAAAGAGAAAGAAGTCGCAGGTCAGTTCATTCTGATACCCGAGACGGGATCGTTAGGGCCGCTGCTCTCCGTCTTCGGCGTGGAGTAATCCATGTCTGACGAACTCTTTAATCGCGAAGAGTTCATATCGTATTTCCGCGACGAGGCTGAAGAGTTGCTGCAGCAGATCGATGCGGATCTGCTCAAGCTCGAAGAGTTCGTCCAAACCGGTGAAACCGATCCGGAGATCATCGCCTCGCTCTTTCGCGCGCTGCACACCGTCAAGGGCAGCGCCGGCATGCTGGGGTTCACCGACATCCAGGGGCTCGCGCACAAGCTCGAAAACTTGTGCGACCTGCTGCGCAAGGATCGCATGCCGCTCTCCGAGAGCGTCGTCGACATTCTCTTCTCCGGTCGCGATCTGCTGACCGAACTCGTCGAAGCGGCAATTAGCGACAAACCCTCGCCCCACGGTGTCGAAGAGTACATCGGCAAGCTCGATAAGTTCACGTCGATCTACGAGCAGACCGCGCAGGTCATCGAAGGCCGCGCCGGTCAGGAACAATCGTTTGATGCGGCGCACGCCGCGGAACAGTCGCAGGCCAGTCCGTCGGACGCTGAGGCATTTGAAGCCGAAGTGCAGCGGCTCTTAGCTGAAGCGCAAGCGCAGAAAGATGCTGCGGCGGCTGCACCGCCGCCGATCGAAGTGCAAGCCGTGCCCGCGTTCGAAGACCCCCTCGCTGCTGCTCCGCCGCCGCCAAAAGTCGAAGCACCGAAGGCTGCGGCTGCACCCGCAGCGCCTGCAGTTGCTGCTGCTCCGGCCGCCGGCACGTCACCAAACGCCGAGCAGAAACGCTCGTCGATTCACCAGACGATTCGCGTCGACATCGAGCGGCTGGATTCGCTGCTCAACCTCGTCGGCGAGTTGGTCATCAACCGCACGCGTATCTCCGACATCGCGAATACGCTCGAGCGCCTGATGAGCGACAAGGTCAACAAGGTCGGGGCGTCGTCGGGTATCGTGGCGCCGCTCGCCAAAGATCTTGCCGATTCGGCGGCGCTGCTCGCGCGCACGACCAACGAGATTCAAGAGTCGATCATGAAGGTGCGCATGGTCCCGATCGGCCAGGTCTTCGATCGCTTCCCGCGACTCGTGCGCGACGTTGCGAAGGCGCGCGGCAAAGAAGTGCAGCTGGTGATCTCCGGCGCCGAGACCGATCTCGATAAGACGATCGTCGACGAAGTCGGCGAGCCGCTTATGCACTTGTTGCGCAACAACGTCGATCACGGCATCGAAGCCCCCGACGAACGCGAGAGCCTGGGCAAGAATCGCGTGGGCACGATCTCGCTCAACGCATATCACGAAGGCAACCAGATCATCATTGAAGTGTCCGACGATGGTGGCGGCATCAACCTCGAAAAAGTGCGCGCACGCGGCATCAAGCAAGGGTTGATCTCGGCCGACGACCGGCTGAGCGACCGCGAGGTCATCGAGCTCATTTTCACGCCGGGCTTCTCGACGGCCGACGTCGTCTCCGACGTATCCGGGCGCGGCGTCGGCATGGACGTCGTCAAGCGCAACATCTCGCGGCTCAAGGGCGTCTTCGACGTCGATACGGTTCCGGGCCAGGGCACCCGCTTTACGATCAAATTACCGCTTACGCTCGCGATCATCCAGGCGCTCTTGGTGCGGGTCGGCGAAGAACTCTACTCGATTCCGCTTGATTCCGTCATCGAGTCGCAACGCGTGGAGATGCCCGACGTGCGGACGGTGCACGGCAACGAAGTGATCACGCTGCGCGGACAAGTCGTACCGCTGCTGCGCATCGCCGAGTTCTTCGAGTTAGGCGGCGAACGCGACCCGGTCAAAGTCATGATCGTCATCGTGGGTTTGCAGGGTCGTCAAGTCGGGCTCGTGGTGGATCAGTTCGAGGGAGAGCAAGAAATCGTCATCAAGCCGCTCTCCGACGTAGTAGGGCGGATCGCGGGTATCTCGGGCGCCACGATTCTCGGCAACGGCTCGATCTCACTCATCATCGACGTGCACTCGCTGGTTAGCGAGGCCTACGCGGGTGGAAAAGTCGCGCGCGCTGAGTACACCGGAGTGTAAGGACACACAATGGCAGACGGTAAGGAAGAAAAGAAGCAGCAGTTCTCGGGCGAGGTGATCCAACTCGTCTCGTTCCGTTTGGGTAGCGAAGAGTACGGCGTGGACATCTCGCAAGTGCAAGAGATCATCCGCCTCGTCGAGATCACGCACGTGCCTCGTGCGCCGAAGTTCATGGAAGGCGTGATCAACCTGCGCGGTCAGCTGATCCCGATTATCGACTTGCGCACGCGCTTCGGCATGCAGCGCATCGCCTCGACCAAGAGCACACGTATCATCGTCACCGAGATCGGCAACAAGCGTGTCGGCATCGTCGTCGATTCGGTAAGCGAAGTGCTCAACATTCCGGTTGAAAACGTCGAAGATGCGCCCGAGATGATCGCCGGTGTCGGCACCGAGTACATCCAGGGCGTCGGCAAGATGGACGAGCGTCTGATCATCATGCTCGACCTCACGATGGTGATCTCGGGCGAAGAGAAGCAGGCCCTCGAGCAGGTTGCTGAAGCCGTAGCAACTTAAGCGACCTTCGTCTCAGGCAGCGCGTCATAGGCAGGCTTCCTCTTGCGTTGATGTCGTAGAATGGGTTCCATGCGTATCCCCGTCCCTGCGATGCTCCTGGCCGTCGTGCTTGCCGGCACGGCTGCAACCGCGCCGTCACCCGAGCCGACCGCGACGCCGTCGAACTTGCCTGAGATCTATCACACGATGTCGCGCCCGCTGTGCAGCGCGCTTGCGACCAAGATCCGGCCGGCGGTCGCGCTGATGCTCCAAAACGACGCGACGATCGCCAAGAGCCCGCCGCTCTTTTCCGATTACATCAAGCTGAGTTCAGCGGGTAGCGATTCCGGTCGCGACATGGCGGTCTACCGTCTCAACAACCTCGTGACGCCGCTGGTACAGAATTCGCTTGCAATCCAGAAGCTGCTCGAGGATCCCACCGTCTTTCCGGCCACTGCGCGCAGCGATGACGACAAACAGCTGATCGATCTCAAGACGAAGATGCTCAAAGCGCTCGCGACGCAACAAGCCTCGCTCGATATCATCAACGGCTTTGTCGAAACGCAACAGCTCGGTGAGATGCAGCACGAAGGCTTCGGCTACATGCACGCCATCACCGGACAAAACGGGACGCCGGGGCAGAACCAGCAACCTGGGATCAATCAGGCCCCGCCTTCGGGAACCGAGGGCGGTACGACGCAGACGAACGTCAATCAGTCGATTCCGTCAAACTTCGACGACCTCGTGCTGCAGGCGGGTCTGCAACCGAATCAATACGAGTTCGATCCGACGCAAATCCCCGGGCTGCAAGTCGGCTACAACCAGATCGGCAAGCTCAAAGAGGGGCTCGAGTGGACGCAGGACGAGAGTAAAAAGGACGAGCAGCCGCTTTCGCAGGTGATCGTACGAGCCGCGGAAGCTTGCGGCGGTCATGTGCCGGGTCAAGCGCCGGCGACACCGTCCCCGAAGCCATAACCGAGTCCGGTAAACCGCATCAGTCCTTCGAACGGCCCGTACGGCGCGAATGCATCGCGCCAGAGCGCTCGTGCGCGCGCAAGCGCGTCTTCGCGCTGCATCCGCACGCGTTGCGCCGTCACATGGAGATCCTTCGGCAAACCGGTCAAGAGCAGATCGCGATCGTGGAGATCGCCGAGTGCATCTTGCAGTTGACTTAGGCGGCTCGCTGCTTCGAGTAACGACGGCTCACGCGGCGTAAAGCGTTCGAGCGCATAGCGCAAACGCTTACAGGCAATGCGCAGGTTGTGCAGATCCTTGCTGCGTCCGTGTCGCAGCGCCGGGACAAGCGTGAGCACTTCGGCAAAGCGGACGATCGCGATGCGGCGCATTGCATCGTCGACACCGCAGGCGTCGGAGAGATCGATGTTGCGAGCTTTCATGGTTGCGACGAGCGCAGCCCTTCGAGCGCGACGGCGATGTGTTTGAGCGCGATGCGCTCGCGCCGTCGCAATGCGCGCAACAAGTGACGAGCACCACGCCGTTCGCGCATATCGAGCGCATCGCGCAACGTCTCACGTAAGACGGCGGCGTCGCGCGCATTGCCGGTCAACTCGATCACGTGGCGCAGCCGTTTGAGCGAAAACGGTGGAACCGCGCCCTCAAGATCTTCGTGGATGCAGCGTAAACGCCGTGCAGTGGTGCGCAAGTCATGCAGCCGCTTAGCGCTGGGCTGACGCAAAAACCGCGCTCGCGCCCGCTTAAAAGCGCGCACGTCGTGCTTGACGAGTCCCAGGGCCCATTCCGCAATGCGTTCGTCAGGCATCCAGGCCAGGTTCGCCACGGTAAGGGACTTGACTATCGAACGTATGTTCGATTAGGATGGGGACCCATGACTCCGGTAGGCGCCGATTTCCAGGAGCTCAAGGCCCGCTTCCATGCTGCGGCCGGAGCCCCGTGCGCTGGCCGGGAGCGGCTCTTTCCAACCGCTATCCCTGCGATCGATAGCCTGCTCGGTGGGGGCATTCCGTACGGCGCGCTGGTCACGCTCGAGGGCGTGGCGAGTGCCGGCTGCCGGAGCGTCGCCGCTGCCTTGCTCGCACGAGCCACCGACCGTGGCCTTGGGGCGATCATCGACAACGGCGAGCTCTATCCACCGGGGCTCGAGGCGGCCGGCGTGCGCCTCGAGCGGCTATTGATCGTGCCCGCCAGCACGCCGCTGCGCATTGCCCGAGCCGTCGATCTGCTCTTGCGCTCGCGGACGGCGCGGGTCGTGGTGATGGCAACCACATCCCTACGCGCCGCCGTATGGACTCGTCTCGCAAGCCTCGCGCATAAAGCGGGGGTGGTGCTCGTGGTGCTAGCGTCGCGGGTGAGCGTCGAGCTCTCCGCGGTCGCAACATTGGCACTGTCATGCCGCGTTAGTCGCGTCGTTATAAAGGGCACACGGGGACTCTGGGGCGTTTTTAACGGCTTCGAAGTGCAGACCGAATTGCGCAAACACAAACTCAGGAATTCTTTAACTCCGTTTGTCGTCAATGGATGAGGAAGTAGTGGCCTGTAATGTCAGGATATATGGTGTCGCTGAAAACCATCAGCTCTTCGGGTAACGTAGCATGATCGTCTGTATCCGCGTTCCCAGCGACGCTTTACATGATGCTGCATGGCAAGAGCTGCTCGATGCACTCGATGCGGTGACGCCGCTCATTGAAGATGCGCGTGCCGGCACGGCCTTTCTCGATATGCATGGTGCGGACGGCGATTTTGTAGCCTGGAGCCGCATGATCCGGATCTTGCTCGTGCCGCTGCAGCCGCGTGTGTGCATCGGCGCAGGACCGAATCGTTTTTGCGCGTTTGCCGCAGCTTGGAGCGGCGACGGGACCGTGATCCCACGGGGTGAAGAAGCGGCGGCGCTCGGACCGATGCCGCTCGACGTCCTGGAACTCGAGGCGGATATCGTGCAACGTTTGCAGCTGCTGGGTATCACGACGCTTCGCGCGCTTGCCGCATTGCCGCACGGTCCGTTCGTGCGCCGCTTCGGCCCGGATGCGGCGCGCTGGCACAACGCCGCGCACGGCATCGATCGCGCGCCGTTCGTGCCACGTGGACATGCAATCACGATCGAAGCTGCCATGCTCGGCGAAGGTTCGGCGCAGAGCGAAGCGGCGGTCACCTTCGCGTTGCGCGTATTGCTCGGACGGATCTGCGCCGATCTCGAGCGTTGCGGCAAACGCGCGAGCGCGTTGCAAGTCGAGATCGAACTCGAGAACGCGGATACTGCGCGTGTCGACGTGCAGCTTGCCGCTGCGACCTCGCAAGAGCGCGCGATGCTCGACGTCTTGCGCGCCAAACTCGAAGGCGCGAGTTTTACCGCGCCGATCTGCGGACTGCGCTTGCGCGCGATGGGTTTAGAAGAGGGTGGCGAAGCCGTGCCGCTGCTCGCCGGCGACGAGATCGACCGTGCGAACGTAGCGGTGGTGCTTGCGCGCCTGGAAGCGATGCTCGGCGAGCCGGTGCGCCGCGCACAGACGCGTGCCGCGCATCCGCTCGAAGAGCGTTTTCGTTACGAACCCTTCGCGCTGCCTAAGCGCGATGCGGCCGATCGCTCCGCGACAAAGCCAAGGCTCGTGCCGCAACTGCGCTTGCTCACCGTTACCGAGGTCGACGTGCGTTTGCACCGCGGCGAGCCGGCAACGGTCGGCGAGCACACCGTAGCGCACGTGACCGGACCATGGCGCATCGAAGAAGGCTGGTTCGCTTCGCCGGTTGCGCGCGATGAATACGACGTGCAGCTCAATACCGGCGAGATCTGCCGGATCTATCGCCAAGGCGACCGCTGGTACCTACGAGGCTCGTATGATTAGTGTCGAAAAGGCGGAGTGCGAGTTGTTTCAGCGCGTTGCGTCGGCGTGGCTGCGCAGCGGTGAGATCACGCGAACGAATCATCTGCTCTCACCGCTCGAAGAGCTGGCCGGCTTCAACTATGGTTTTGTCTACCTGCTCGAGCTCGACGGCGAAAGCGTGAAGATCGGTTATTCCGAACATCCGATGCGGCGGATACGCGAGCTGCGCACTGGATTCCGATACGGCCAACTGCTCCGGCTGCGCGCCGCCTTCGTCGGCGAGCCCGACGACGAACGAACGCTGCACCGGCGCTTCGCACACTTGCGTATCGAACACGAACGCTTTTTGTCGAGCCCCGCGATCGACGCGGAATTCAGCCGCGCTCGCACACGCGTGCACGAAAGGCTGCGCGCATTGCATTGCTGCACGACCGAGTGTCCGCAGATCGTGGAGCGGCTCGATTTGCGAATGCTCAGTACGTGGCTCCGGAGATAGGGAAGCTAGCCTACGCCGAGCTGCACGCGTATTCGAACTTCACCTTTCTCGAGGGGGCAAGCCACCCCGAAACGTTGATCGAGCGCGCCGCGCAACTCGAGCTTGCGGCGATTGCACTCACCGACCGCGACGGCCTTTATGGCGCGGTACGGTTTGCTGTTGCGGCGCGTCAGTCCGGGATCGACGCAATCATCGGTAGCGAGTTGACGCTCGACGACGGGACGCGGCTCGTATTGCTGATCGAAGACGAGCACGGCTACGCCAATCTTTGCGAGCTGATCTCGCGCGCGCAGTTGCGCGGCAGCAAGGGCGACGCACGCTTAGGACTCGAGGACCTCGACGGCCGCAGCGACGGACTGATCGCGCTCTCGCGGCTCCCCGATCCAGCGCGTATCGACGTGTTGCGCGCGCACTTTCGCGATCGTTGCTACCTCGAGCTCCAGCAGCATCTCACCGCAGCCGACGCCGAGCGCAACGAGCAGTTGGTGCGTCTGGCGCGTGAGATGCGCGTGGCTTACGTCGCAACCAACGGTGTGGTCTATGCGCAGCGCGAGGACGCGCAATTGGCCGACATCATGGCGTGCGTCAAAGAGACGGTCACGCTCGATATGGCACGCGCGCAAAACCGCCTGCGCCCGAACGCCGAGTATCATCTGAAATCTGCCGCTGCGATGCGTGCAATCTTCAGCGCCTATCCCGAAGCCCTCGATGCGACGATCGGAATTGCGCAGCGCTGCCGCTTCCGGCTGGATCGCCAGGTCGGGCAGTTTCCGCTCTTCCCGGTGCCCGACGGGTACACGCGGCAAAGCTATCTGCGCGAACTCACCTATCGTGGCGCGGCAGGACGCTACGGCACGCCGCTCGCCGCGAACGTGGAACGCCAGCTCGAATACGAACTCGGCATCATTGCCAAGATGGATCTGGCCGGCTACTTCCTTATTGTGTGGGATATCGTGCAGGCCGCCGACCGTCTCGGCGTGCTCTGTCAGGGGCGCGGCTCGGCCGCCAACTCCGCGGTCTGCTACGCGCTTGGAATCACGGCGGTCGATCCGGTCGGCATGGATCTGCTCTTCGAGCGCTTCATGTCCGAAGAGCGGCGCGAGATTCCCGACATCGATATCGATTTCGCGCACCAAGACCGCGAGCAGATCATCCAGTACGTCTACGAACGTTACGGTCGCAGCAATGCGGCAATGGCGGCCGAGGTCATCAGCTATCGTACGCGTTCAGCGCTACGCGACATCGCCAAGGCGCTCGGCTTCACGCTCGACCAAGTCGATGCGCTTGCCGCCGAATACGATGTAACGGAATCTTTCGATACGATCTGTCATCCTGAGGTGCGAGTCCTGAGCGAGTTGAAGGACGAGCCTCGAAGAACGCGTTTGGAAGAGTTCTGCCGTCGCATCGATGGCTTCCCGCGCCACATGGGCATTCACTCCGGCGGCATGGTGATCACCCGCGATCCGCTGATTCGCGTCGCGCCGGTCGAGTGGGCGACAATGCGCGACCGCACGATCATTCAGTGGGACAAAGACGACCTGCAAGAGCTCGGCCTGATCAAGATCGATCTGCTCGGATTGGGCATGCTCGCACTGCTGCGCGAAGCATTCACCCTGCACAAGCGCTGCTACGGCACGTCGCTGGCTTTGCATACTATCCCGCCGGATGACAAGCCGACGTATGCGATGATCACCAAGGCCGACACGATCGGCGTCTTTCAGATCGAATCGCGCGCGCAGATGTCGATGCTTCCGCGTATGAAGCCGGTCTGCTTCTACGATATCGTCATGCAGGTCGCGATCATCCGGCCTGGGCCGATCCAAGGACAGATGGTGCATCCGTTCTTGCGCCGGCGCGCGGGACTCGAGCCCGTGACCTATCCCCATCCGAAGTTAAAGCCGGTGCTCGAACGCACGATGGGCGTGCCGCTCTTTCAAGAGCAAGGGATGCGCATGGCGATCGAAGCGGCGGGCTTTACGCCGGGTGAGGCCGATACGTTGCGCCGCGCCATGGGCCATAAGCGTTCGCACGAACGCATGCGCGAGATCTTTCCGCGTTTGGTCGAAGGCATGGTGGCGAGCGGAATCGATCGCGCGGCCGCCGAGCAACTCTTCCACATGCTCGAAGGCTTCGCCGACTACGGCTTTCCGGAATCGCACGCAGCGAGCTTTGCATTGCTCGCGTATGCATCGGCGTACGTGAAGTGTCACTTCCCGGCGGTCTTTGCGGCTGCGATCCTCAACGTGCAGCCTATGGGCTTCTATTCAACCGAAGTGCTGGTCAACGACGCGCGCCGGCATGACGTCGTGGTGAAACCGGTCGAGGTCAATGCAAGCGAATACTGGTCGCACGTCGACGCCGACGGTGCGCTGCGTTTAGGGTTTCATCTCGTGCGGGGTCTAGGGAGCGCACAAAAGGAGCGACTCGAAGCCGCGCTGCGTGACGGTCCTTTTGCGGATCTGCTCGCCTTTGCGCAACGCACGCGGCTCGAAAAAGAAGCGATCGAAAACCTCGCGGTTGCGGGCGCATTTGCGCCGTGGTTTGCATCGCGCCGCGAGGCGATGTGGGCGCTGCGCGCGCTTGACGAGCGCGAAGCGCGCGGTGAGCTTGGCAAGTTGATGGACGTCGACGAGCCGACGGTGCGCTTTGCTGCGCTAAGCGCGAAGGCGGAGACGGCGTTCGATCTCTGGTCGACCGGCGTGACGACGAAAGCGCAAGCGGTCGCACATTTCCGCGCGCAACTCGACGCGGAGCGCGTGCTCGCTGCGGCGCGTCTAGCTGAGATGCCCAATCATCTCGTCTGTCGCATCGGCGGACTCGTGATCACGCGGCAACGGCCGGGCACGGCCAAAGGTTTCGTGTTTCTGACGATCGAGGACGAGACGGGACTCGTGAACGTGATCGTGCGGCCGGACGTCTACGAAAAGTATCGCCGGGTCATCCGCGCGTCGAGCATGCTCGTGATCGAGGGCGTCTTACAGAAGGAGCAAGGGACGATCGATCTGCTCGCACGCGCCGCTTGGGCGTTCAACGACGAAGGCGTCGTCGAGGGCGTGCGCGCGCACAACTTCCACTAAGGGATCAATCTTGATGCGCGAGCCACGCCTGGTACACATCTTTCTCGATCGGATAGAGATACGTCCCAGCGGGCAACTGATATCCGGGCGGCGGAAGCGGGAACGGGAATTGCCGGATGCCGCGCGCGATCGGATCGTTGCCGGGCGGGAAGCAGAAGGGCCACGGGATGTTCGCGACCTCGGTGCCACCCGTCGGATAGAGCCAATAGTATTGTCCGTAATAGCAGTGCAGGCCGTTGTCGACCCAGCGTTGCAGCGGAATCAGAAAGCCTTCGCCCTTTCCGGCGAGCTCCTGGTTACCCGAGAAGTTCATGCGATACTGTCGGGTTGCCGACTCGCGCTGCGCGGGATCGATCGTCGCGATAGAGAGCGGTGCACTGTGCGAGTTGAGCTGCTGGGCTTCGTGCTGAAAGGCGACCTGCTGCTGGGCCAATTGCTCGGCAAGTGACCCCTGATTCTGCTTCTTCGGTGCGGATTTCGGTTGCGGCGGTGCGCTGGGCACGATGTGCGCAAGCTCGGTGGGCGCTGCGCTCGGCTGCGGCGTCGCGGCTTCGCGCTTCTCCGCTTTCGGCTGGTGCTGCTGCGACTTCCGTGCATCGAGCGGCGAGGGTTTGTCTTGCTGCGGCACCGGGTGGCTGCGCTGCGCGATATGGATCGACGACGAAGCGACCATGAACGTCTCTTCGGGACGCTGTTGCGCAACCTGGATAGCTTGCATCCGCAGCGCCACGCCCCAGGCAATGACCATCCATAACATCAAGTTGATGAAGCCGGAAACGAGCATCGACCACACAAAGGTGGCGCGGTCGTCGCTCGGTTCTTGCTGGTTGTCGGCTTCCGTGATCATGGGCGCGAGGGGGCTTCCCGCTCGCCTGGCGGGATCACCTTTAACCAACGCGAACCTTAGAAAAACGATGGACCTGCAACCCGACAAAGATCGATCCGAGGAGCACCGCCAAGCGAACCTGACACGCACGCTGATGTGGATCGGCGTCGCGGGCCTCGGCGCCGCACTCGCGTTTACCGTCGTGCGCGTCATGATGAGCCGTCGCCCCGTCGATCCGACGAGCGAGCGTATTCAGCAGCTCATTGACGAGGCCAATCACTTGCTCAAGACGCTTGACGAACAGCGAAACAGCGCGTAGCGCTCCCGTCGCGGTCGGCGCAGAGTACGAACTTGCGTTCTCCGACCTCCTCGCAAACGGACAAGCCGTGGGACGCGCGGGCGGCATCGTGGTCTTTTGTTTTGGTCCGCTCCCGCAGGAACGCGCGCGCGTGCGCATCACCGCCGTCAAGCCGAAATACGCGATCGGGGAGCTGATCCGGATCCTCGCGCCTTCGACTTTTCGCACAACGCCCTTCTGTCCGGTCTTCGGCGCGTGCGGCGGCTGCCAGTTGCAACACTTGAGCTACCCTGCACAGCTTACCTGGAAGACCGACACAGTGCGCAATGCACTCGTACGCATCGGCGGCTTCCACGACGCGACCGTGCGCGACGCGGTCGGCATGACCTATCCGCGCGCCTATCGTAACAAGATGTCGCTCGTCGTCGAGCAGCGCGGCGGGACGCCGACGATCGGGTTCTATCAACAGCGCTCGCACGATCTCGTGCCGATCGATGCGTGCCCGATCGTGACGCCGCAGCTGAGCGATTACATCGGTCGTCTCAATCGCTCGCGCGGCGCGCCCGAGATCGCGGAAGCGCTTGGCGTCACGCGCCACGTGGTCGCCCGTAATGCCCGGTCGAGCGGCGAATCGGTGGTCACGCTCACAACCCAACGCCAATCCCCCGAAGTCGCGCGTGCAAGTGAATCGTTGATGCGTGTCTTTCCCGGCGCAGTCGGACTGACCAACTCTTTCGAGCTGAGTAGCGAGAACGCGATCATGGGCCGGCGGCATCGCACGCTGGTCGGCCGTTCCGAAATCGAAGAAGTCCTCGATGGCGTCCGCTATCGCGTTTCGGCTGGTTCGTTTTTTCAGGTCAACGTGGAGATCGTCTCGCGCATCTTCGACTTCATGCGGTCGGGCCTGGAACACCCGCGGCGTATCGTCGATCTTTACTGCGGCGCCGGAACCTTCGCGCTATTTTTTACGCGGCACGGCTGTCAGGTTTTTGGCGTAGAAGAAAACGACCAGGCGATTGCGGAAGCGCAAGGCAATGCCGCGCTCAACGGTCTGGAGAATTGGGTGCGCTTTCGCTCGGGACGCGTCGAAGAGGTCGTGCGCACGCCGGAGGCGCAGCAGGCAATGCGCCAGGCGGACATCATTTTTCTGGATCCGCCCCGCAAGGGTAGCGACGAGGTAACGCTGGGTGCGATCGCGCAGGCCAAGGCCCCGTACATTTGGTACCTTTCCTGCGATCCGGCAACACTGGCCCGGGATTTGAAGTTCCTGGCCGCCAATGGATACCGGCTCGGCATCGCGCAACCGTTCGACATGTTCCCGCAGACGGGACACGTGGAGACGCTGGCGACGTTGTACCGTGATGCCGAAGAACCCCAGGCCGTCGCTGCGGCATTCGAGGACGTAGAGGCCCCGAGTTGGCCTGCCGACGACTTCGCGAAAAACCAATCGGAGTATCCCGACTTTGTCATCCGAGAAAATTGACGTCCGCTACGTAGCCAAGCTCGCGCGCATCGCGCTCACCGACGACGAGGTCGAACGGTTCGGCGCGCAACTCAGCGACTTGCTCGAGCACGTCGATACGCTGTCGACGCTCGACACAGCGGCGGTCGCGGCGACCGCGCAGGTGGTGGAATCGCGCAACGTTGAGCGCGAAGACGTCGTGACCCCGTGCTTGGACCGCGAGGTCGTCCTCGAACAAGCACCGCAGCGTCAAGGCGGATTCTTCCGCGTGCCCCGGATCATCGCCGAATAAAGGAACGTCCCGTGTCCAACCGATTGATCGAACGCAGTGCTGCGCAGATTGCGCGCGAAGTCAACGCGCGCACGCTCTCCGCGCGCGAGGTAACCGATGCCTTTCTGGGCCATATCGACGCGGTCGATGGCCAAATTGGCGCGTACCTGACCGTGCTGCGTGACGAAGCGCGTGCCGCTGCCGCGCACGTCGATGCACGAATCGCCGCGGGCGAACATCTGCCGCTGGCCGGTGTGCCGCTCGCCGTCAAAGACAACATGTGCCTGACCGGCACGCGCACGACCGCGGGCAGCAAGATTCTCGAGAACTGGAAAGCGCCGTACACGGCGACCGCCGTTGCGCGGCTGCTTGCAGCGGGCTGCGTTCCGGTCGGCAAGACGAACATGGATGAATTCGCGATGGGCAGCTCGTGCGAAAACTCAGCGCTCGGCGTGACGCGCAATCCGTACGATCTCTCGCGCGTGCCGGGTGGGTCGAGCGGCGGATCGGCGGCCGCGGTTGCCGCTTTCGAAGCGGCGATCGGGACCGGGAGCGACACGGGCGGCTCGATTCGCGAGCCCGGCGCGTTTTGCAATCTCGTGGGCTTCAAGCCCACCTACGGGCGCGTCTCGCGCTACGGCTTAATCGCCTTCGCCTCGAGTCTCGATCAGATCGGGCCGCTGACGCGCACCATCGAGGATGCTGCACTCGCCTACGACGCAATGGGCGGCCATGATGTGATGGACTCGACGTCGATCGATCGCCCGCTCGAGACGACGGCGACGCACCTGCGATCGGATCTCTCCGGTCTGCGCATCGGTATCGTCAAGCAGTTTGCGACGAACAAGCTCGGCGCAGAGATCGATGCCCTCTATGCGCAGGCCTATCGCGATCTCGAGACACTTGGCGCGACGCTGGTCGAGGTCGAGCTTCCCACCGCGGATCATGGCCTTGCAACCTACTATTTGATTGCCCCGGCTGAGTGTTCGTCCAACCTTGCGCGTTTTGATGGCGTGCGCTACGGGTTGCGCGTTGACGGCGCCGACGTCAACGAGATGTACGAGCGTACCCGTGCGGCCGGCTTCGGTCCAGAGGTAAAACGGCGCATCCTGATCGGGACGTACGCGCTTTCGAGCGGCTATTACGATGCGTACTACGTACGCGCGCAAAAGGCGCGGACGCTTATCGCCCGCGATTTCGAACGCGCATTTGCATCCTGCGATCTGATCGCTTGCCCGGCTGCAAGTTCGCCGGCCTTCCAGTTCAATGCGAAGAGCGATCCATACAGTATGTATTTGATGGACTACTACACGATTCCAATGTCGCTTGCAGGTCTGCCGGCGCTCTCGGTGCCGTGCGGCTGGGTCACGCCGCCCGGCGGCGATCGTCCGATGCCGATGGGTTTGCAGTTGTCCGCGCCACTCTTTGGGGAGCGCCCGCTGCTCGCCGCTGCGCATGCGTTTGAACGTCACACACGTCATGCAGAAAAATACAAGCCTCTGATCGACGGAGTCCCGGCACATCATGGCTGACGAGATAATGTTCTTTGAGCGCGCCCTCGGGGAGAGTTTGTATGTCTGAAGCGAAGAGCGCGCGCGCGGCCCGGGGGCCCCACGAAGTGGGGGGCGCGGAGGCTGGGCCGGAGCGCCATTCAAACTGGGAAGCGGTCATCGGCATCGAGTGCCACGTCGAGCTGCGGACGAAGAGCAAGATGTTCTGCGGTTGTGCCAACGAGTTCGGCGGCGAGCCCAACACGAAGGTCTGCCCGATCTGCTTGGCATTGCCGGGCGCGCTACCGGTGGCGAACAAAGAAGCGATCGACCACATGATCAGCGCAGGACTCGCATTTGGTGCAGAGATTCCCGCGTTCTCGAAGTTCGATCGCAAGAACTACTTTTATCCTGACATGCCCAAGGACTATCAGATCTCGCAGTACGATATGCCGCTTACCATTGGCGGCGTCGTGCGGTACTGGCTCGAGGATGGCACCATCAAGGAGTGCCGACTGACGCGCATCCATTTAGAAGAAGATACGGGCAAGTCGACCCACGCTGGATCGGACGACGGCCGCATCGCCGGCAGCACCTATTCGCTGGTGGACTTCAATCGCGCTGGTGTGCCGCTGATGGAGTGCGTTTCGGAGCCCGAGCTTCGCAGTGCGGATGAAGCCGTCGGCTATCTCGAGGCATTGCGCCGTACGCTGCTACAGCTTGGCGTGAGCGACGTTAAAATGGAAGAGGGCTCGCTGCGCTGCGATGCCAACGTCTCGGTGCGCCCGGTCGGATCCGAGAAGCTCGGCACGAAGGCCGAGATCAAAAACATGAACTCGTTCCGTTCCGTGCATCGCGCGATCGAGAGCGAGATCGTCCGCCAGATCGAGCTGCTCACAAAAGGTGAGCGCATCGTGCAAGAAACGCGGGGCTGGGACGAGTTGCGCGGTATTACCGTGTCAATGCGCAGCAAAGAGCAGGCACACGACTATCGCTACTTCCCCGATCCCGACCTCGTGCCGCTCGAAGTTGCGCGCGGCCTCGTCGAGCGCTTGCGCGAAGCGTTGCCGGAGCTACCGATCCACCGGTTCGAGCGCTACACGAGCAAACTCGGACTCGATCCGAAGCAGGCGACGCAACTGGTTGATAACGCGCAACTCGCGGCATACTTCGATGCGGTCGTTGAGGCGAGCGAGAGCCCGAAGCAATCGACGAATTTCGTCCTCGGCGATCTTTCGCGCCTTGCAAATGAAACCGGTACGCCGGTATACCAATCGGCGGTGACGCCCGAGCATCTCGCCGAGCTGATCGTGCTGGTCGAGACCAAGACGATCAACTCGAAGATCGCCAAAGACCTCGTGATGCGGATGTGGAACGGCGAGGGCTCGCCGAAGGCAATCGTCGAGCGCGAAGGCCTCGCGCAGACGAGCGATCCTGCCGCGGTCGAGAAGTTTATCGATCAGGTTCTTGCCGCAAACGAAAAAAGCGTCAGCGACTATAAAGCGGGCAAAACCAACGTGATGGGCTTCCTTGTCGGTCAGGTGATGAAGGCTAGCGCGGGAAAAGCCGACCCGCAACTGGTCAACAGCCTGATGAAACAAAAACTAGAAAGTTAGCATGCTGGCCGATGAGCGCACGCTCATAGCGCTGGACTTCGCGACGGTGCGCGACCGAGTCGTCGCGGCCACGCACACCCAACGCGGGAAAACGCACGCAGCGGCACTCGAACCGGTGGTGGAGTTTGCGCTTGTGCGGCTCGAGATCGGGCGCACGACGCTGGTGCGCGATCTCGTCGCCGGCAGCGACCTGCACGTATCGCGGGCGATCGACACGCAGGAGTTGACCGAAGCTGCCACGGTCGGCCGCACGCTTGCGCCCGAGCAACTGCGCGCGGTTGGTGACGCGATCGCTGCCGCTGCTGCTGCCGCAAACGCGCTGCGTGAGGTCAAGCACGAGGCACTCGCTGCGATCACCGCCCCCTACTCCAACCTCCGCGACTTGCAGCGCGCGTTGACCGATGCGATCGACGAGCGCGGCGCCGTGCTCGATCGCGCCTCGCCGGCGCTGGGACGCATCCGTCGCAGCCTCGCGCAAGCGCAAAACGATGCGCGCGATCGCGTGAGCGCCATTCTGCGCTCGGACAAATATGCGCGCGTAATTCAGGATAACGTCGTTACGATTCGCGAAGGCCGGTTCGTCGTCCCGATCAAGGCCGAGTTCTCCGGCGAGTTTCCGGGCATCGTGCACGATACGAGCGGCTCCGGACAGACGCTCTTCGTCGAACCGCTTGCCGCACTCGATGACAACAATCGCCTGCGCACGCTGCGCATAGAGGAGGAGCGCGAAGTGCAGCGTGTCCTCGAAGAGCTTTCGCGCAGCGTCGGCGCGGCTGCCGATGCGATCGAACGCAATATCGAGATGCTCGCGCAGATCGATCTGCTCGTTGCAAAAGCCAACGTTGCGCGCGCGATGGATGCGATCGAGCCGGAGCTGGTCGAAGAGGCGATCGTGCACATCGAGGCCGGGCGCCACCCCCTCTTGGGCGAGCGTGCGGTTCCGCAGACGATTCCGCTCGACCACGGAACACGATTGCTTGTGATCAGCGGCCCGAACATGGGTGGTAAGTCAGTTGCACTCAAGATGGTCGGACTGTTCGTCGCGATGACCTATTGCGGTATGCACGTGCCGGCGTCGCTAGGCACGCGTATCGGTCGCTTTACGAACGTCACCGCGGACATCGGCGATGAGCAGTCGATCGCGCTCAATGCATCGACCTTCTCCGCGCACCTGGCACGCCTGCGCGAAATGCTCGACGTTGCCGACGATCGCACCCTCGTGCTCGTCGACGAGATCGGCGGTGGCACGGAACCTGGTGCCGGTGCCGCGCTTGCAATCGCGATGCTCGAGCGCTTACTCGCAGTCCATGCTCGCGGGGTCGTTACGACGCATGCGACGGAATTGAAGCTTTTTGCCAGCGGAACGCCTGGCGTCGCAAACGCCAGCGTGCGCTTCGATCCGGAGACCTTTGCTCCGACCTTCGCACTCGACGTGGGGTTTCCGGGCCAGTCGCTTGCTTTTCCGCTCGCGCGCTCGCTCGGCATTACCGACCAGGTCATCGAACGCGCCCAGGCACTGCTCGATTCGCGCGAGCGCGATTACGAGTCGGCGCTTGCCGAACTCTCGCTGCGTACGGCAGAGTTGCAATCGGAGCGCGACACGTTGCGGGTGCAGCGATTGGCAGCGGAGCGCGAGCGCGGTACGCTCGCGCACGAGCGCGCGCTCTTTGAAAACGAACGGCGCACGTTCGCCGACCGCGCGGAAGAGCGCATGCAAGCGAGCTTGCGCGAGTTCATGGCAGAACTGCAACGCCGCGCCGCGGCTGCGCAGGCGAATCGTCCGCGCGTGACCGCCTCGCATGCCGCGCTACTTGGAAAGAGCGCGGATGACTTGCGTCGCGAGCTCGGCGCGACCGAGCAACCGCTGCAGGCTCCCGCCGAAAAGACCGCGCTCGAACCCAACGATCGCGTCTACGTGCGCACGCTTCACACGGACGGCACGGTCGTCGAAGATTACGGCGATACCGTGCTCATCGCGATCGGTGCGATGAAAACGGTTGTGCAGAAGAGCGACGTCGAACGCCGCGCCGCTGCGCCGGCGCGCAAACGGCCGGCGACGGTGGCAACGGGTAGCGACGCAAAGATGGATGCTGCTGCGCGCACGATGGGCGAGCTCGACGTGCGTGGCAAGCGTTTCGTCGAAGCGGAGCCGCTTGTGGAGCGCTGGATCGATGCGGCGGCGCTCGCCGGAAATTCTCCCCTCCGGCTGATTCATGGCAAAGGCACCGGCATGCTCGGGCGTGGGCTGCAGGAGTATCTTCGCACGCATCCAGCGGTGAAAAGCCTGCGATACGGGCGCGAGGACGAGGGCTCAGGCGGCGTGACGATAATAGAGCTTGCGTGACCGCCGCGAGTTTTTCCGACGCCGAGTACCTGCTCGACGGTTTCGAGCATGTCGAAACCGCCGAGGACTTTCGCGCGCGCCTGAAACTCGGCCGGCCGCTGCGGGTCAAATTGGGCATCGATCCTACGAGCCCCGATCTGCACCTCGGCTTCATGGTCGTGCTGCACAAATTGCAA
>JBAUEZ010000053.1:0-14878 GCA_049678885.1 Candidatus Aquilonibacter sp. | reverse complement strand
TCGACGATCCGCACGTGCGCATCATCTATAACAAAACCAATCGCGGATTTGCCGGCGGGAACAACGACGGCATCGCTGCGGCCCGCGGCGATTACATCATCGTGCTCAACAACGACGTTATCGTAACGCCGGGTTGGGCCGACGGCCTCGTTGATGCATTCCGGCGTTTGCCGGGGCTCGGCATTTCGGCGCCGCGCAGTAACAAGGTCACGGGCGATCAACAGTTGGCAAGCGTTCAGTACCGCGACGAATCGGAAATGAATGCATTCGCACTCCAGCGCCGCCGCGAGTTCGCGGAAAAGGGCTATATCACCGATCGCGCCATCGGATTCTGTTGGTGCATCAGCCGCGAAGTGCTCGAGCAGGTCGGCGCGCTCGACGAGCGCTACGCAGTCGGTAACTTCGAGGACGACGATTATTGCATGCGCGTGCGGGCGGCGGGCTATTGGATCTACGTGTGCGACGACGTATTCATCCACCATTTCGGAAGCCGTTCGTTTGTCGCCAACAACGTCGATTACATGGCGACCATGAACGAAAACTGGGCCAGATTCGCTAAGAAATGGGGCATGAGCGGACCCTTGCCGGTGCAGGGCTATCGCGGCGCGCAGGTGCACGCGCGCGGGTTCGTGCGCGCGCAACATTACGTGCCGTTTCCCGCTGCGCGCGAGCCGGAAGGTGCCGACGCGGCGGTGGTCGCGCCGATCGATCGGGCGGCGAGTTTCGCGCGTGCCAAAACGCTCTTCGGTATCGCGGTCCGCAGCGAAGCCGACTGGAATGCCGCAGCGCAGTTTGTGCGCAGGTTTGCCCTCGCGTTCAAAGTCGGAGACGGCGTGCAACTCTCGATCGGTGCGTTCGGCGAGCCCCATGCGCACACCATTGCGTCGCGCGTCGAGCGCATCTTGGAGAAGGCCGGCGTCGCGCCGGAGGCGTGCGCCGACATCGATATCGCCGACTACGATGACGAAACGGAATGGTCGTCGCTCGCAGACGACACGCGATTCGTGGATATTACCACGCTGAGCGACCGTAGCCCGAGCGCGCTGCGCCGTATCCTAAAAGAGGTCGCGCGGTGAGGCAGCACGCACTGCTTTCGCGATTCGCGCCCTTCATCGAACAGGGGCGATTCGGGCGGGTCGTCGGCGCTGCGCACTTGGTAGCGGCGCGTTTGCAGCCGTCGTTCTATCCATGGGGCGAGGGCTGGATCGATTTGGTTTTTTCGCGCGATGGTGAATTTGCGCTGGTGCCGTTCGTGCAAATAGATCCGCCGATGGTGTACGTGCGCGAGGCGAGTCCATTCATCTGGCCGTCATGGCTTCCGCTCGATGACCTAGCCGTCGCCGGTGTGGAAGCCTTGCTCGAACCGTGGCTGCTCGCACAGACGCTGCTCGGCTCGCTCGATCAGGAAATCATCGGATTCTTCACCGACGACGTGCAGGCGCGCGAGACGTTTGCGGCGGCCCGTGCCGCGCGATTCCTTTGCGCGACCCTCGCCGATGACCTATTGACCGATGTAGCGCCCTACGTCTACGCGCAGCGTTTCGCCGCAGGAAAGCGCGTGGGAATTTCCTCGGCCGATGGAGCCCTCGGTGCTTCATTACTGGCGCGCATCGCGAACACCGTGCACGCCGACCTCGGCGAGGCGCAGCGCAACGCGCTCGCGCAGACGTGGTATGGCATCGGTATCTATGGCGCGATTCCGCATGCGACGTTCGACGTCGAGATCTCTGCGGCAGCGTCGAACGGTGCGAGCGCGTCGATTGCCCTCGAATCGCCGCCCGAAGGCGCTACCGAGGTGTCGTTCGCGCGGCCCGTCTTTCCGCTGCTCGCATGTTCGTTCGATGCCGCCGATGCGGACCCGGTGCGGCATTTCTCGGTGCGCGCACGTGAGCCGATTCTGCGCACAAACCGCTTGACGAGTGCGCCGGTTATCGGTGGTTCGGAAGGCCGCATCGCGATCGTGATTCGCGACGATGGGCTCGTCGCGCCGGAGGCGGACGTCGACCAGGCACGCGCACTCGCCGAGGCGTTGCGCGCGCAAGGATTCGATGCGCGTTTGGTTGCCGCATCGGCAGCTCGCGCGCAGGAATGCGACTTGATCCATCTCTTCGGACATCGCCACGTTGCGCAGTTCGAATACATCCTCGATGAAGCCAAACGCCTCGACATTCCGGTCGTCGCCACGCCGATGCTCGATGACTTTGGTAACGAGTCGCTGTGGGGAACGGCCGCCGTCCGTACGATGCTCTCGGGCATACGCGACGAAGCAACACAGCGGACGATCGAACAGGGTCTTGCGGCGCGCCTCGTTCTCACCGACGCGGAGTCCGAGCGCGGGAAGCCGCCGTTTGACGAGCGGCTGTTGCAAAAGATGTTCGCGCAGTGCCGTTCGGCGGTTTTTGCAACCCATGCGGAAGAGGTGCAGGCGCGCTCGCGTTACGGTTTTTCCGGGCCGTCGCGGTTGGTGCCATGCGTGCCCGCCCCTCCGATAACTCCCGAGCCGATCGGCGCGCTCTGCGGGGCCGATGAATACGTGCTTGTCCACGCGGCGGTGGAGCCTCGAGCGAACCAATGGATCGCCATGCGCGCTGCAGCGGCAATCGGCGCGGCGTGCGTTCTCGTCGGTACGGTGGAAAACGCGGAGTATTATCAGGGCTTGCTGGAGGCCGGCGGGGACCGGGTGATCTGGTTGCCTCAGGACACGCTTACGCCCGGCCAGCTCGAGGCGCTTTACGCGGGCGCACGAATCTTTGCCGATCTCTCGTGGGCCGGTCATGGTGCGGTGCGCTTGGTGCGGGCGGCGGCGCATGGCACGGTTCCGGCGATGTCGGCCGCGCTCGAGCTGGGCGAGCTTTGGCCCGAGCTTACGGGCGGCGCAGACCCCGGCTCACTGGAGAGCGCCACGGCCGTTCTGCGGCAGGCCTGGATGCGTGCCCCTGCCATCGGCTATCAAATCGCCGAACGGACCGTCCAGCTGTGCGATCCGCTCCGTTCACTTCAGGCCGTGTTGGGTGCCTACGCGGAAGCAGCTGGAGTCAAGGCCGGCTAAGCAGCTTCTTTACAGAGCGGTCGGCCTAATGTCGCGGGTGTCCCGGGTCGATTATTGAAGAAGCGGGAGAAGGATTGGATTAACATGGACGTTCCGGCTGTCGCCCCGGCTGCAAACAGCCCTGGTGACGGAGTTGCCTTAACTCAGGAGGTTGCTGCAGCGCCACAGGCGCCGGCGGTCTCTTCGGGTGCCACCTCAGGTGCACCACCGCCGAAACAGC
Source organism: Candidatus Aquilonibacter sp. (assembly GCA_049678885.1). Classification (GTDB taxonomy): domain Bacteria; phylum Vulcanimicrobiota; class Vulcanimicrobiia; order Vulcanimicrobiales; family Vulcanimicrobiaceae; genus Aquilonibacter. Next base: position 11,609 of record JBAUEZ010000053.1, on the reverse strand, counting down.
CCGGCGAATCGTCGACGATCGCGTCGGTTGTCGCAAAGCTCTATAACGTCACTTCACAAGGTTCATCCGGCCAAACACCGCAGCTCGCTATTTCCTACAAATACGTCAGCGAATTGAAATTGGTCGTGACGGTCTTCACCAATCCGCAAACCGGTGAAGAAGTCGCGCAGTTCCCGCCGCAAGAGTTGATTGGGCTCGCAGAGTTCTTCGATCAAATCGACGGCGTCACTCTCGATCAGAAAGCCTAATCAACCGTGTCAAGTGGCAGCACCGTCTACGGGACCAACGTCGCGCCGATCTCTTTCCCGGGCATTGTTTCGGGCATCGACTACAACGAGATCATCGACAAGCTGACGCAACTCAGCCTTGCGCCGACGACGCAGCTCAACGCACAGATCGCGACGCTCAATAACGCGAACGCCGAGCTGATCAAGATCAGCAACCTCATGTCCTCGGTGCAGAACGCCCTTGCGAACCTTTCAAACCCAAATCTCTTCCAGAGCTATCAGGCGACGTCGAGCGATCCGACAGCGCTGTCGGCAACGGGAATACCCGGCGTCACGGCGACACCGGGGTTGTACACGATCGACAGCGTGAAGGCCGCGACGAACACGTCGATACTCTCGAGCACGAGCGCGGGCCACTCGATAACCGACCTGATTACGTCGGGTACCTACTCGGGTCAAGCCTCGAACACGGTTCCGCTCGCATACTCCTATGCGAAGGTCGTGCCCTCAAACGGCAACAACGGCAGCGGATCGGTTACGGTCGACGGGGTGCAAATTTCGTACAACGTCGACTCGCAGTCGCTCACGCAAATTCTGCAGAACATTACGACCCAAGTCGACGCGCATGCGGATGCAGGCTTCCTTGCGACCCTCGTGAACGGCGTCGCTGAGTTCGAGTCGAGCGACGGTCAGCAGATCTCTCTGGGCAGCAATCTGGATCAAGGCAACTTGCTGAGCGTGTTGCAGCTCAGCAACGCGCAGCTGCTCACCACCGTCGGTGGCGGCGGATTCATCCAAGGCACGTCCAACGTCGGCGGAATCAATCCCGACGCCGATTTCAACTCCGGCGACAACGCCGGCTTCGTGACGCCGGTAACCGCGGGGACGTTCACGATCAATGGCGTGAAGATCAGCGTAGCCGCCGACGAGAACACCAGTGACATCCTCAACGCAATCAACAGTAGTACCGCCGGCGTTACCGCGGTGTTCAATACGGTCACCGGACAGATCCAGTTGACCAACGGCAATTCGGGTCCGCAGAGTATCGTGCTCGGCGCGTCGGGCGATACGAGCAACTTCCTTTCTGCCGCCGGCTTGACTGCCGCGAGCGGCGCGACGACGACGGTTGGTAAGCAGTCTGCGATAACGGTCGAGAATCCCGACGGGTCGTCGAGCACGTATTACAACAACTCCAACACGGTTACCGACGCGATCCCCGGAATGACGCTGAACATCAGCGGCAACACCACGTCGCCATTCACGGTCGACGTCACGCAGAACACGACGCTGCTGGTTTCCACCGTACAGGCGTTCATCTCTACGTACAATGCCGCTGTGAACGAGATCAACCAGGCGACGGCACCGCCGATCGTGCTGGCGATTCAGCCGGGAACGAACTCGACGGCGCAATCCGTTCCGGGCGGCGTCCTGTGGGGCGACCCATCGGTAGAGTCGATTATTCCCGAGCTGGAAAATATCGTCGGCGGATTCCTCGGCAACAATCCGACATATAACTCACTCGCGCAGGCGGGCATCTTGCTCGTCAGCTCGTTTTCAACGGTCTCCGCGACCAGTATCGAGCAGCAGGGCACCGGTTCGTCACCGGTGCAACAGTCGACGGTCGACGGTACCGACGGCACGCTCGCACCGCTCAACGTCGATGCGTTCTTAAAATCGTACGCGAGCAATCCAAACGCCGTACAGAACCTCCTGGTCGGTGCGCAGAGCCTGACAACCCAACTCGGCACGTATTTGACGAGCATCACCGGCGCGCCGACGTTGCTCAATGCCGGACCGGTAGGAACCCCGCCGGCGGTCGCGCTCATCCAAAACGATGAGAACGGGAACACCGACACGATCACCAACCTGCAGCAGCAGATCGCGCAGATCACCGACGAGGCCAATCAGCAAGCCAATGCGCTGCGTACCGGCTTCGTCGCGAGTGAAACGGCTATCGCCGGTCTGCAAGCCGAACAGCAAGAACTCGCCGCAGTCTTCGGCTTCTCGACGACCACGTCGGGCTCGGGTACTGGCGGTTAACATGGCGATGCGTAAGAACAACGAGCAGCAGACCTACCTTGAGACGTCGATCCTCACTGCGGCGCCCGAGGACCTCATCGTCAAGATTTTCGACGTGCTCATCATTGCCGCAAAGCAAGCGCACGAGAAACTGCTGAACGAGCGCGACGACATCGAGGGCATTCACAAAGCGCTGCTGCGCGCGCAGCGCGCCTGCACCGTGCTGATGAGTTCGCTCAACATGGAGATCGGCGGCGAGCTTTCAGAGAATCTCCTGCGCGTCTACGGGTTCTGGCACCGTGAGCTCGTGATGGCGAACATGCGCAAGGATCCGACACGGGTCGAACGCATTCTCGGATATGCGCGTGAATACCGCGACACCTGGAACGTTGCGGTGACGCAATTCAAGGCGCAGAAGCGCGCGCAACCGGGACTCGCCGGAGGCGACGGCTTGACGTCGACGTTCGCGGCCGTTGGTTAGTACCGCGCTCGAGGACGTGCGTACCGGCGTAGCCGAGCTCGAAGTGCAGTGTCGCGAGCTTGGTCCGATGATCGATCGCCGGGATTGGCAAGGCTTCGAAGTACTGCTCTCCGACATGAGCCGCGTGCGTCATGTTGTGATGAACGCGTGGGAAGCCGCGCAGCCCGAACGTACGCCCGAATTCGATAAAGAGATTTCGATGCGCGTGCGCCGCGTGCTCGAGTATCGTGAATGGCAGCTCAAGCGGCTGCAGCGCTTTCACGACGAGTCGGGCGGCCGATTAAAGTTGATCTCGCGCTGGAAAGTCTACGCGCGCGCCGTCGCCGGACGGCGTCCGAAGACAGCCGCGCTCCTCAACGATATTCGCTAAGGTACAACGACGTACTCGAGGTCTGCACGGACGTGCACCTCGGATGTACCGCCCTGGCTTTCGGCGGCATCAATCAAGGCGAGTCGTCCGTCGACGAGCACCGCCATGCGCGTGCGTGAGGTAATCTCGGGCGCTTCGAGCGTCGCGGGCACGACGGTCTTTGACTGCCGGTCGTAGTGGCCGCAACGAACGCTCGGGACAAGGAGCACGCCCCAGCCGGCGCGCCGCAAGCGCGCGCAGAAGAGATAGTCCTCGTTGCAGATGCGCACGCGACCGAGCGCGCGTTCGATAAAGACGTGAGCGGTAAAGTACGGCGGCATCATTTCGCGCAACGCCGCAACGCGCAACGCGACACATCCGAAGCCGACGCCATCGACAGCAACTGGATCGCGATCGAACGCTGGGATGAGCGCCGTACGTGTGTCCTCTTCGTTCCATTGATCGACGGCCATCGGCCGAAACCCGTCGCGCGAATAGTAGAGTGCGCCGGTAAGCCCGGCGGCCGGATTGGCCTCGAGCACGGCACACAGCGACGCGATCGCGTCGGGCGGAAGGACCATGTCGTCGTCGCACATCACCAGGATGTCGGCACCCGCGTCGATCGCCTTCTCCACGATGAGATCGCGCTGCGCGGGAATGTAATTGCCGGTGACGATCGCGCGTTCCCAATGCTCGAGATTCGCCGGCAGTTCGATCTTCACGAGGCTGTCGAGGAAGGGTGCCGACGGCGAGCCGGCGCTAGGGATTCCTAAAAGCAGTTTCAATTCGGCGTTGCGGCGGCGCACGCAGCGAGCAGCGCGCGTGCGGCATTATCAAGTGATGGGTCCGTCTGAAAGAGCACGCCGGTCGTGCGATCGATACGCAGTCGCACGAACAGTTTTTGCAACACGGTCATCGCGTGTTGCGCATACGCGCGTAGCGCGTTGTCGATTGCGGCGGCACGAGCATCGTCGTCGTGCACGACGCGCTGCGCTTGTAAGGCGAGCGTCAGCTGACGCGCTTTGATGAAGTCCCAGCGGGCCCGCTCGTCGGAGATTTTGCGCACCACGGCAAGTGCCGGCTCGTGGAGCTCGTTGGCGAGAACCAAGTGGTCCGCGTTTGATGCCGCGACCGGGCGCAGCGGTGCGGGCGCAATCGTCTCTAGTGTGGCGAGCAATTGGCCGGCGTACTCGCCGATCGGTTCTTTCTTGCCGAGCTTCTCGTGCAGCGACACGCGGTGCAGAATCTGTGACTGTGCGCCGAGGTGCGCGCGCAAGCCGACGTTGTCGGTGCCGTCGGCGTCAACCGCGCAGGCGAGCGCGCTCGCAAAGATGCAGTGCTGTAAGATCGTCGGCTCTTTCGAACCGTTGAAGACGCGTTCGAAGAAGGCGAGTGTCGGACGCTCGAGTCTGCCGTAGAGCACGACGGCTTCGCGCACGGGTCCCGGTTCCGACTCTGGTTCGGGGATGATCTGACTGGTCCGAACCTTGTCATCCTGAGGTGCGACAGCGCTCTGCGCTGGAGCCTCGAAGGGAGCAACTGCATCGGAGAGCGCGGCATTGGCGGCTTCGTAGACGATTGCTTCCTCGGCGTCGAGCTCGTAGATCGGCAATTCGTCGGCTGGGATCTCGACCGGAATCAACGGCTTTGGCTCGAAGAGCGCGCGGTCGGCGGCGGCGAGTTCGCCGGCGAACGCCGTCGTCGTGCCTTTGCGCTCGACCACGACTGGCGCGCCGCCGATCACCGCCCCATCGCGTGCGCGTGCCTGCGGAATCACCAACAGCGGTTTGGTCCCCATGCGAACGCCGACTTTCCAGAGCAGCGTCGCGCGACTTCCGGGGACGATGCTCCCCAATTCGAGCCCACTGCCGAAGAGCTGGTCCGCCGTCGTGTCGTCGGCCGGCCTGCCATTGATCTGGAACGAGCCGAGCCGGTATGAGACGCCGGCCGGTAGCGGGACGGCAGCCGCAACGCCCGCGGCGGGCGCAGCGCCATCGTTGACGATGCTGAGGGCGTAGGTGATGACGGTGCCGGGGATCACGTCGGCCGGTGGTGTCGCGGTAAGGGTTACCGCGAGGACCGCGCTGGTCGCGGTTGGCGTATCCAAAGTCACGTCGATGCCGGGCGTGGAGTCAACCGCGTAGCGCGACTCCCAGGCAAGGCGTTCGGGAGCTACAAGGCCGAGCGAGGTGCGCTGCAACTCGAGCAGACGCATGTCGGCACTCGAATCAAAATCGGGTTCGCGGTTCATGACAACGAGCGGCGCGCGAAGATGCGGCGCAAGAGTCCCCGTGAAGGCTGCGCCTCTTCGATCGGCACGCCGGCTTCGACGACGCCGTTCTCGGCTCGTGCCGGCACCGTCGGGGCACGCTGCGCGATCCCGCGCAGGAGCATTGCCGCGCGCACGTGGTCTTCGTTCACGAGTGTGCTGGCCCGGTCGGACGCCTCTTGCATTGCGGCGTGCGCAAGCATCGTGAGACGGCGCGGAAGGCCGTCGGTAGCTTCGATCAAGAGGCGACGCGCGTCGGGGGTGAAGAGCTGCCGTTCCGGCGGCAAGCCGGCCTTGGAGAGGCGGAAATCGAGCACCGCCGAGGCCATCCCCGCGTCAAGCCGCTCGAGCCGAATCCAACCGTCGACGCGATCTTCGAGATTGCCCTTGGCGCGGATCCTCTCGGCCAGCTCGCTTTGCCCAAAGAGCAAGATGTTGAGCAGCTTGCGCTGCGGCACGTGATAATTTAGCAGCAGCCGTAGCGCTTCAAGGTTCTCATCGCTGAGATTCTGCGCTTCATCGATGGTAAGAACCAGATTGCGCTTTTCGAGGATCGCCGTCTCGAAGAAGAAGTTTTTGAGCGCGTTCTTGAGCGCAGCACTCGAACGCGGTGGCAGCGCGAGGCCGAACACGCGGCCGATCGCGATGAGGAATTCGATCTCGGTGGCAAAGGCGGGATCGAGGATCTTTGCAAGCACGACCCGATCGTCGGCCAGGAGCTCCTGCTCGAGCGCGCCGGACAGGCTCGTCTTCCCGGTACCGGGGTCGCCCAAGATCACGGTCAGGCCGCGCGACGCATCGACCGACGCGTAGAGCCGCTCCTTGGCCTTGCGCAACGCGCCGAACTCGCAATAGAAAAACGGGTCGGCCGTATCCAAGAACGGGTCGCGTTCAAGGCCGAAAAACTCGAAATACCGTGACATAACGCCACCGATAGGTTAGACCCGCAAGCGCAAAGTCATTGTGCACTTGCTTTAACAAACGAGGACCTTACAAAGGCGAGCGCGAGAATTAGGACGGATGTCCCGGCTCGACTACCTCGACGAGCTCGAAGCTCGCACGATCTTCATCTTGCGCGAAGCCTTCTCGTGCGTCGCACCGCTCGCGATGCTGTGGTCTATCGGCAAAGATTCGACCGCGCTGCTGTGGATGGTCCGGAAGGCCTTCCTCGGAGACGTGCCGTTTCCGGTGGTGTTGCTCGACACGGGCATGGAGTTCGACGAGGTCTACGCGTTCCGCGACCGCCTGGTTACGCAGTGGAACCTTCCCGTGGCAAACGAACTCTGCCCGCCCGAGAGCAGCGTCGACCAAACCTTACCGCCTGCCGCGCGTCATGCGGCACGCAAGACCGCAGGGCTTCGCGCATTGATCGCGCGCGAACGTTATCGCGGCATTCTCTTGGGCATCCGGCGCGACGAACAAGCGATCCGCGCGAAAGAGCGGATCTTCAGTCCGCGTAACGCCGATGGTTCTTGGGATCCACGCGGACAGCCACCCGAACTCTGGGATTACTACGCCTATGACGTGCCCGACGGTGCGCACGTACGCATCCATCCCTTGCTGCATTGGACCGAGCTGGACATCTGGCGTTACACGATGCGCGAGCAGATTCCGTACGTCTCGCTCTATCTCGCGAAGGACGGGAAGCGCTTTCGTTCGCTCGGCGAGAGCAACATCACGTTCCCGATTGCGAGCAATGCGGACACGCTCGAGAAGGTCATCGCGGAATTGGAAGTGACGCGCGATCCTGAACGCGCTGGACGCTCGATGGACAATGAGAGCGAGGACGCGTTCGAACGCCTGCGCACCACGGGGTACATGTAAGCGTTGAAGAACGTTCGCATAGTGATGGTCGGCGACGTGGATGCCGGCAAGTCCACGATCCTCGGCCGTCTCCTCGTCGATCTCGAACTCGTAACACCGGCAAGACTCGAAGAGCTCGAGACCTCGAGCGCCAAGCGCGGCGTGCCGATCGAGTACTCGTTCTTGCTCGATGCGTTTCAACTCGAGCGCGACCAAGCGATTACGCTAGATCTTACGCGCATTTGGGTACGCACGCCCGACGCCGAATTCGTCTTCGTTGATGCTCCCGGCCACCGGGAGTTGATTCGAAACTTGCTCAGCGGCGCATCCGAAGTCGACGCGGCCGTGATGGTCGTCGCGGCCGACGAAGGCATCACGTTGCAAACGCGCCGGCAAGCGCTCTTCCTGCGCTGGTTTGGTTTTGCCAACGTGCTCGTCGCGATCAACAAGCTCGATCTCGCGAGCGATGCACGAGCCCTATACGAGCAGCGCGCGGGCGAAGTGCGCGCGTTTCTCGATCAGCTCGGCATGGCGCCACGCGCGATTGTCCCGGTCGCCGCGCGTAGCGGCGACGGCATTGTGAAGCCGGGGCCGCTGACCGCCTGGTGGAAGGGGCCGACGTTGCTCGAGGCGCTGGGCACGCTGGAGCGCGCGGAAACGCGCGTAGATGGACCGCTGCGTTTCGTCGTGCAAGACGTCTATCGTCGCGACGGTAAGCGCATGATCGCGGGGCGCATCGAGAGCGGTACGCTCGAACGTGGCGAGCCGCTGACGTTTTGGCCGCTCCAAACCGGGGCCCGCGTCGTCACGATCCATCAATGGCCGCTCGAGGTCGAGTGCGCAGAGACGGGTGCATCGATCGCGGCAGAACTCGATGCGCGCGTCTTCGTCGATCGCGGTGCGGTCGGCAGCCGCGCCGTCGACGCCCCTGAACTGGGCCATGTCGTGCAGACGACGGTCGTATGGCTCGGTCGCGATCCGGTGCGTTCGGGTGAGACGCTGCGCATGCGCCTGGGCACGCGCGAGATTCCGGTGACGCTGCAAAAGATCGAAGAGATGATCGATCCCGACACGCTCGAACCGCGTGAAGCCGAAGAGCTGCGCAGCGGCGACGTTGGCGTGGTGTCGCTCGTCGCTCGCGAATTGATCGCCGCCGATACGAACGTTGCCGAATCGAGTATCGGACGCTTTGTGCTCGTGCGTTCCGGCGCAATCGTTGCCGGCGGCCGCATTGACGCTGTTGTCGGCCACATGCGCGGTGAGGGCGCGACGAACGTCGTCGCGATGACCTCGTCGGTCGAGCGTGCGGAGCGCACGATTCGCAACGGACACGGCGGCGGCGTGTTTTGGCTTACCGGTTTGCCGAGCTCGGGCAAATCGACGGTTGCAATGGCCGCGCAGCGCATGCTCTTCGAGCGGGGCCGGCACGTCTATGTGCTCGACGGCGACACGCTGCGCACGTCGCTCAACGTCGACCTAGGATTCAGCGACGAGGATCGCTCGGAGAACGTGCGGCGCACCGCGGCGGTCGGGGGTGTCTTCGCCGATGCGGGATTCATCGTTATCTGCGCATTGATTTCGCCGTTCGCGGCCGACCGCGAGCTCGCGCGCGCAGCGTATCCCAATGGCTTCCACGAAATCTACGTTGCGTGCGATCTCCAAACGGCGGAGAAGCGCGACGTGAAGGGACACTACCTACGAGCGCGGCGCGGTGAGCTCGCGCACTTCACCGGCGTCTCGTCGCCGTACGAAGTTCCCGAGCATCCCGAGCTGCGCGTCGACACGACCACGCACACGATCGAAGAATCGGCATCGCTTCTGCTGGAGTATATCGAGAAGGCCGTAATTACGTGATTCAGACGATTCTGGTCGGCTTTATCGTCGGACTGTGCATCTCGTACTCGGGTGTCGGCGCCGGTTCGCTTACCACGCCGCTCATCGTGTTGCTGCTCGGGTACAACGCAAGCACCGCGATCGGTTCGGACCTGCTCTTCAGCCTCGGGACGAAGATCGTCGCGTTTCTGACGCACGTCCGCGCGCAAACGGTCAACTACGGTGCGCTGCTCTTTCTCTCGCTCGGCGGCGTGCCCGGCGCAATCGTCGGCGTGCTGATCACCGGGTGGCTGCACGCGCACTTGCCGCTCGATACCGTCAATCACGTGTTGCGCACTGCGCTCGGCGTTGCGCTGCTCGTCGCTGCAGCGGCCGTCGCGCTCACGCGTTCGATCGCTCCCGACAAAGATGCGCCGCCGCAGCCGTTGCCGCACGTGCCGCTCGCGATCACGGGCTTCGTCGTCGGTACCCTGGTCAGCATTACGTCGATTGGCAGCGGATCGCTGACGCTGCCGCTGCTCTTGCTCGTGCTTTCGCAGGCGCAATTGCGCACGCTGGTGGGCACTGATGTCGCGTTTGCGGTCGTGCTGCTGGTCCCCGCGATCCTCGGGCACTTCAAGCTGGGCGACGTCAACGTGCGGCTGGCTGGGCTGCTGCTTGCCGGCTCGATTCCGGGCGTGCTCATCGGGACACCGCTAGCCAAGCGCCTGCCCGAGCGCTGGTTCCGGGTGGGACTTTCCCTGATCCTCGTCGTGGTGGGCATCCGCCTGTTCTTCTAGGCCGCTCGAGCCGATATCCATTAACGTGAATCCATCGGAAAAGCAGGGCAAGCGCCGCATCATCTTCGTACTCGGGATGCACCGTTCGGGCACGTCGCTCGCGACTAATGTGCTGACCGAACTCGGCGTCTCGCTTAGCGAAGATCTTATGCCCGCGACGAACGAAAATGCGCGCGGCTACTTCGAGTCGCAAACGATCTCGTTCTTGCAGGACCGAATCCTTGGTACATTTGGTATCACGTGGGACACACCCACGTCGCTGCGCGCGTTGCCGCCGGAGTGGTGGCGAACGCCGTCGATCGCGCCGCTGCGCAACCAAATCACCGGCTTCGTGAATGCTGAACTCGAGAAGCATCCGGTGTGGGCCTTCAAGGATCCGCGCACGATGCGAATGTTGCCGATGTGGAACGAGATCGTTGCGGAGCTTGGCGCGGAGCCGACCTACCTCGTGGTGACGCGCCATCCGAACGAAGTAGCCGGGTCGCTCTTTGCGCGCGGTAGGCTCGAACCGGTCATCGCGGAGTTGCTGTGGTTAGAACACAACGTCGACGCGTTGCTCGCGTGTCGCGAGAAGATCGCCGCGGTGGTCGAGTACCAAGAGTGGCTCGACAAGCCGCTGGAACAAGCGCGCTACATGATCGAAAAACTGAATTTGCCGTACCACGGTACCGACGAAGAGCTGAGCGCGATGCTCGCGAGCGTCGTTGCGCCCGAGCTGCGTCACCATCAACCGTCAAATGCGTTCCGCCTGCAGTTCACAGGGCCGCTCTACGCCGCGTTGCTCAAACGCGATCTTCCAGCTGCGCTCAGCATCTCCGAGCTCTTCAATATCAGCCGCACGTTGACCAGCGCTGTTGCCGAGCCGTTGTACCGTAAGCTCGCAGAACTGTCCAACATCGCGAATCAGAAGACGGCGCGCATCGTTGAGCTCGAGCAGCAGGTGCACATGCTCTCGCAGCCGCCCGTGCTCTCACAGCAGCCGCCGACTGCTTAGAGTTTCTGCGCCGCGACTCCCTGACTGGTTGCGATCATGAAGTTTTCGGGAAGTTGCCGCGCCTCAAATGCGACGCGAAATTTCCTGGCCGTATCGAAGGTCGCTTGCAACGTTGAACAGTCGAAGTGCCGCATCGCGTTGGGTTCGATTTGGCGATCGGTGTAGGCAGTAATAACGCGGCAGTTCAAGGGCTCCATTATCGCGAGGAGCTGCGGAAGCGAAACATAGTAGAACGTATCGAGCGTGCCGTACGGCTTGCCAAAACCGTCGAGCCACGTCTTGCACATGTAGCGCGGCAAGAACGGCGGCCACGGTATCTCGTAATGCGCCTCGAACGGCGCGCGATAGTCGGGCGCATACAAGACGATGAAGCCGCCGGGCTTGGTAATGCGGAGCATCTCGCTGATCGTCCCGGCCGGATCGGGCACGTGCTCGATGAATTGGTGGCCAAGGACCAAGTCGAAACTGTTCGGTGGGAACTCCGTTGCGGTCGCATCGCCGAAGACGAGCCGGTCGGCGCTCGACGGGTCGAGGCCGAAGGCACGCATGCGCCCCTTTCCAATCTCCAGGCGCGGTACGTCGTTATCGATGCCCCATGCGTCGTGACCGGTGCGCAACGACAACATCACGAACGAGGCGACGCCGCAGCCGACTTCCAAAACCTTGTGCGGCGTGGAGAAGTACCCCGGCGATTTGATCGTGGATTCGATCAATTGAAAAAGGCCCGATTGCCAGTTGGGATCGAGCACTTTCCCAATTTCGCGCTCGAAGGTAGCGTCGTTGTAGCCACTCTCTTGCTGATTCTTTTTCAGCAATGCAAGGGTGAGTTCGCGCAGGTCGTCCGCGTTATGCTGT
>JBAUEZ010000052.1:0-12908 GCA_049678885.1 Candidatus Aquilonibacter sp. | reverse complement strand
CGCCTGCCGCTGCCCGAGCAGTACGCTCCGGCGATCCGTGCGCTCGATGCACGCGAACGTCGCGTCCTCGCCGTCGACATGCCGAGCGGTGTCGATGCAATGACCGGCGCGGTGCCGGGCGACGCGGTGCGCGCAAGCGTCACAATTGCGCTGGCGGCGATGAAGCCCGGCCTCCTGTTCGATCCGGCCCGCGCCTATTGCGGCGAACTGTGGATCGCCGACATCGGCATCGATCGCCCGACGCTCCAAGCGCACGCGCACACGTTTGCTGCGCTCGACGACGCGGCGTTTCTCGACTTACTGCCGCATCGCGCGCGCGATGCGGATAAGCGCAGCGCTGGTGCCCCGCTGATCGTCGCGGGTTCGGCGCAGTTTCCGGGGGCAGCGGTCTTATGCGCGCGCGGAGCCGCTCGCGCCGGCGCAGGCTATGTCACGGTCGCAACCGCGCCCAAAGCGATCGATGTGCTGCACGTGCACCTGGTCGAACAAGTTGTGGTCGAGATCGGTGACGATCTGCTCGAGATCGCCGCGCGCAACAGCGCCGCCGGTATCGGACCCGGGCTTGGCCTCGACAAACGCACGGGCGAAGCGATCCGCGACTTCATCGTGCAGTGTGAATTACCGATGGTGATCGACGCAAGCGCACTGTTCCATCTGGCCAAGCACCTCGATATCTTGCGCGACAAGCCGTGCGTGCTGACGCCGCACGAAGGCGAATTCGCGCGCCTCTCCGGCCTCGGCTCGGTCGCACCGGGAACGCGCGTCGAACGCTTGCGCGAATTCACGCGGCGCACCGGCATCACCACGCTGCTCAAGGGGCCGGCAACGCTGATCGACGACGGAGTGCGCACGCACATCAACGCGACGGGCACGCCGGCGCTTGCGACCGCGGGCACGGGCGACGTACTTACCGGCATGATTGCAACGTTGCTCGCACAAGGACTCTCGCCGCTGGACGCGGCGCGGGCGGGCGCGTATTGGCACGGACGAACGGCGCAACAATGCGCTAAGGCGCGACCGGTCGGTGTGGTCGCGGGAGACTTGCCCGAGGCGCTTGCGTCTACGCTACGCTTGATATCGCCGTCAGTAGGCGCTCTTCGACGCGTATACGCTTGAGCAGGCTGCTGACCAGCGTTTCCAACTCATCGCGAAAGGCTTGTGTAAGCAGCATTTGTGTGTTGGCGCGTTCCCAACGCGCCGCGAGCACCTCGAATTGCTGCGGAAAGTCCTCTTGATCCTCGAGCACGCGCTCGGCCAGACGTCGTACGAACTCGCTGGGATGTCGCAACAACAAGCGATAGCCGATAGCGAGATCGACGTCGAGATGTCCCTTGAGATTCGAAACGAAGCGACTGAACGCGGATGCAACGCGCTGTTCATCGCGCTCATCAAGCGCGCGGAAAAGGGTTGCTGCAGCGTCATGCAGCTGCGCGTGGCGCAGCAATACTTGCGTTTGGCTTCCGACCATGGTACCCACCCCCGTACTGACTGGTCGAGGGAAGGCTACTCCTCCAGCAACCGCCTTAACCCCTCTTCGTCAAGGACAGCGAGCCCCAACTCGCGGGCCTTGCCCAGTTTGCTTCCGGCCGCGTCGCCCGCGACCACGTAGTCCGTCTTTCGGCTGACCGAACCGGCCACTTTACCACCGCGGGCCTCGATCAGGGCGCCGGCCTCATCGCGGCTGAGGGTCGGGAGCGCGCCGGTAAGCACGAAAGTTTTCCCGGCAAGGGGACCCGTGCCGCGGTTTTTGCGCGCCCCCTCCGTCACGACCCCCGCGCGACGCAAGCGCTCGACCATCGCGCGATTGGCCTTCTGCTCGAAAAAAAGGCGAACGCTCGCGGCGACTTCGGGCCCGATCCCCTCGCTGTCGCGCAACGCATCTTCGCTCGCTGCTTCGATCGCCTCGATCGAGCCGAAATCACTCGCGAGGATCGCGGCCGTCTGTTCGCCGACGAAGCGAATCCCAAGTCCCGTGAGCACGCGCGCGAGGCCGCGCGCTTTCGAGCCTTCGATTGCGGCCAAGAGATTGGTGATACTCTTCTCGCCCATGCGTGGCACGCTCCCAAGCTTCTTTTGGTTGAGCGCATAGATGTCGGCGATGTCGTGGACGATGCCCGAACTCGTCAGCTGCTCGGCAAGCACGTCGCCGAGGCTTTCGATGTCCATTGCACCACGCGACGCGAAGTGCCGCACGCGTTCGAACACCTGCGCCGGGCACGACGCGTTGGTGCAGCGCGCCATCGCTTCGCCCGGTGGATGGTCGACCGAACTGCCGCAGACCGGACAAACGTCGGGCATGACAAACTTGCGTTCCTTGCCCGTCCGCTCGCTCACGATCGGGCCGACGACGCGCGGAATGACGTCGCCCGCACGCGTGACCAGCACGTGGTCGCCGATGCGAATGTCGTTGCTCGCGATGTACTCGGCGTTGTGCAGCGTTGCGCTCTTGACGGTCACGCCGCCGATCGGCACGGGTTCGAGCACCGCGTTGGGATTGAGCGAGCCGGTACGCCCGACCGTGATCGTGATGTCGAGCAGTTTTGTGCGCGCTTCGCGCGGCTTGAATTTGTACGCGATCGCCCAGCGCGGCTCGCGCGAAACCGCGCCGAGCTGCTCTTGCAGCGCGAGATCGTCGACTTTGACGACCACACCATCGATCTCGTAATCGAGACTGTCGCGTGCCGCCTCCCAGCGCTCGCAGAAGGCAATGACCGCGTCGACGTCCATAGCCGGCTCGATGTGATCGTTGACGGCGAAACCGGCCGAACGCAGGTAGTCGAGCGCTTTACTCTGCGTCTTGTGCGGCGGACCCTGTGCAATCGCGTACGCGAAGAACGAAAGCCGGCGCTGCGCGGTCAACTTCGGATCGAGTTGACGCACGCCGCCGGATGCGGCATTGCGCGGATTGGCAAAAACCGGCAACCCCTCGCGTTCGCGCCGCGCATTGAGCTTCTCAAAGTCGCTCTTGCGGAGGTAGACCTCACCACGCACCTCGAGAAACGGTGATGCTTTGCGCAATGACAGCGGAATCGTGTTGATCGTCCGCAGGTTGACGGTGACCTCTTCTCCGACGCGGCCGTCGCCGCGCGTGCCGCCGCGCACAAAAACGCCGTCGCGGTAGTCGAGCGCGATCGCGAGCCCGTCGATCTTGAGCTCGCACACGTACCTTATTTGAGCCTGCCCTGAGCCTGTCGAAGGCCTGTCAGCGAGTTTGCGCACGCGTTCGTCCCACGCGCGCAGCTCCTCTTCGTCAAAAGCATTGGCGAGGCTCAGCATCGGCTGCGAATGTTCGAAGGGCGCGAAGCGCTCGGACGGCGTGGCGCCGACGCGTTGCGTCGGTGAGTCCGGTGTCCGCAACTTCGGATGCGCGGTCTCGAGCTCGAGCAGCTCGCGCAACAATTTGTCGAACGCCGCGTCGGTAATCGACGGCTCGTCGAGCACGTAATAGCGATGGTTGGCATCGTCGATAAGCGCGCGCAGTTCCTTTGCGCGCGCCTTAGGGGACGGAGGCACTTAACGCTTGGATCCGATTTGAATCGGATAGCCGTCGGGATCGCTGATCACCGCGATGCGCAGCTTCCCCTCGTCGTACGGGTACTGCAAAATCGGCACGCTCAGCGTGCTGCAATCGGCGATGAACTTGTCGACGCTGTCGACCGAAAAGCCGAGCTGCAGCGATCCTGGACGCACCGCCAGCAGATCGCTTCCTTGATGCAGCCCGAGCGTGATGTCACTTCCCAGATCGAACTCGACCCAGTGCGGCGCATGATCCGACTTCAGCTTGAGTCCCATCACCGTGCGATAAAAATCGCGCGAGCGCGCGAGGTCGTTACAAACGAGCATCACCACCGAAAACACGATGTTAGCGGCCCGTGACGCCCGAATGCGTGGTGACGTTATTGCGTTCGAGCGTGACCGCGAGGCGCGAGGAGCGCTGAATGGCTCCGGCCATTTGAGCGACGAGCAACGATGCAGACGCGCTCGAACACAATAACCCAGAGGGCAGCCGCATGGAGCGTGCATCTGGGTCGTCCTTCTTCGCTCGCAAAGCTCTGCTTTTGTCGCTCATCACTCCTACCATCTACACGCTCCATGCGGCTGCGGCACCACGTATTTGGGCGTCACGGGTCGCTAGGCTTCGACAGCGACGCGGTCGCCCTTCGCGAGATCGTCAAGCGCGGATAAGTTTTCGCGCTCCATACGCTCCAGCGCGCCCTGGTCCGGGCGGTGATGGCCGACCGCTCGCTGGTCTTCGAGCACGGGCACCAGGTAGGCGCCCGTATACGATGTAGGGTTCGCTGCCAATTCCTCGGGCGTGCCGGTACCGACCACGGTGCCGCCGCGATCGCCTCCCTCGGGTCCGAGATCGATCAGGTAGTCTGCGGTCTTGATGACATCGAGATTGTGTTCGATCACAAGCATGGTGTTGCCGGTCTGTACGAGCTTCTGCAACACTTCGAGCAGCTTGTGGATGTCGGCAAAATGCAAACCGGTTGTCGGTTCATCCAGCACGTAGAAGGTACGGCCGGTCGAGCGGCGTGAGAGCTCGGTCGCGAGTTTGACACGCTGTGCTTCACCGCCCGAGAGGGTCGTCGCCGGTTGCCCCATCTTGATGTAGCCAAGCCCCACTTCGCAGATCGTCTTGAGCTTGTTGTGGATGCGGGGAATCGTCGAGAACACCTCGGTCGCTTCGTCGACGCGCATCTCGAGAATGTCGGCGATCGTCTTGCCTTTGTACTTCACTTCTAGAGTCTGCGCGTTGTAGCGCTTGCCTTTGCAGACTTCGCACGGCACGTAGACGTCGGGGAGGAAGTGCATCTCGATCTTGATGATGCCGTCGCCCTCGCAGGCCTCGCAGCGTCCGCCTTTGACGTTGAACGAGAAACGACCCGGCGTATACCCGCGCATCTTGGCCTCGGGTACCATCGAGAAGAGTTCGCGAATGATATCGAACGCGCCGGTGTACGTCGCAGGGTTCGAGCGCGGCGTGCGTCCGATCGGCGATTGATCGATCACGACCAATTTGTCGAGTTGCGCTGCGCCTTTGACCGTCCCGTACGTTCCGCCGGCGGGTTGATCGTGCAGGTGCTGGTTGAGCGCGCGCACGAGCACCGCATTGACCAGCGTCGACTTGCCGCTGCCGCTTACGCCGGTCACTGCGGCAAATACACCAATCGGAAAGCGCACGTCGACGCCGTTGATGTTGTTTGCCGTCGCCTTGCGCACGTCGAGCCAGCCGCGCGGCTCGCGCCGCGTCTTGGGAATCGGAATGAATTTGCGTCCCGAGAGGTATGCGCCGGTCTCGGAGATCGGATTGGCGATCACGTCGTCGAGCTTGCCGACCGTGAGGATCTCGCCGCCCTCGGCACCCGCGCCCGGTCCGATGTCGACGATCACGTCGGCCGTGCGCATTGTATCCTCGTCGTGCTCGATCACGATCAAGGTGTTGCCCAGGTCGCGCAAGGTCTTGAGCGTCGCGAGCAGCCGGTCGTTGTCGCGCTGATGCAGCCCGATCGACGGTTCATCCAGGATATAAAGCACGCCGACCAGCGCGCTGCCGATCTGCGTCGCAAGCCGAATGCGCTGCGATTCGCCGCCCGAGAGCGTCGTCGCGGAGCGCCCAAGCGTGAGATAGTTCAGGCCGACGTTGGTCAAGAATCCCAATCGCGCACGGATTTCTTTGACGATTTGATGCGCGATCTGCTCCTGACGCGGCGTCAGCGTTAGTGTCCGGAAGAAAGCCTCGGCGTTCTCGATCGACATCCGCGTTACGGTATCGATGTTATGATCGGCGATCGTCACCGCAAGCGCCTCCGGCTTGAGTCGCGCGCCTTTGCAGGTCGGACAAATCGAAGCCGACATGTATTTCTCGATGTCTTCCTTGACGTAATCGCTCGAAGTATCGGTGTAGCGGCGCTGCAGGTTATTGATCACGCCTTCAAAGGATGCGCGGTACTCCCACGTTTTGCCCGAGCGCGACGTAAAGGCAAAGTCCTCTTCTTTCTCCGTGCCGTAAAGAATGACGTCGAGAACATCATCCGAGAGCTGGTCAATCGGCGTCGTCATCTTCACGCGGTGCTTGCGCAGCACACGCTCGAGTTGCTGCAAGTAGTACGGATTCATCGAGGGGAAGCGCCCGCCGCCCAGACTCTTGCTCCACGGCACGATCGCGCCCTCGGCGATCGACTTGCTGCGATCGGGAATCACCTTCCAAGGATCGATCTCGATCTTTTCGCCGAGTCCGGTGCAAGCCGGGCACGCGCCGTAAGGCGAGTTGAACGAGAAAAGCCGCGGCGCTAACTCCTCGTAGGAAATGCCGCAGTACACGCACGCAAATGCTTCACTGAAGGTCAACTCGCGATTATCGGCGAGCACGGTCACGATGCCGGTCGAAAGCCGCAGCGTTGTTTCGATTGAGTCGGTCAAACGCTTGCGGATCTCCGGCTTCATCACCAACCGGTCGACCACGACCTCGATCGTGTGCTTACGCTTCTTGTCGAGCGTGATCTTCTCACGCAGCTCTTTGACCTCGCCGTCGACGCGCACGCGCGCGAAGCCCTCTTTCGCAACTTCCTCGAAGAGCTTCGCATACTCGCCTTTGCGCCCGCGTACGAGCGGCGCAAGCAATTGAATCTTCGTGCCTTCCGGCAGCTCCATGATCGAGTTGACGATCTGCTCGCTCGACTGCGAGCTGATCTCGCGTCCGCAGTTATAACAGTGCGGCGTGCCGATGCGCGCATAGAGCAGACGAAGATAGTCGTAGACCTCGGTAACGGTGCCGACCGTCGAGCGCGGATTGCGCGAGGTCGACTTTTGATCGATCGAGATCGCGGGAGAGAGCCCCTCGATGTAATCGACGTCGGGCTTCTCCATCTGCCCGAGAAATTGACGCGCATACGACGACAGCGACTCGACATAGCGGCGCTGGCCTTCGGCATAGATCGTGTCAAAGGCAAGCGACGACTTGCCCGAACCCGAGAGGCCGGTCACGACGATGAGCTGATTGCGCGGCAGCGTGAGATCGATGTTCTTGAGGTTGTGTTCGCGCGCGCCTTTGATAACGATGTGGTCGAGACCGGTTGCCATGCTTGCCTATAACACCGTGGCCTGGGTGAGGAGTTGCGGCACCTCGCCGATCGTCGCGCAAATCGCGTCGGGCGGTGGAACCCCGGGCGGCAGCGTTTCGCCGCGGATGTTGAGCCACACTGCATACAGCCCGGCTTCGAGCGCGCCGCGTACGTCGCGCTCGTAGCGATCGCCGACCATCGCGCTGCGCGAGGGCGCCGAACCGAGTGTCGTGCACGCGTGCGCAAAGAGCAGCGGGTCGGGCTTGATCATGCCGACCTCATCGGCGATAAAGATCGCATCGAAAAACTCGCCGATCTGCAAGAGCGCGATCTTCTCGCGATGCGTCTCCGAGAATCCGTTGGTGAGGATCCCCAAACGCAGTCCGCGGCTGCGCAGCGTGCGCAGCGTGTCGATTGCGCCCGGAAAGACCGCCAAATATTTCTTGCGGTATTCGTGATAGCGCGCAGCGCTCGTTACTGCGACGTCGCGGTCTTCGATGCCGACACGTTCGAGCGCAGCGCCCCACATCGTCGCGCGAATGCCCGAAAGGCGCGTCTTGAGCTGCTCGGGCGTGAGACGATGCCAAAATCCCTCGGCCTCGGCGATGTAGGCACGCTTGAGCGCGAGCGCGTCGACGCCGTGCTCCAGCGCAATTTCGCGCGCGACCTCTCCCGCCGCGCTGGTGAACGCGTACGTATCGTCGTGCAGTGTGTCATCGAGATCGAACAGGACGACTTCGAGCTTGCGATTCAATCTTTAAAACCGTACTCGGAACGTGCGCTCGCCGAAAGCGGAGATATCAGCAACGATCGTCTCGCCTTCGATCTTAGCACCGCCGTCCACTTCTCGCATACGCGCGCCGGAGCGCAAGCGCAGCGGGCGCTCGACGCCATCGCACTCACGCACGCGGACCATCACGCCGTCGCCGTCCTCCGCGGGTTTGGTCTCGAGGACGTGCACTGCTGGATCGTCACTCGTAAAGAGCCGAACGCGCGGTTCGTGCGCGAAGAGCTCCCACGCCTGCTCCAGCGCGCCCATCGAGATGCCGGGTTCAAACGGTGCGAATGCCCAGGCTAGCTGCGCGGGACCGCGCTCGCGCCGCAACTCTGCGGTGAGATGTATCCCGCCCTTGCGTAACGCGCGTGCTTGCCACCGCAGCGGATCGATCGCGAAGATCGCAATGCCGGCTCGTTCGTCGCTGATCGCAGCAAATCGCCGGCCATCGCCATAGCGTGCCACGTTCGTCGCGAGCGCAAACCAGTTCTCGAGCGTCAGCGCCCGCCAGCGATCGCGCCAATCGACCGCAAGTGCGACGCGCAGAAACGGTTCGCCACGCCGAAGTTCGATCTCCATCGTGGCCGGTGATTTTCCGATGAGATAGTGCGCGCGAGCGCCTTCGTCGTGCACCTCGAATCCGGTGGGTCGCGCACGGGTGAGCAGATTTGCCTGCGAAACCGGCACACGCATGCGCGGCGTCGCGAGCTCGAGCAGCGCACCCTGCGGATTCACGAACGCGTGCAACAGCCCGTTATCAAAATGCGCGCCATCATCATCCCGGACCGGACGGCACGGTTCCGGCGGAAGCATGTTCGCGCGCGGCAACATCGCGTTCGCGGATTGCGAAACAACCTCGAGCTCACCCGCCGCCAATGCGCTACGCAAACGTTCGAGCAGCTCGCGCGGCGCATGGACGGCGATGCACCAGGCAAGTTTCTCTTCGACAACGGCTCGATCTACGATATCACGACGCTTTCGCCCGGGCGCAACACGCTGACCGTCGTCTGCGGTGCAACGGTCGCACACGCGGCCTTGAACATCTCGCCGGCTTGAATGCCGAGCACCAGCGGATTGTGCGCATAGTGGACGGGAATTGCGTGGCGGACACCGAGCATACGCGCCGCCTCGGCCGCGTCGTCGGGATTCATGGTGAATGGTCCGTTGCCGGCCGAGAGCACCGCGAGCTGCGGCTTGTACCGGCGGCCAAGGTCCGACATGTCACCGAAAAGATCCGTATCGCCGGATGCGTAGATGCGCATGCCGCCCATGTCGATCATGAAACCCGCGGCCGGGAAGCCGGAAGTTGTCGAATGCAAAGCGGGGACGAGCCGCGTGTGAATCGTCTCCCAGGTCGCGGCGCCGCCGAAGTTCATGCCTGCGCCGTTGTTGAGCACGATCTTCGCCGGATCGAGACCTGCGGCTTTGAACTTCGGCACGAGCGCAACGCGCATGAGATCGCTCTGGCCGACGGTCATGACGGGAAGCCCCGCGGCAACGAGCGCGGGAAGCAGCTCAAAGTAGTCGCCGATGTGATCGCCGTGATCGTGCGTGAGCGCGACGAGCACGGCTTGCGGATTGCGCGCCCGCAGGTGCGCCGCATACGCAGACGCACTCTGTAACTCCGGCGGCTTTGCAATCTTAAAGGCAGTCCACCCGGCATTATTCCAAAGCCACGCATCGACCAGCACGATCGCGCTGTCGTCGGTCGTGGCGAGTTCGTAGACGCCGCCGCCGAACCAGCGCACCTTCACCTTGCCACCGGCCGGCGCTTGAGCAACCTGGCCCGCGGCTGCGGTACCAACCGCTGCAACAGTACTCGTTTGCAAGAAATCGCCTCGCGTCAACATCTAAACCAACTCTTTGAGCGCTTCCTGGAAGATCTTCGGGGCCTTTCCTTGGAAGAGCAGCGACTCATTGCCGCCGATCTGCCTGCGAAGTTCGATCAATTCGTCACGCAGCGCCGCCGCCTTCTCGAACTCGAGGTTGGTTGCGTACTCGCGCATCTTCTTCTCCACATCGGCCGCCATGCGCATCGCAACGTCACGCGGAACCTTCTCGAGCTTCACTTGCGCCGCGGTCTCCTCGGTTGCGCCAACCATGCTCAAGATGTTGCGCACTTCCTTGCGAATCGAACGCGGTTCGATGCCGTGCTCCGCGTTAAACGCGAGCTGCCTCTCGCGACGCCGTTTGGTCTCGCCGAGCGCACGCGCCATCGACTCGGTGACGTTGTCGGCGTACATGATCACCTTGCCCTCGACGTTGCGCGCTGCACGTCCAATCGTTTGGATCAGGGATGTCGAGCTACGCAGATAGCCTTCTTTATCGGCATCGAGAATGCCGACCAACGAGACCTCCGGCAAGTCGAGCCCTTCGCGCAAGAGATTGATGCCGACAAGGACGTCGAAGACGCCCAGCCGCAGGTCGCGCAAGATCGCGACGCGCTCGAGCGTATCGACCTCGCTGTGCAGATAGCGCACCTTCAATCCGTTCTCGAGCAAGAAGTCGGTGAGATCCTCAGCCATCTTCTTGGTGAGCGTCGTGACCAGCACGCGCTCGCCGCGCGGCGCGCGCAGCCGGATCTCTTCCATCAGATCGTCGACTTGATTGCGCGTCGGGCGCACGTCGACTTCCGGATCGACGAGACCGGTGGGGCGGATGATCATTTCGACCGTCTGCGCGCTGCGTCCAACCTCGTACGTGCCCGGCGTCGCCGAGACGTAGACGATCTGCTTGACGTGGTCTTCAAACTCGTCGTAGGTCAGCGGCCGGTTATCGAGGGCGCTCGGCAGACGGAAGCCGTGTTCGACCAGCACTTCCTTGCGCGAGCGATCGCCTGCGTACATGCCGTGGACCTGCGGCAGCGACACGTGCGATTCATCGACAAAATACAAATGATCTTGCGGGAAGAAATCGAGCAGGCACCATGGCGTCGACCCCGGTTCTCGGCCGGTCAGATGACGCGAGTAGTTCTCGATCCCGTTGCAGTAGCCGACTTCGCGTAACATGTCGAGGTCGTAGCGCGTGCGCATCTCCAAACGCTGCGCTTCGAGCAGCTTGCCGTGCTCCTTGAAATACCGCAGGCGCTCGTCAAGCTCGATCTCGATCGACGAGATCGCGCGGCGTAGCTTTTCGTCGGGTGTGATGAAGTGCTTGGCCGGAAAGATCAGCACTTCGTCTTTGCTCTCGACGTACTCGCCGGTTAGCAGATTGACGACGTTGATCGCCTCGATCCGGTCGCCGAAGAACTCGATGCGGTGCACCAACTCCTCGTCGACCCCAACGAACTCGAGCACGTCCCCGCGCACCCGGAATGTCCCGCGCACGAGGTTGAGGTCGTTGCGGCGGTACTGCATGTCGACGAGCTTGCGCAGCAGCAGGTCGCGGTCGATCTCGTCCCCCACGGCGATTCGGGCGGACATCTCCATATAATCGGAGGGTGACCCCAAGCCGTAGATACAGGAGACCGAGGCGACGATCAAGGTATCGGGCCGCGTCAAGAGCGACTGCGTTGCGGAATGGCGCAGACGCTCGATCTCATCGTTGATCGAGGAGTCCTTCTCGATGTAGGTGTCGGTCGACGGCACGTACGCTTCGGGCTGATAGTAGTCGAAGTACGAGACGAAATACTCGACCGCGTTGTTGGGGAAGAAATCGCGAAACTCGGCGCAGAGCTGCGCGGCGAGCGTCTTGTTGTGGCAGAGCACGAGCGTCGGCTTTTGCACGACCTCGATCACGCGGGCCATCGCCATCGTCTTGCCGCTGCCCGTCACACCGAGCAGCGTCTGCGCGCGGTCGCCCCGCAGGATGCCCTCGGCCAACGCGTCGGTCGCCCGGGGTTGGTCACCGGCGAGCGCAAAGGGAGCCTCGAGTTTAAAGCGTTGGGACATAAGCTTAGCTTAAACCCCACGCGCGGACATCCGGTTGCGCCGCATCATGCGGCCGCGCCGAGGGGAGGCTGCGCCGGGTCCGCGAAGCTCCTTGCCCATCCGTCCGGTTCCTTTGGAGAAGAAGCCCGTTGAGCCACAATCCTTTGCTCTTTAGTGGTAACTCGAACCCCGCGTTGGCCGATGAGATCGCCAAGCGGCTCAAGTTGCACGTGGGCAAATCGCTCGTCGACAAGTTCAAGAATGAAGAGACGCGGATCGAGATCGGCGAGAACGTGCGAGGATCCGAGGTCTTCGTTATTCAGTCGATCTGCAAGGCTGCCGACGGCCGCATCGGCGTCAACGATGCGTTGATGGAGCTGTTGCTGATGATCGACGCGCTGCGCCGCGCCTCTGCTGCGCGAATCACCGCGGTCATCCCCTATTACGGCTACGCGAAACAGGACAAGAAGACCAAAGGGCGTGAGCCGATCTCCGCAAAGGTCGTCGCGAACCTGCTCAAGGTCACCGGCGTGAAGCGCCTGGTAACGATGGACCTCCATGCGGCGCAGATCCAAGGCTTCTTCGACCTCCCGGTCGACAACCTGATGGCGATGCCCGTCCTGTGCAACTACTTAAAGGAAAAGGGCTTGTGCAAGGACCGCATCGTCGTGGTCTCGCCCGACGCCGGCGGCGTGCACCGCGCGGAGCTTTTCGCCAAGCGACTCGAGAGCTCGCTTGCCATCGTGTTCAAGCGGCGGCCCGAGCCCGATATCTCCGAGGTCACCGACATCGTCGGCGACGTCAAGGGCAAGATCGCGGTCGTCGTCGATGATATGATCTCGACCGGCGGCACGCTCGCCAAGGCGGCTGAGGCGATCAAAGCGCGTGGCGCGACCCAGGTGTACACGGTGGCGACGCACGGCATCTTCGCCGGCGATGCCATGCGAGTGCTCGAGGAGTCGGAGATCGAGAAAGTGATCGTTACGAACACGATTCCGTTTGCGACGGGCGAATCGCATACGAAGTTCGTGCAACTCTCGATCGCGCAAACATTTGCGGATACGATCAGCCGTATCACCACCAACCGTTCCGTTTCGGCCCTCTTCGATGGCGAGGAGGGGTCGGCGCCGCCGGAGCCGGGCCCTAGTCAGCCCGCCGCGGCGCTGATCGAAGCCGCGACGGCCTAAAGTCATCCGC
>JBAUEZ010000051.1:0-4103 GCA_049678885.1 Candidatus Aquilonibacter sp. | reverse complement strand
TACGATAACTCAGTGCTCGCGGAAGAAGGGCGCTTTGAATGAGCGTATTTCATGCACCGTCTCGGCAGAAAGGTCGCCGGACGGCACGATCCAGGTGGTGCTGCGCGCCGTCGATGGATTCTCGGCGTTTCGTTTCGAGCGTGCCATGCTGATGCTCACGATGTGGCACGTCGACCGAGAAACCGTTCGCTTGAGCGTTATCAATCCGCGAACCGGAAGCATTGCATATCTGCAAGGCGGGGCGCCCGTCCTCGAACTCGCGCGAGAGATTGGGTTGGAACTCGTTCCGTGAATGCAACCTACCCTACTCTTGACGAGTTACCGGCCTACCAAAGTGCTGCTGAAGAGCTCACCGACCAACTTTGTCGGCTGCAGTTGCTGCTTGCTCGCACCGTCGAGCGCTTTCGCGAACGCCACACGCCCGAGCAACGACGCGGCCTGAGCGGCGTCGCTATCTTCGATGATGAGGTTGATGCGTTCCTCAACGCGGTGCCGCAGTGGAGTGACCAACACGACAGCGACGTGCTCAACGAGGCACGGTTGCGCTGCGACCTACGCAGCCAAGCTACGTTGCTCGCCGACGTCGATCTTCCGCTCGAACGGATTCGCAGCTGCTTTGGACTCAACTCGCTCGAGTTCGATGGGCTGCTGCTTTGCCTCGCAGCCGAACTGCACCCCGGCTACGGACGCGTCTTCGCCTACCTCAACAACGACCTTACGCGGCAGCGTCCAACCCTCGCGCTACTCGTCGACATTCTCTCCGAAAGCTGGACAACACGGCTCGAGACGCGCCGCGCGCTGGGGCGCGGTTCGGCATTGCAACGCTTTGCGTTACTTGTCAAACGGCCGGCAGTTGACGAAGTCATGGCGGAGCTCGCGATCGATCCGGCGCTGCTCGAGTTTGTGCTCGCGGGCTCGTTGCCGCCTGACGAAGACACAAGCCGGCCCAACGACGATCTCTCGCTCGACGAGTTGTTGGTCTCGCCCGCCGAGGGCGAACGGCTACGCCAGGTAGCGCGCTATCTCACCCAAAACGCATTTGAGTCGCCGCGAAAAACAATCGTCGTAATCTCCGGCGCACCTGCGGCCGGGAAGCGCACCGCCGCGCGTGCGCTCTCGCGCGAGATCGGCGAACGCGTGCTCCTCTCTAGCTTCGCATGGCCCGGTGAGCGTCAAGATCTCGTTCGTCACGCGCGGGATGCTCGACTGGCCGGCGCGATTCCCTGCATTTGCCTGCGAAGCCCAGGGGCCGACGAGCGCAGCGATTTACCATCCGTGCTCGCCGCGATCGAACGATTGCCATGTCATCTTGCGTTGTGCGTCACCGACGCAGACGAAACACCGCGTCTCGGGCAAAGTGCGAGCGCTCATGTCCTCGGCGTGCACTTCGCAACACCGCCGGCAGCAGTGCGGCGAACGGCGTGGAAGCGCGCATTGCGCGAACACGGCGCCCGCGCGTCGGAAGACGACGTCCAGACCTTGGCCGCCGTCTATCCATTTAGTGTAGGGCGCATCTATGCATCGGTGCGCGAAGCGCAGCTGCAACCCGATTCCGACGCACCCGGAACACACGCGCTGGGCATTCGTGAACTCGCGGGTGCCGCGCGCAACCAGACCTCGCACAACCTCGACCGACTGGCGCAGCAACTTCCGCTCCGCTATGGCTGGAGCGATATCGTGCTTCCGGACGATGAACGCACACGACTCCAAGAGATCGCCGACGCGGTTCGCAATCGCGACCGCGTCATGGAGCAATGGGGCTTCAACGAAAAAGTCAGCGCCGGACCGGGCGTCAACGCAATTTTTTTCGGGCCGTCCGGAACCGGCAAGACGATGGCCGCATCGATTCTCGCCGCGGAGCTCGGCATGGCGATCTATCGCGTCGACCTGTCCCGCGTCGTGAGCAAATACATTGGCGAAACCGAGCAAAATCTCGACGCGCTCTTCGAAGAAGCGCGCCGTTCCTTTGCATTGTTGTTTTTCGACGAGGCTGAGGCGATTTTCGGCAAGCGTTCTGAGGTCAAAGACGCGCACGACCGCTACGCCAACATCGAAGTGGCCTATCTGTTGCAGCGCATGGAAACCTTTGAGGGCGTCGCGATCCTCGCGACCAACCTGCGCAAGCACATGGACAACGCGTTTCTGCGCCGGCTGCAATTCGCCGTGGAGTTCCCCCTGCCGGCGTTCGCTCAGCGTCTGCAGATTTGGCGTCAGGTGTGGCCGGCCTCGGCCGAACTTAGTGACGATATCGATCTCGAGTTCATGGCTAATCGTTTCGAACTTTCCGGCGGCCATATTCGGAACGTGGCGATGATGGCGGCGTACCTCGCGTGCGAAGAACGCAAGCCGATCGGCATGGCCCACCTCGTCGCGGCTACGCGACGCGAATTTCAAAAGTTAGGTCGCGGGACGCGCATCGATGATTAACGATCTCGATACGTCGCTCAAAGCGATGTTAGCCGGCGAAGCCGCAGCAGGATCGTCGCTCGCGACCGCAGCGATCTCGTTTGCTGTGCCTGATACGACGTGGCAGGGCCAGGGTACGGGCATGCAGCTCGATGTCTATCTCTACCGCGTGATCGACAATCGTGAGCTGCGCTCAAATCAACGCTTCACCACGTTTAATACCGACGGCAGCACAACCACGACGCTTTTCCCATCGCGTATCGAGTGCTCGTACATCATCAGCGCCTGGGACAAGGGCGCGGAAGTCGAGGGTTTGGAAAAAGAACCCGACGAGCACGAGTTACTGAGCGACGTGATCTGGGTGCTCTGGCGCAATCCCACGATGCCGACGAAGTATCTGTCGGGCTCGCTTACGAGTGCGTATTTGGCGATTCCAATCTTCGCCGACGAGAGCGAAGACATGGCAGCCAAGCCCGATTTTTGGAGCGGGCTGGATACGTACGTACGTCCGGCGGTCACCTGCCGCATCACGATCGAGATGGATCTCGACAACGCAACGAGCGGGGCGCAGGCGACGATGATCGGCATCATGGCCGAGCAACTCAATACCGGAAGCGTCGATCAACAACAGGCCGCGATTATCGCGGGCACGATTCGCAACGCCACCACGCCGACCATCGTGGTTCCAAATGCCTGGATTCTGCTCGACGCTTCGCAACAGACCTTCATTTCCGATGCCAACGGTCAGTTCGTCATCCCCAGCATATCGCTGGGAGCACACACGCTCACCGTTCGCGCGATCGGCTTCGCTCAAGCCGTGCAATCCCTTACGGTTCCGGATCCCAGCGGGATCTACGACGTCAGCTTAACTCCGATTTGAGGTAAACCATGACCGCCATCTATACGACGCCCGGCGTTTATATCCAAGAGCAGCCCGCGATCGGCCCGATCGTCGGTGTAGGAACGAGCACGACCGCCTTCATCGGCGCGGCGCTCCAGGGACCGTCGTTCGCGCCGACGGTCGTGACCAATTGGACGCAGTTCACCAACACCTTCGGCAGTTACATGATCAACCCGCCGGGCTTCTGGATGGCCTATGCCGTCAAAGGTTATTTCGATAATGGTGGGCAGACGGCGGTCATCGTTCGCGTCGGCACATCAACCTACGCGTCGCTCGCGCTGCTCGATCGTGGCGGTGCGCAAGATGCACTCGTCGTTTCTGCGCTCATCGATGGAACGGCCGGCAACACGATCACGGTCGAGGTCGCGAATTCGCAGATTGTACCGCTCGCGAATGGTTGCGTGGCTACGCGAGCCAGCTCCACGATCACTTCGGGTTCGGGCAACATCATCGTGTGCGACACCGCCGCCGACGCCGCACAATTCTCTCCCGGGGACAATGTGGTGATCGAAGGTACAGCCGACGGTGCGACCATCAGCCGCATCATCGGCACGAACCTCGTCTTAGGAGGGAATCTCAGCAGCACGTACTCGAGTGGAAGCGTCCGCATCGCGGATCTCGCGATTGGTCAGCAAACGTTCCGCGTTACGAAGGGAACCGGGCTCGAAGCGGGCAGCATCATCGAGCTCAACGACGGTGCTTCAAGTGAGTATCAAGTGATCTCCGCGGTCAACGGATCGTTTATCACGATCCAGAGTGAAAGCGGCCTGACACATTCGTACAGCATGGAGCTATT
>JBAUEZ010000050.1:0-11596 GCA_049678885.1 Candidatus Aquilonibacter sp. | reverse complement strand
CGAGCGTAGCGAAGCGTAGTCGAGGGGCCGCATGTGTCCTGTTTGCTCTTCTTCTTTCTTCATGCCAGGGGAGTTTTGGAAGCGGTGGCACGTCGGCGCCCGGCGGTGTCAATCCGCCGGTTGGATCGCCGGGACCAAACGCGCTTCCGCAAACGCCGACGCCGAGACCGTCCGGCGCGGCGACCACGCCGCCCGGCGATGAAGTCACGTATCCGGTCAGCGATGCGGCGAACGGGTTGAAGTGTCCGCAAGATCAAGGCTTCTCGTGCACCGTGCAGTTTGCAATCGTCGGGCTCTCGCCGTCGCCTTCGCCATCGCCGAGGGCATCGGGATCTGGATCGCCGTCGCCGACGCCGTCACCAACACCGACATCGACACCGTCGCCGACGCCGAGCGGTTCGGCATCGGCGAGTGCATCACCGAGCCCAACGCCGATGTCGAGCGTTCCGCACGTCACGCTGCATATTTCCGGCTTGCCCAAAGACGCGCCGAAGATGGTGAACCCCGATCCGAAAGCGGTCTCGACCGTGCCGCTCGTGCTGCTGCGCTTACACACCGATGCCGACGTCACGCTCGCCGGAAAGATCACGATCGACTACACGTTGCCCAAAGAGCAGCTCGGTGGACGTGGTTTCGCCGTGCAGCTCTACCACGAGGGCACCAAGAAGAAAAAGGTAACGCAGACCTTCTTCGGCTCGTATTCAGAATCGAAGCTCACCGGCACGACGTTGCATTTCGAAATCAACGCACCCGCGCTGGCGGTGAAAAAGGACGAAGTCTGGTTGCTCGTGCTCTACGGCGATGAACTGCCGTCAGCCAGCGCGTCACCGGCCGCATCTCCGAGTGCCAGCGCATCCGCATCGCCCGGCGCATCGGCTAGCGCAAGCGCGTCACCCGCCGCATCGTCGAGCGCGCAACCCCTGACGATCGTGACCACTCCAGTACCGTCGCCATCTACGACACCCTGATCGCGCCCGTGTCACCCTAAGCTTGTCGAAGGGCGCGCAACCTTGTCATCCCGAGCGTAGCGAAGCGTAGTCGAGGGACCGACGTGTCACCCTGAGGTGCAAGTCGCGTAAGCGACGAGCCTCGAAGGGCTGCGCCGCAGCTTAGTGATGCAGAGCGAAGGCAACCGCTGCGAGCGCGCCGACGATGACCGCAGTCTGCCCGAGCATCCAGCTAATGATCGTTTTCAAATTACCATCGATCTTCCGATCGATCGTATCGAAGCGCCGTTCCATACTCGCTTCGAGAGCCAACAGGCGAACGTCGAGGGGCTGGGCGCTCATTGCCGAGCGTTTAAACCGAGTTCGCCGCGCTGAGGATCACTTCGAGCACGCGCTGCGGCTGTGAAAGCATCGACACATGACTCGAGTCGAGCTCCGTTGTCTTGGCTTTCATCCGTTTCGCAAGAAAGCGCTCGAGCTGCGGATTTACGGTCTGATCTTTCGTGCCGACGATGTACCAACTGGGTTTGGTTTTCCATGCGACGCCGGGCGCATCGTGCGCGAAGATATTGGCAACAGGCGCACCTTGCGTCGCCCAAACGAGATTTTGCTCTGCCGGTGAGAGGTCCCCGCAGAAGAACGGAAGTCCATCCTTGCGCAACCAGATGCGTCCGTCGATGACTTGGATGTGCTTGAGCACCTCGGTCGCGGGGAACTTCGCTTGTATGCTCTGCGAGGTCTCATTGGCGTCTGGAGCAAGTGCGTTGATGTACACAAGCGCTTTCACGCGCGGATCCGTTCCGGCCGACGTGATTACCGTTCCGCCGTACGAGTGCCCAACGAGCACGATCGGACCCTTCACGACATCCATCGCTCTCTTTGTTGACGCGACGTCGCTTTCAGGCGAATCGAGGGCATACTGCGCAGCGATGCAATCGTAGCCTTGGGCTTGGAGCGGCCCCATCACTTTGCTAAAGCACGATCCGTCAGCCCAGAGGCCGTGACAGAACACGATGCTTGGCTTCGCGGAAGACGTCGCGGCGATAACAAACGGGGCTCCGAGCAGTGCCGCGCTCGTTGTAAGGAATCGAGAGCGCTTGAGGGTGCTTCGTGGACCCATGATGTCCCTCCAATCGTAGCAGTGGACAGGGTCAGTTCACCGTGAGCTTAACTGTCACCCTGAGGTGCGAGCGCAGCGAGCCTCGAAGGGTACTACTAATGCTCCTCCTCGGCATCGAGACCTCATGTGACGACACTGCGACCGCGCTTGTGCGCGACGGCCGGAACGTGCTATCCAGCGTCTCGACGAACCAAGACGCGTTTCATGCGAAGTACGGCGGCATCGTGCCGGAGATCGCGAGCCGGCAACACGTTGCGTTGCTCTCCGCCGCGGTTGACGATGCACTCGGCCGCGCCGAAACGCGACTCGCCGATGTCGACGCAATCGCCGTAACCCGCGGGCCGGGACTCATCGGCAGCCTCGTCGTCGGCGTCGCCGCGGCAAAAGCGCTTGCATTTGCAGCGAACAAACCGCTCTACGCGGTCAATCATTTACACGGTCACATCTTCGCGGCGTTTCTCGATCGCGATGAAGAACCGCCGTATCCGTTTCTCGCGCTCTTGGTCTCCGGCGGCCATTCGCAACTCGTCGACGTTCGTTCTGCAACCGAGATGCGTATCATCGGACGCACGCGTGACGACGCTGCCGGCGAAGCCTACGACAAAACCGCGCGTCTGCTCGGACTGCCATATCCCGGCGGTCCGCAACTCGACGCGCTCGCGCGCACCGGCAATCCAAAGGCGCACGCCTTTCCGCGTCACCGTCCCGACGCCGGCGCGCTCGATCTATCGTTTTCCGGACTCAAGACGTCGGTGCGCTACTTCCTCGAGTCCGACGCCGGGCGCAACGCGAATCCCGCCGATGTCGCCGCCTCGTTCCAAGCCGCCGTGATCGACGTGTTGATGACGCGTGTTGAGAGCGCGTTCGCAAACGGTAACTATCGTGCGTTGGTCGTCTCGGGCGGCGTTGCCGCGAACTCTGAATTACAGGCGCGCGTGCACGCGTGGAGCGCGCGGAAGGGCGTGCCCGCGTTCATTCCGCCGCCGAAATACTGCACCGACAACGCCGCCATGATCGCCGCCGCGGCGTATCGTCAGCGCGCAATCGCACTGGTCGATCCGCTCACGCTCTCCGCCGACCCAAATCTCCCCTTCGAATGTCACCCTGAGGTGCGAGCGTAGCGAGCCTCGAAGGGCGCGGGTACAACACAACTCCAGATCTTGGAACAAGCGAAGGACGAATTGCGCGCCGCCTTCAATCGCTAGTTCGTGTTCATGAGCTGTTGAACCGTCTGCAGCGGCGTCAAATTGATGCGGATGAGACCGCGCTGCGGGCGGTCCAAATCGAGCACGAGCCCGAAGACGAGCGCCACCATCAGCGCGAAGATCGCCTTGAAGACGAGCGCACGTTTGCCTTCGCGTCCGAAGCCGTAGCCCATCATCGCCGACGCGATGAACGCAATAAGCAGCAACCCCGCGATCACGAGGTCGGGAATGTGCGCGTTGAGAATGGCCGCTTCCTCACGACTGAGCGCGATCATATCGTTGAGCGCGGCGAGATAGGGCGGCAGCATCGTCGAGTGCGGATCCCGCAGCGCTGCTGCGATTGCGAGACTCCACATCTGCCGCTGCAGCGCCGTCGACGTTGCATCGGCGACCGCGCGGTGCTGCGGGTCGGCATCCGAGCGCGCATACGCGAGCCGCTGCACGATGTAAAGACGCAGGTCGGCCCGCTCGACCGATGCGGTTTTCGCGTCGAGCACTTGCGCGCGCAAGAACGCCGAGTTAATCGCATTGGCTTCACGCAAGAGCGTCGCGCGCCGGCCGTCGTAACGCGCCAGCGCGAGCGAGAACGAGAATCCGAGCAAGAGTGCCAGCACGGTAAACGCGCTCGTCTGCACGAGAATCGACGGATCTCGACCGTTGTGAACCGGGCCTCTTTGGCGACCGAGTTGGAATCCGACTTCGCTCATCGCGAAAATCAGCAGTGCCGACACGAGCATGATCGCCCATGTCGGCACCGGATCGAGGATGTTGGTCATCAGCCTCCGAGCGACCGTTGCCCGACGACGCGTCCGACCTGCGGCGCCGTATCCGGGCCGTAGCCCCAGGCGCCGTTGAAGCTGTTGTTGTCGTCGTTGAACCAGAACGAGAACCATCCCGTTTTCCCGGCTCCCCTCCACGTTGCGCGCACTTTGGTCCGGTTCCGGAACTTGCCCTCGATCTTATACGTGCCGGAGTTGCACACAACCGACGGGCCGGATTGCGAACACTTCATCGGACCGCTAAACGCCGCGGGACCGCCCGCACCGGCAACATTCCAGCTTCCCTTCGCGGTGATCGGCGACGGCGGCAGCACTTTGTTGCCGACGAACGAGCCGTTTGGCTTGCTCCCGTTGTAGCCCCACGTGCCATTGAAGCTGTGGCCGTTTGGACTTACGTAGATCGTGAGCCATCCCGCGCCGCCGGGCCCGTGCCATTTCCCGTTGATCTGCGTCGCGTTGACGAATTCGCCGGTAAACCCGTTGGTTGTCGTCGGACTGTTCCCGACGATCCCGTTACCCGATTGCTTTAAGTTGACGACGGAATCCGTGGTGCCGTTGTTACCGCTCTGCTCGATCTCCCACTTCCCGGTAAGATTCGGCTGAGCGCGCACAACGGACGACGACGTTGCCGCCAATGCGAGGGCGGCACATAGTCCAATAACAAAACGCTTCATTCGCCTACCTTCCTAAGCCATCACGAGTTCTTCTTTTTCGATCGCGTGGTGCAGCACCGGCGGCTTCGCGTTGCCACCGTTCTTGCCCAGCCAATCGCACGCGTTGATCACGTCTTCCGACAACGTCTCGGCCATGTTCCGATTGATATGCGGTCGGACGACGATGCGCAAGCTCGTGACCTCTTGCGCGTTGGGCGGCATCGAGTAGGCCGAGAGCACCCAGCCTTTTTCCCGAACTTTATTGGAGACATCGAACTCGTTGAAGTTCTTGATCTTCTTATCGAGCGTGAGCGCCACCACCGGAATGCGCTGCGTCTCGTTCATGATCGTAAAGTAGCCGCTCTCGACCAGATTCTTGCGCAGCAAGCTCGCATTGTCAACGGTGTGGCGCATGACGCGCTTGTAGCCGTCGAAGCCGAGGCGCAAGAACATATAGTACTGCACCACGACTTGGAACGCGTTGCGGCTGAAGTTCAGCGTCGCGGTCGGCGATTCGCCGCCGAGGTAGTTGACGTAAAACACCAGATCTTCGTTGAAGATCTTGCGCTCGCGGAAGACCACCCAGCCGATACCCGGCGGCACCAAGCCGAACTTGTGGCCCGACGCATTAATCGACTGGACGCGCGGCAAGCTGAAGTCCCACTTGTAGTCGGGGTACAGGAACGGATTGACAAACGCGCCCGATGCGCCGTCGATGTGCATCGGCACCGAATTGCCGGTGCGCTTCTCGTAGCCGTCAAGCCACGCATGGATCTGCTCGATGTCGTCATCCTCGCCGGTAAACGTCGAGCCGGCAATCGCTACGACCGCGATCGTGTTCTCGTCGACATATTTGTCGAGGTCATCGGCGGTGAGCCGATAGTTGCCCGGTTTGAGCGGCACGATCCGCGGCTCGACGTCGAAGTACTTCATGAACTTCTTCCAGACGATCTGCACGTTGCCGCCGGTCACGAGGTTGGGCCGCGTCGCATCTTTGCCGGCCTTCTGCCGCGCCTCGCGCCAATTCCACTTGTGCGCAAGACCGCCCAGCATGCAGGCTTCGGACGAGCCGATCGTCGCTGTGCCGTACGGCTCAGCACCCTTGGGGCCGTGGAACAGCTCGTGCAGCCAGCGCACCATGCGCTTCTCCATGGCGTAACATTGCGGATACATGTCGTGGTCGATGTAATTCTTGAACATGTTGCGGCGCGCGATATCGATCGCTTCTTCTTCCGCAAACGTCGTGACGAACGACGACATGTTCTGCGCGGGGTTCGCATCCGTCCAGGTATCGCTCACGGTGATCGCCTGCGCCGCGCGCGCCGACATGCCGGTTCGCGGAAAAACACTCTCCGGGATCGGAAGGTTGAACTCGTCGTAGGCCGTCGCTTTCTCGAACGACGGCAGGTCCGATTCTTTGGTCACGGTGGACATTTGGAGCGCTCCTTCAGGTCATGAATATGACAATGAACATGCCGCCAATCGTCAATATGGTATTCCCGACGGCATAGGTAACGGTGTAGCCCAGACCGGGCACTTGACTTTGCGCCGAGTCGCAGATCATGCCAAGCGCAGCGGTCGTCGTTCTTGCGCCGGCGCACGCACCCAGATTGATCGCCGGATCGAAGCGGAAGACGTATTTCCCGAGGAACATCGCGATGATCAATGGAACCGACGTTGCTACCACGCCCCACAGAAATACGCCGATTCCGAGCTGTTGCAGGCCGGTTACGAACTTCGGACCGGCAGTCAACCCGACCACGGCGATGAACACGTTGAGGCCGAACGTATTCATGAACCACAACGTCGCTGGGGGAATCCGTCCGAACGTCGGACGCGTTGCGCGGTACCATCCGAAAACGATGCCGAGGATCAGCGCACCGCCTGCAGTGGAGAGCGTAATGGGGACACCCGCGATCTTGATGACGATCGCACCGATGAGCGCGCCGAGTGTGATCGCCAGGCCGATGAACGCAATGTCGGCAACGTCGGTCGGCCGATCGATGACACCGAGCAACTTGCCGGCGGCGGTCGTATCTACCGTACGGCCGACGATCTGCATCACGTCGCCGCGGTAGATCTTCGTGTCGGCAAGGATTGGGATCGCCGTTTCGGTCACGCCGCGTTTGATACTGCGAACGTACACGCCGCGCGTGCCCGGGAGTTTTCCCAGTTCTTCGAGCGTTTTATCGTCGACGGCTTTGTTGGTAATGTACACGTCGATGCCTTCGACGGGTGCCGAGAGCAACTCCGGATCGTCGACCTCCGGGCTGGCGCGGCCGACGAGCTTTACGACTTCCTCGCGCGGTCCGACGACCGACACGACGTCGCCGGTTTGCAGCACCATACCGGTGGTTGCGTCATCAAGTGTGCCGCCACGGCGGATGCGCAACACGTACATCCGGGCATTGCCGCCCAGCATCCCCTCGACCTCGCCGACCGTCTTCCCGACGACCATCGAATCGGGCGCAATCTTGAATGCGCGCACTTCGTAACGCTGCCACGAATCGTTGAGGCCGCCGAGTGCGCGTTGGCCGCCGTGTTTGTCTTCGTAGTCCTTAGCAGCTTTTTTCAGATTTATTCCGAGCAACAGCGGCCCGATTTGTGCGAGGAGAATCGCCGACCCGACCGTGCCGAAGATATACGTAACCGCGTATGCGGTGGGCATGATGTCGAGCAGCGCTTTGGCTTGATCTGGCGGCAGTCCGAGGCGACCGATCGCATCGATCGCGAGCCCCATCGAGGCCGAGATCGTTTGCGACCCGGCATAGAGCCCAGCGCCTGCACCCGAGTCATAACCTGCAACTTTTGCCACCACGATGCTCGTGGCAATGCACAGCACCGAAACGACCGCCCCAAAGATCGCTTGCGGCACGCCGTCCTTGGTGATCCCGCGAACGAACTGCGGCCCAACGCCGTAGCCGATCGCAAAGAGGAAGAGCAGAAAGAAGACCGATTTGACGTCACCCGAAATCTTGATGCCGAGCTGACCGATCAGGATGGCAGCAAGAAGCGTTGCCGTCACCGCACCGAGGCTGAAACCTTTGAAGCTCTTGGTACCAACCCAGAAGCCAACGCCGATCGCAAGAAAGAGCGCGATTTCCGGATATTGCCGTAACGTCGCTACGAACCAATCAATGGGGTTCATGATGATTGCCATCCTCCGCCTAGCGCGAGGTAAAGTTGCACCAGCGCGAGCCGCTCGTTGAGCTGCCCCGCTGCGAGATCGGTCTGGGCCTGGTACTCGCGCGTCTGCGCGTCGAGGACTTCGAGATACGCGGTATAGCCATTTTCGTATCGCTCTTGGGCCAACCGCACGGAATCGACGGAGGCCGTTTCGTAGAGCTGGAGCTGCTGCGTCCGCGCACGCGAATCGTTGTAGGCTGCGACGTCGTCGGAGACTTCTTCGAACGCGCGGTGTACGGTTTGCAGATATTGGATCGTGATCTGCTGCTGCTGCGCTTCGCTCAACCGAATCTGCGAGTGGATCTGACCGCCGTTGAAGATCGGCTGCACGAGTTGTCCGATCACGGAGAAAATGCCGAACGGTCCGTACCACACGCCGTTCATGTTCGAGAGCGCTGCTAGCGCGGGCGGCAAATTCGGATACTCACCGCTGACGACCGATCCGCCCGCGGCTGCCGAACCGCCGAGCGTAATCGACGGATAGAGCAACTTCTTGGCGACGTCGACGTTGCCGGCGGCAGCCGCGATCGCATACTGGGCTTGCGCAATGTCGGGCCGGCGCTGCAACAGGTCGCTCGGCACACCGGTTTGTGGAACCGCCGGCATCGCCACCTGTTGCGTCAGCGGCAAGCCGCGTTGGATGTCGTGCGGATAGTCGCCGGTCAGCACCGAGAGGGCGTTTTCCGTTTGCGCGATGCTCTGCTCGATCGCCGGGAGATTTTCGGTCACTTCGTAGAGCGACTGCTCGGCCTGGCGTTGATCTTGCAGCGATGCCTCGCCGCCTTGTACGCGCAGCGTCATCAGACGCACGTTTTCTTTGCGCGCCACGATCGCTTGTTGGGTAAACGCGAGCACGTCGTCCAGCTCGCGTAACTGAAAGTAGGCGGTCGCAACCTCTGCGACGACCGTCGCGAGCACCGTGTCGGTCGCTTCTTGCGTCGAGAGCAGCGTATTGCGCGCCGATCCGGTTGCCGATGCGAGCTTCCCAAAAAGATCGAGCTGATAGCTCGCCGTGATCCCGACTTGCGGCGAGAACTGCGAAG
Source organism: Candidatus Aquilonibacter sp. (assembly GCA_049678885.1). Taxonomy (GTDB): domain Bacteria; phylum Vulcanimicrobiota; class Vulcanimicrobiia; order Vulcanimicrobiales; family Vulcanimicrobiaceae; genus Aquilonibacter. Next base: position 2,663 of record JBAUEZ010000050.1, on the reverse strand, counting down.
ACGGGAAGTTCGGCGGCCGCGGCTGCGTGATCGCCTCGTACGGCGCCTGTGCGACGCCGTTGATGAAAACCGACTGGTTCGCCGCGGTTATGCCGAGGCTCGCTTCGGCCTCCAGGATCTGCGTGTACGCGACCTCGACGTCGAAATTCCTGGCCAGCGCTTGTTGGATGAGCCCCTGCAAGACGGGGTCATTGTAGAGCGTGCGCCACGGCACGCTGCCGAGTGACGTCGCGGTCGATGCCTCGCCGCGATACGTTGACGGTGCCTGTACGTCCGGCGGTGCGGATGGCGTCGATGCGCACGACGCGCCGAGTTCGAGGAGGACGATCAGCGCGACAACGATCCGCAGTTTCATTTTGCGATCGCCGTCTCCGGCGCTTCGTGTTTGCCGACCTTCTTTCTCTGCCCGCGCTCGATGAGTCCCTGGAACACTTCGTACAGCGTCGGCGTGAAGAACACGCCGAGCGCCGTTGCGGCAAGCATCCCGGCGAAGACCGTCGAGCCGAGCGAGTGGCGCGATGCCGCGCCCGCGCCGTGCGCGAACATCAGCGGAATCACGCCGATGATGAACGCGAACGACGTCATGATGATCGGCCGGAAGCGCAAGCGCGCCGCGTCGGTGGCAGCTTCTTGAATCGATTTGCCGTGCTTGCGCTGTTCGCGCGCAAACTCCACGATCAAGACACCGTTCTTTGCAGCCAACCCGATGACCAAGATGATGCCGATCTGGACGTAGATGTTGTTGTCGAGCTTCCAGAGCAGCACCGAAAGGAACGCGCCGAAGACGCCGGTCGGGATGCCCAGAATCACTGCCAGCGGCATGTACCAGCTTTCGTATTGGGCCGCGAGCGCGAGAAATACGAGCAGTATCGAAAAGGCGAAGATGATCGTTTGCGTGTTGCCTACCGAGACTTCTTGATACGCGGTACCCGACCAGCCGTACCCGTAGCCCGCCGGCAGGGTCTTCGCGGCTACGTCCTGCATCGCGGCAATTGCCTGACCCGAGCTGTATCCGGCAGCGTTTGCGCCGAAGATCTCGATCTCGCGATTCGTGTTGAAGCGCTGGATGAAATCGGTGCCGAGGCTGCGCCGCACGGTCGCTACCGACCGCACTGGTACCATCTGCCCCGTGCTATTGCGCACGTAGATCGAGTTGATGCTCCCGGCATTCGCGCGAAAGTCCGGCTCAGCCTGAATCATCACGTCCCACGTTCGGTTCAGGTACGTGAAATCGTCGACGACCAGGCCGCCCAGATAGGCTTGCAATTGCTTGAACACATCGCTGACCGCGACGCCGCGGCTCGCGCTGTTCTCGCGATTGAGGTCGAAATCGAGGATCGGCACGGAGGTACGCGCCGTGTTGTTGATCGCGGTAATCTCCGGGCGCTTGCGTGCTTCCGCAACCACCTTGTCGGCGACGGCCGAAAGCTCGTTGATGGTGTGGGCGCCGCGATCTTCCAGTTCGAACGCAAAACCCGACGCGTTACCAAGGCCCGGAATCGTCGGTGGAACGAACGGGAACGACGCGGCTTGGGGATAGGCCTCCATCGCTTTGTCGATATCGCCGATGATGTCGTGGAGCGAGATGTGCTCCGCGCTGCGTTCATCCCATGGTTGGAGCACGATGATGAAGCTCGACGAGTCCGGGGATTGGACCGACGTCAACAAGTTGTAGCCGGCGAGCGAAATGACGTCCGCAACGCCGTGGACTTTCTTGACGTCTTCTTCCATGCGATCGAGAACCGCGTAGTTGCGATCGAGCGACGATCCGTAGGGCAATTGCACCTGCGCGTAGACAACGCCCTGATCTTCCTCGGGGACAAACCCGCCGGGAAGCTTCATGCCGAGCAATCCGTCGAGAACGTAGAACACGGCAAGCAATCCCAAACACAACACGACGCGTGCCATGAGCCAGCGTAAGCCGCCCATGTATCCCGAGGTCATCGCGGCGAAGCCTTTGTTGAAATAGTCGATCATCGTTCCGAGGAATCCCGGCAACCGCGTACGCTTTGTCAGGATCATCGCGCACAGCGCCGGCGTCAGCGTGAGCGCCACGACCGCGGAAAGATTCACCGAAATCGTGATCGTGATCGCAAACTGCCGGTAGAGTTGACCGGTGATGCCGCTAATGAACGCGGACGGCAAGAACACCGATGTGAGCACCAGCGAGATGCCAAGAATCGGCCCCGTCAGCTCTTTCATCGCCCGTTCGCAGGCCGCGAGCGGCTCCATACCCTCCTCGATGTGGTGCTCGACGCCCTCCACCACGACGATCGCGTCGTCGACCACGATGCCGATAGCGAGCACCAATCCGAAGAGCGTCAGCGTGTTGATGCTAAAGCCCATCGGAAGGAAGAAGATGAACGTGCCGATCAGCGAGACCGGAACCGCCAGCATCGGAATGAACGACGAGCGGAAACTTCCCAGGAAGATGAAGACGACGATGATGACCAGCGCGATCGCTTCGAACAGCGTCTTGAGCACGTCCTTGATTGAATCTTTGACGAAGAGCGTGCTGTCGTACGCGACCGCGTAGGTGAGGCTCGGCGGAAACGCCTTGGAAAGCTCGTCCATACGGTCGCGCACCGCTTGCGCCGTGCGCAGCGCATTCGCATCGGGGGTTTGATACAGAATGACGAGCGTCGCCGGGCTGCCGTTGATCG
>JBAUEZ010000049.1:0-6665 GCA_049678885.1 Candidatus Aquilonibacter sp. | reverse complement strand
GCGCGCACGAGCGGACAACTGATCGGCGTCGCCGTCGCGAGCGCCGTGTATTTTTCGCACGTCATGCACGCCGGGGCGCTCGCAAAAACGTTCGCTCCCGCCAGCGCCTACTTCGGCTTCACCGCGTTCGTTATGCTCGGCGTCGCCGCGCTTTCGTGGTTGCGCGAGTAGCGCGCGCCGGCCGCTTCGCCACGCCATTGCGGCGTCGCATCGGCACGACGTTGCTTGCGCGCACGTCATCTCCGAGCGGCACCGGTGCGATCACGCGCTTGCCCAGCGCGTGATGCAGCACTTCACTGATCTCTTCGACCGGCACGAACGTCATCGTGTCGCGCACTTCCTTCGGAATGTCGTCGAGATCCATCTCGTTGCGCTTGGGGAAGAGGATCTTGCTGATCCCGGCGCGCTTTGCGCCGAGCACCTTCTCTTTGAGTCCGCCGATCGGCAGCACTTGCCCCGTCAGCGTGATCTCGCCCGTCATCGCAAGATTCGGATCGACTTTGAGCCCCGTCAGCATCGACGCGATCGCCGTCGCCATCGTAATACCCGCCGACGGTCCGTCCTTCGGTGTTGCGCCGGCCGGCACGTGTACGTGGATATCGTGCTTATTGAAGTAGTCTTCAGCGACGCCGATTTCAGCCGAACGCGAGCGCAGGAACGAGATCGCGGCTTGCGCGCTCTCCTTCATTACGTCGCCCAGCTGACCGGTTAACACGAGCTTGCCCGTGCCCGGCATCGACGACGACTCGATGAACACGATGTCGCCGCCAACCGGCGTCCACACCATTCCCGTCGCTACGCCGACCGATGCGACGCGCTTCTTGACTTCATTGAAGAACCGCGGCCTGCTCAGATAGTCGCCGAGATTCTCGGGCTTCACGCGCGCTTTGAAACGCGCATACTCCGCGATCTTGCGCGCGACCTTACGAAAGACCGTACCGATCTCGCGCTCCAGATTGCGCACGCCCGCTTCCCGCGTGTAGTCGTTGATGATTGCACGCAGCGCGGTGTCGCTGATCTGCACCTGCGTCTCCTTGAGACCGTTCGCGTTGCGCTGCTTCTTCAAAAGATAGCGCTTGGCGATCTGCAGCTTCTCGAGCTCGGTGTAGCCCGCGAGCTGAATGATCTCCATGCGATCGCGCAGCGGCGGCGAGATCGTATCGAGCGAGTTGGCCGTGCAGATGAACAGCACTTGGCTCAAATCGAACGGCAGATCGAGATAGTGATCGCGGAACGAGTTGTTTTGTTCCGGGTCGAGTACCTCGAGCAACGCCGACTGCGGGTCGCCGCGGAAGTCCGCGCCGACCTTGTCGATCTCGTCGATCATCATCACCGGATTCTTCGTGCCGGCGTCGCGCATCGCGCGAATGATCGTGCCCGGCATCGCGCCGATATACGTGCGCCGATGCCCGCGAATCTCGGCTTCGTCGCGCACGCCGCCGACCGAAAGGCGCACGAACTTGCGTCCCATTGCGCGCGCGATCGACTGCCCGAGCGAGGTCTTGCCGACACCCGGCGGTCCGACGAAGCACAGGATCGGGCCGGTCAATTTCTTCTTGAGTTTGCCGACCGCCAAATACTCGATGATGCGGTCCTTGATCTTCTCGAGATCGTAGTGATCCTCGTCGAGAATCTCACGCGCTTTCTTGATGTCGATGTGATCCGGCGTTTCGATGCTCCACGGCAGTTGCACGAGCCAATCGAGGTACGTGCGAATGACGCTGTACTCCGGACTCGCCTGCGGGACTTTCGAAAGCCGGTCGAGCTCACGATCGGCGGCCTTTTTGACGTCCTCGGGCATCTTGGCTTCATCGATCTTTTGGCGCAGCTCGTTGTTCTCTGCTACCTGGGGATCGACTTCGCCGAGTTCTTCCTGGATCGCCCGCAACTGCTGGCGCAGATAGAACTCGCGCTGATTCTTCTCCATCTCGCGCTGAATGTCGCTCTGGATCTTGTGACCGAGCTCGACCACTTCCAGCTCCTTGGTGAGGAGCATTGTGATCTTGCGCATACGGCGCGCGGTGTTGCGCTCTTCCAGCAGCGCTTGCCGATCCGCCGTCTCCAGACGCATCGTCGACGCGACGAAGTACGTCAAGACGTTGGGATCGGTGATGTTCTGAACTTCCATCTCCATCTCGCGCGGTGCTTGCGGCAAGTAGGAGAGGAGCTTCTGGAAAAGGCCGCCGAGATTGCGCTGCATGGCAACGAGCTCTTCGTTATCGACGGTGACGTCGGGAAGCTCGGTGTATGCAGCAACCATGTACGGTTGCTCTTGGGTAAAATCTTCGATCTTGAAAACGCTTTGGCCCGCGACGATGCAGCGAATCGTGCCGTCGGGAACTTTGAGCATCTTCTGAATTACGCCGATTGTGCCGACGCGTTGCACATCGTCGGGACCGGGATTTTCGGTCTCGCGATCCTTGAGCACGGTCAAGCCGATCGGCTTGCCCTCGCGCAGCGCTTCTTCAACCAGCAGAATGCCCGGCTTCTTCACAACTGCAAGCGGAATCACCGTGCTCGGGAATAGCACCGCTTCTTGCAGCGGCAGAATGCCAATTAGGTTTGCGGGTACAAGCTCTTTGGCTTTGCGTTCAGCCATTTTTAGGATAACGTCCTCTTCACGATCATACGGATCTCAGTGCGCGTCGCCGGCAGATATGCCGTCGACGAAATGGGCAGCGTAATTACCAGCACGCCGTCGGCGTAGTTGGCTTGCGCATCGCCGAGCAGGTCCACCGCCGCCGGCAGACGGACGCGCTTGGCAAACGACCCGTACGAGATCTCTTTTTGGATAAATGAGCCGCGGCGGATACGCATCGTTTCAGAGCGTACCCCGGAGATAGTAAGCGACCGGTCGTCTACCTCGACGCGCAGGCTCTCGGGGTCCGCGCCGGCCGCCTCGACCGCCACGATCACCACGCCCTGTTCCTCGTCGACAAGGACGTCGGCGTTGGGCTCGAATGCCCCCAGCCGGGGCCGTGCGATATACTCCATGGCTCTACGTCCCTAGATTCGCAATCTTAGCACTCAGTTGCACCGTCTGCTAGTCCCCTGTGGCCATCATGCCGACTTCTGCCGAAAACTTCTACTTAGAGGGTGCTTTTCGAGCCACCCTGGTTTTCTCCGTGGTCCGCCTACGGGCGGGGAGGGGCAATGTACGTCGCCGTCGTCGACGACCAAGAGTCGTCGCTCGCGGGCTTCTCGCAGATTCTGCGTCGTGTCGCCGACGTGGAACCGATCTGCTTTAGGAAGGCGTCCGACGCGCTCCACTGGGTGGGGGGCGTGGATCCTGCGTTCATTGTCGTCAACGCAACCCTCGCGGACATCGCCGGCATCGACTTCTTGCGCCGCATGCGCCTGATCGACGGCCGGCAAAGCACACCGGTAATCTTTCTAACCGCGCAAGCCGACCGCGATTTGCGCCGCGCCGTGTTCGAACTTGACGTGCACGCCTTCCTCGAGAAGCCGATCAACCCGTCGGAGTTCTTGGTGCATGCGATGCACATCGTCGACGCGCGGCGCGAACGCGCCGACATGGCGGCGCGTCTGAAGGATGCCGGCTCGCGCGGCGGCGCGCCCCACGTCGCGACGACATCCGGGCCGAGCGCTGAGCTGCTTATCGACGTCATGCTCGACGTTGCTGCGCTGCACGATCCATCGATCGTCACGCATCACAATCTCTCTTCACAAATTGCAATGGCGCTCGCGAGCGAACTGAAGCTGACCGACGACGAGCGCGAGACGTTGCGTCTGGCTTCGCGCGTCTACGATATCGGCAAAGCTACGATTCCGCAGCGCATCTTGGAAAGCCGCAATACGGCGACGCAGGCCGACCGCGTTGAGGTCGAGCGCCACGTCGACGCCGGTTCGCGCATCCTCGCGCGACACAAGGACGATGTAATGCGCTCAGCCGCGGTCATCGCGCAGACGCACCACGAGCGTTACGACGGCTCGGGCTACCCGAAGAAACTCCGCGGTTCATCGATTCCGATCATGGGTCGCATCGTCGCCGTGTCGGATACGATGAGCGCACTGCTGCGCGCGCGCGGCGACCGGCCCGCGCTCTCGCTCGCGCAGGCGATCGAAGTGATCGACAAAGGCTCGGGAACGCTCTACGATCCGGCAGTGGTCAACGCGGTGCGCGGCAATCTGAATGAAATCTCGCGCGTGGTACACGAAGCTACACAGCGAAACGCGCAGGCAAGTTAACCCTGGCGTAGTACTGGGCAGGCATGTCCACGCTGCGACGCCGGTTGAACGTATTCGACCTGACGCTGATCACCATCGGCAGCATCATCGGGTCGGGTATCTTCAAGAACCCAGCCCTCGTCGCGGGTAAGGCCCATCTTTCGTCGCTCGCCATCGGCTGCTGGATCGTCGGCGGCCTGATCGCGCTCATCGGTGCCTTCGTCTTTGCCGAGCTCGCCGAACGCCGCCCGGCTAATGGCGGCATCTATGCCTACCTGCGCGACGCCTATCATCCGGTGGTCGCCTTCGTGTTCGGCTGGACGCTGCTGCTCATCGCCGACACCGGCGGCACCGCAGCAGCCTCGGTTCTCTTCGCTACCTACCTTACACCACTCACCGGATTGCAGTTCGACACACGAATCGTTGCAGTCGTCACGCTTGCCGTCCTCGTCGCAATCAACTGCCTCGGCGTGCGACAGGGCGGTACGTGGCAGAACGTCCTCGTGATTTTGAAGGTCGCGGCAATCGCCGGTTTGATCGGCGCCGGACTCTTCGCGCATCCGGCCGCAGGCGCCGCAATGACGTTACCCGGATTCGATTCAGGCACTGCACTCATCGGCGCATTCGGCATTGCGATGCTGCCGGTGCTCTTTGCCTACAACGGGTTCCAGGGCGCCACGTACATCACCGGCGAGACGGTAAATCCCGAGCGCACGATTCCGCGCGGCTTGATCACGGGCGTGCTCGCCGTGATCGTCATCTACGTGCTCGTCAACGTCGGTTGTCTGCGCGTACTTGGCCCGGCCGGGCTTGCGGCAACCAGTGTGCCCGCGGCCGACGTGATGTCCGCCGCCGTCGGCCCGATCGGCGCGCGCCTCATTGCGATCGCAATCGCGCTCTCGACGCTCGGCTTCATGAGCACGCGCATGCTCGTCGCGCCGCGCATCTACTTCCAAATGGCGGCCGACGGGACGTTCTTCAAGCAGATCGCGTGGATCAATCCGAAGACGCACGTGCCGACGATTGCGATCATCGCTGAGGGTGTCGTTGCCGCAATCATTGCATTAAGTGGGACGTTCGCACAGATCGTGAACTGGATCGTCGCTCCCGAATGGATCTTCGTCGTGCTAGCCGCCGGCGCGATCTTCATCTTTCGCAAACGCGACGGTGACAAGGTGCAGCCGGCTTTCCGCGTCCCGTTCCATCCGTTCTCGACGATCTTGCTGATGGCGGTGCTGCTCGGGATCTTCGTAACCGAAGTGATTCTGGTGCCGCGCGATACACTCTATGGCACGCTCGTGATCGTCGCGGGCATCGTCTTCTACTTTGCCTGGAAGCGTTTTGCTCGAACAGCCTAAACCACATCTCCTTCGCCGCCTCGGGATAGCCGATGCTGCACTGATCGTCATGGGCGGCATCGTCGGATCGGGCATCTTCGTCAATCCATCGGTTGTCGCGCGTCTCGTGTACACGCCGTTTTTCATCATGCTCGCATGGATCATCGGCGGCGTGATCGCAATCGTCGGTGCCGGCGTGTTCGCCGAACTTGCCGCGCGGCGCGCGCACGACGGTGGCGTGTACGCCTATCTGCGCGACGCCTATCATCCGGTCGTCGCCTTTTGCTACGGGTGGACGTTACTGCTGGTGTCACAGAGCGGCGGCGCCGCAGCGTCGGCTGTGACGTTTGCGTTTTATCTGCCGGTGATCACCGGCATCGTGCTCACCAGCGTGCAAGCAACGATCGTCGCAGTCGCCGTGCTCGCGCTCTTCACAATCATCAACTGTTTCGGTGTGCGTGAGAGCACTACGACCCAGAACGGCTTGATGGTCGCCAAGCTCCTAGCAATCGCAGCCGTGATCGTCGCCGGGCTTTTTGCCGTGCACGCCACGGCTGGAGCCGGCGTGCCGTTGGTGCCCGCCGATTTCAATCCGGTCGTCGCAATCGGACTCTCGCTGGTGCCGGTGATGTTTGCCTACAGCGGTTGGCAGACGTCGACGTTCATGGCGGGCGAGATGCGCCAGTCGAATCGCTCGCTGCCGCTCGGCATTCTGTACGGCGTGCTCGGCGTGATCGTACTCTATCTGGGCATGAACGCGGTGTGTCTTTACGTCCTCGGGCCGGTACGGCTCGCGGCAACAATGACACCGGCATCCGATATCGTGCAAGCCGTGGTCGGTCCGGTCGGCGCAAAGATCATGGCGAGCATCGTCGCGCTCTCAACGCTCGGCTTTATCGCCAACCAAATCTTGACGTCTCCGCGCGTGTACTTTCAAATGGCCGCCGACGGCACGTTCTTCAAACAGCTCGCGTGGATCAGCCCGCGCACGCATGTACCGGTCATTGCAATCGCGGTGCAGGGTGCGGCGGCCATCGCGATCGCGCTTGCTGGGCCCGAGCGCTACAACTTGATCCTCGGCTGGGTCACAAGCATCGATTACGTGTTCTTTGGGTTTTCGGCCCGGGCCATCTTCATTTT
>JBAUEZ010000048.1:0-6520 GCA_049678885.1 Candidatus Aquilonibacter sp. | reverse complement strand
CGGCGGGCGTGGTCGACGGAATCGGGGTAGGGCCGGAACTCGTCGGTGTCGCCGTGGGCGGCGGTGTGGGGATCGGGCCCGTTCCGCCGCCACCGCCGCCACAAGCGGCGAGGACCGCTGCTAGAATGAGCGCACCTAGAAATCCAAAGCGAGCGTACACGCAGGCTCTCCTACGGAAAGACGAGACGAGTCAGGTGCTCTTACCGTTACTTTGGTAGCATCCCTGCGGAGCGTAGATGAGAAACAGATTACTCTTTACACTGATAATACTCGTCGCGGCGCCTGCGCTCAGCATCGCTGCGCAGCGTGACGCCGCAACGATTGCGAATTCGGGCTCGACCAACACCGTGGGATTCATAATTACGCTATGGTCCGATGGTACCGGTAGCGCGACCATGCAGGGCGGAACCGCGCGCGCGATTGCGATCACACCCGATCTCACCACGCGATTCTTCACAGATTTGCACGCCGCGCATCTCGAAACCACACCGCCGCAACATTGCATGAAGAGCGCCTCGTTTGGAACCGCGACGACCGTCACGTGGCATGCGTGGCGCTCGCCCGACCTGCAATGCCCCTCCTTCTCAGCGGACCTGGGTGCGCTCGCTAAGGACGTCCAAGCAATCGAGGCGGCGGCCGGCGTCATGCCTGGGACCCTGCGGCGGATCGGACTTCCTCCCAGCCTGCGCAAGAATCCGCCCGCGACCCCCGAAGCACAGCCGACGTGAAATACCCGGTCCTGATCCTCGCCGCGACACTGCTCGCCGCGGCCCCCACGCAGCAATCGCAGCCGACACCACCGCCGTCGCCGCCGCCACTTACCGACACGGCGCAACCGTCGGCAGCGCCGTCAGCAGCGGCGTCAGCATCACCTGCGGTGACAACATCGTCGGCACCCGATAGCGCGCCGCTTGCGACGCCAACACCGAATCTCGACACGATTTTTGGTGGACCGCGTGCGTCACCCGGACCGGGGAGCAAGAAACCCAATGCGCACGGCACGCCCGCGCCGCCGCCGCAAGTGCGCAAAGGACTCGACGGCGTGTGGGAACTCGAAATTCAGCGCGGTCCTAAAACCGACTACGAGCACATGAATCTGTTGCAGACCGGACAGACCCTCAGCGGCACGTATCTCACCAAGGACAAAAAGAAGTTTCCGATCACCGGATCGCTCGACGAACAGAACAATGTTCGTCTGGTGGTCTCAATGCCCGACGGTACAACGATTCTGCTTGAAGGGCGCGTCGACGGCACTACCGACATGCTCGGCATGTTCACCGATGCCGCGGAACGCGTACCGTTTACGGCGGCGTATCGACCGAAAGAGAACTGGCTCGAGAGCGTCAACGCGTCGCCGGGCGGACTAGGCGGCGGAACCGGCGGACCGGGACCGCCTTAGGACCCATCTATCCGTGTGACGAACCCGCCGAAGCATGCAAGACCGTAGCTTTGGCTTTGCCACCCGCGCGATACACGCGGGCACGCCGCCCGATCCCGCCACCGGCGCACGGAGCATGCCGATCTATCAGACGGCGGCCTATGTGTTCGGAACCACCGAACAAGCGGCGGAACTTTTCCAGTTGCGCAGCTACGGCCATATTTACAGTCGCATCAGCAATCCAACGGTCGCGGCCTTCGAGGAGCGCATGGCCTCGCTCGAGGGCGGCCTCGGCGCGATCGCGTTCTCCAGCGGCTTGGCTGCACAACTCTGCACCGTGCTCGCTCTCGCGCAAGCGGGCGATCATATCGTCAGTTCCCAGAACATCTACGGCGGCACGGTCACGCAGTTCAGCGTCACGCTCAAGCGCATGGGCATCGAGACGAGCTTTGCGCCGGTCGACGACTACGCGGCGCTCGAAGCTGCGATCGCGCCGAACACGAAGCTGCTCTTTGCCGAGACGATCGGCAACCCGTCGGGCGCAATTGCCGATTTGTCCGCGCTGGCGAAGCTCGCGCACAAGCACGGCATTCCGCTGGTCGTCGACAACACGTTCGCCTCGCCGTATTTGTGCCGGCCGATCGAGCAGGGCGCCGACATCGTCGTGCATTCGGCGACAAAGTTCATCAGCGGACACGGGACCACGATGGGCGGCGTGATGATCGACTCCGGTACATTCGACTTTGCGAGCGGCAAGTTTCCGTTGCTCTCGCAACCGAGTCCCGGCTATCACAACAAAGTGTTCACCGAAACGTTCGGCGAGTACGCCTTCTTGATGCGTTCTCGAGCGGAAGTCTTGCGCGACGTCGGCGCGCAGATGTCCCCGATGGACGCATGGATCCTGCTGCTCGGGCTCGAGACGCTGCCGTTGCGCATGGAAGCGCACGTGCGCAATACCAAGACGATCGTCGCGTTTCTGCAGTCGCGCTCCGAGGTCGAATGGGTGCGCGCGCCCGAGATGGGCTCGATCTTCACGTTCGGCATTCGCGGCGGCCGCGAGGCCGGTCGCCGCTTCATCGATGCGCTCGAGCTCTGGAGCCACCTCGCCAACGTCGGCGACGTGAAGTCACTGGTCATCCATCCGGCCTCGACCACGCACTCGCAATTAAATGATGACGAGATGCGAAAAGCCGGCGTTGCACCCGAGGCCGTGCGGCTCTCGGTCGGCCTCGAAGATCCCGATGACCTGATCTGGGACCTGGGGAACGCGCTCGCGGCGTCGCAGCGCGAACCCGTCGGTGCCGCGCGATGATACTCGAGACACCGGCCCAGCGTAACGCGCTGCTCGAACGTTCCAAGACCGTCGCGGTGGTCGGCGCTTCGAATAATCCGCTGCGTCCAAGCTACACCGTCTTCTCCTATCTGCGCACGCAGCATCGCTTTGACATCGCGGCGGTCAACCCGACCATTAGCGAAATTGACGGTGTAACGGCGTACCCGTCGCTGACGAGTTATGCACAGGCGCACGGTGCGCCCGACATCGTCGACGTCTTTCGTAAGCCAAGCGAGGTCGTGCCCTTGGTTCAAGAGGCGATTGCGGTCGGCGCCAAGGCGATTTGGTTTCAATACGGTGTTATCAACGAGGAAGCCATCGCTTTGGCCGATAAGGCAGGGCTCGACGTCGTCGTAGATCGCTGTATGAAGGTCGAGAGCGCCCGGTTCAACGGTGGGCTCTCGATGACGGGACTCAACTCGGGTATCATTACCAGCCGCCGAAGCGAGAGCCACGCGTGAATTACTCAACCGAAGCCTGGGAACTCGACGCCGAAATCTGCAGCAGGATCGAGCGCTGGCACAAGTTCGATGAAAGTATCCCAGAGGACGCCTTCAACGAACTTGCGTTGCGGATCTTCGCGCATCAATTGCGCTACAACGAACCGTACGCAAAGTATTGCGCGACGCTAGGCGTGACGCTCGAACGTATGCCCGAGAGTTGGGAAGCGATTCCTCCGATTCCGAGCGCGGCCTTTAAAGAGGCCGCGCTCGGCACATTCCCTCAGACGCAAGCCGAGCTCACCTTCGCGACCAGCGGCACGAGCGGCGGCACCAACGGCTACCATTATATGGAGAACGCGCGGCTCTACGACTCCGCGCTGCTGGCCGGCTTCGACCACTTCATGCTCCCCGACCACATTCAACTGCGCTATCTCAACCTCGTGCCGAACCCGGCGCAGCATCCGCACTCGTCGCTGGGCTACATGATGGCGCGCGTGAGCGATGCCCGCGGCGACGGCGCGACCGCGTGGTACCTCGACGGCGAGAGTCTCAACATCGATGCGCTCATCGGCGACCTCGAAGCTGCTGTCGAGCACGACCGGCCCGTGTGTATCGCGGCCACGGCGTTCGCGCTCGTCCACGTGCTCGATGCGCTGCACGAACGGCGCCGGTACTTTGCAATGCCAACCGGTTCGCGCGTGATGGAAACGGGCGGGTTCAAAGGCCGTTCGCGCGTCGTCGACCGCGACGATCTCTATGCGCGCACCGCCGAACGCTTCGGCATGATCAACTGCGCGATCGTTGCCGAGTACGGGATGACCGAGTTGACCTCGCAATACTACGACGACGTGATGTTGCTCGGACACGATCACACGGTCTCCCCGACGCGCTTCAAACTTTCGCCGCCATGGCTGCGGCCGCGCGTGGTCGACGTCACCGGCAAGACGGTTCCCAACGGCGTCGTCGGCGCGCTCGTGCACGTCGACCTCGGAAATCGCTCGTCGTGCGTGGCAATTCAAACCGAGGATCTCGGCGTGCAGTTCGACGATGGCTTAGTGTTGATCGGACGCGAGTCCGGCGCGGCGCTGCGAGGCTGTTCGCTTTCCGCCGAGGAATTAGTAGTGCGATGAATGCGCTTCGCGCCGTGCCGTCACGAGCGATCGTGCGCGCGGTTGCGGATGCCGCGACGCGATGGTCCGACGCCGACTTCCCACCTCGCGTCCGTTTGCTCCAGCACATCAAGGAACGCACCGGTTACACCGAGCCGGTAGTCGAGCACGCGCTGGACCAACTCTTCGGCTCGCTTACCAGCGACGCGCTCGAAGCGACGATCGTGGGCGAACTCGGTTCACTCGACGCGCTTGACGCGTTTGCGTTGCGCGCGGGCCGGCCTCGCGCGCGCGCGGTCGCAGCCGGCAGTGTCTGCGTTATTTCCAGTCGCACGACGATCGGCGTCGCGATCGTACCCGCCGTCTTTGCGCTCTGCGCTAAGTGCGACGTATTGGTCAAGGATCGCGAGGACGGTCTCGTGCGCGCCTTCTTCGACACGCTGATCGAAGAACGCGACGAATTTGCCGAAGCGGCACGCGCGCAAGCCTGGGAAGGTGAAAGCGAAACCGTGAGCATCGGCACGTTCGACGTCGTCGTGGCCTTCGGGAGCGATGCCACGCTGGCCCGCATTGCCGCTGCGACGCAGGGCGGTGCGCGTTTCATCGGCTTCGGCTCGCGCGCATCGATTGGGTACGTCGCGCGTGAGGAGTTGCGCGACATCGCGCATGCAACCGCCATCGCCGCCGGCGCTGCGCGCGACCTCGTGCTCTACGAAACCGAAGGCTGTCTTTCGCTGCACGCGCTCTTCGTCGAGCGCGGCGGCGCCGTCGATCCGCAGCAGTTCACGAAAATCGTCGCACAAGAGGTCGAACGCGCCTCGGTCGAGTTTCCCCCCGGCCTGCGCGACGCGCGCGCGAGCGCGCGTATCGCAAGCGCGCGCAATCTCGCCGCGTTCCGTTCGGCAGCGGGCAGCGGCAGCGTCTTTTCCGATGCACGCGGTTCGTATCTTGCAGTGCTCGATCCGCCGGTCAGCGAACCGCCGGCGTTTCTCCCACGCGCCCTCGCGGTACATGCGGTCGACGAGCCGGGCGACGCAATTACTTACCTTGCGCGGCACGACGTGCCGGTTGAAGCCGTCGCGATCGCGGGCAAACGCGCCGATCTTCGTACCTTCGCGATCGAGATCGGCGCGCATCGCATCGCGCGCTTCGGCGATCTGCAACGCCCGCCGCTCGGCGGCAATCATGGTGGGCGTGCCCGCATCGCCGACTTCGTTACCTGGATCACGGACGAACGGTAGCGTGCCCTCGTGAACGAGGACCTGGAACGGATCACGGGCGAGGTCCCCGGCCCACAGACGCGCGCGCTCACTGCGCCGCTGCTGGCGCACGAATCGCGCAACGTCACCTTTGTGAGCGAGAATTTTCCGGTCTTCTGGAAATCGGCCAGCGGCGCGTCCGTTGTCGACGTCGACGACAATCGCTACATCGATTTGACCGCGGCCTTCGGCGTCGCGAACGTCGGTCACAGCAACGCCGCGGTTGTGAGCGCGGTGGCGAAGCAAGCGGGGACGCTGATGCACGGCATGGGCGACGTGCATCCGACCTCCGTACGCACGCAGCTGCTCGAACGGCTCGCGCGCGTGTTGCCCAGCGGACTCGACAAGTCGTTTCTTGCAACGACCGGATCCGAAGCGGTCGAAGCCGCGCTCAAGACTGCGGTGCTCGCGACCGGTAAGCACCGCTTCGCCTGCTACGACGGCGCCTATCACGGCCTCTCGCTCGGCGCGCTTGCCGTCAGCGGCATTCCGAAGTTCGTCGAACCGTTTGCGCCGCTTGTGCCCAAGGGCGCGGTGCGCTTGCCATATCCCGACGCGTTACAGACCGATGCAAAACGCGCGCTCGCGCAACTGCGCGACGCGCTCGATGCGCACGACGACCTTGCCGCGATTATCATCGAACCGATTCAAGGGCGCGGCGGCTGCATCGTGCCTCCCGACGGCTATCTCGCCGGGCTGCGCAGCTACTGCGACGAGCGCGGCATGCTCTTGATCTTCGATGAGATCTATACCGGTTTCGGACGTACGGGCAATTGGTTCGCGTGCGAACACGATCACACGATCCCCGACATCCTCTGCATCGGCAAGGCGATGGGCGGCGGCTTTCCAATCAGCGCCGCGGTCGCGCGCCCGTCGGTTATGGACGCATGGCCGCGCTCGACCGGCGAGGCGCTGCACACCTCGACGTATCTTGGCAATCCGATGGGGTGCGCGGCTGCACTAGCAACCATTGGTGAACTCGAACGGCTTGCCTTACC
>JBAUEZ010000047.1:0-3682 GCA_049678885.1 Candidatus Aquilonibacter sp. | reverse complement strand
TCCGGGCTGCTCGCGCTTTTCTTCGGACCTGTCTCGCGCGCGGCTTTCGCACTTTCGCGCGCGCGCGACGCCAGCTCGGGCTCTTCCGGAAGGCCGAGTTCGGCGCGACTGAATCCGCTGATGCTGCTGCCGGGCTGCACCGGCTCGGGCGAACGTTGCGCATGCGCTTCGAGATGCTCGCGCGTTGCGCGCAGCACGACGCGCGCAAGTCGTCCGGCGACCGGGAAGACGACTTCGTTGATGCCGCACTCGTCAAGCATGTTCAGTACGACATCGAAGCCGCCGCCTTGATCCTTGGGACTGTGCGCATCGGAGCCGATCGCGATGCCGACGCCGCGCTTGTGCGCCTTGCGCATCAGCCGCTTGTTTGCGGTAATGTACTTCGCACGTTGCTCTTCGCTGTTCGCGCGGTAGATCTGGCGCGTGCTGATCTCGACCGCCATGCCGCGCGCGTGCGCGAGATCGAGCATGCGGTCTTCATAGGCTTCGAGCTTTTTCTCGTCGGGCCAATGGCCTAAGATCGCCGGTCGATAGAAGTGACCGACAATATGTCCCGGAAGCTTTTCGATGTCCTCGAACAGGCGCGCGGTGTAGAGCTCCCATACGCGCTCGACGCCGACGTGGTCGAAGAGATGCCCGAATTCCGGATTGTCATAGGGCCACATATAGTCGGCGCCCTTTTCCGGATGATCGATCGGCAAGAAATGGACCGAGCGGATGATCCCGTCCGGTCGCATTGCGTCGACGATATTCTGCGCATCGGGTCTAGCGCGTGGATCGTTGTCGACCTCGGCGCCAATCGAGAAGCGCATGCCGCGTCGCAAGCTTTCGCCGACCACGGCGGCATGGGTCACGTCGACGCCGGCAGTCTCGGCCGCACCATACAGATCGCCCGCATGTGCGAGTTTGAGGGCGCGGCGCACGGTGTGCACGGCTCCCGGATCTTCAAACGTCAAATAGTTGATGTGGTCGGACACCATCAAGAAGCGCGGCGAATTCCGCCGGCAAGCGTGATAGAACCACAAGAAAAGCATCCGCGGCGAATACGCGATCGGCCGCTCCTCAGCGAAGGGACGGTGCTCGCCTTTGGCGTGACCGTGGACGTCGGGGATCGCCGCAATACGGGGGTCGCTCAGCGTTCTACTTCCTTTACACCGCGAGGGATCCACGCGCTTGACTTTGCGCCAACACGCGGTGTCGAAGCCGACGGCGTCCGTTGATCGATCCAGAGTACGACTGTCTCAACCAATACTTCGATCCCCTTTTTCATGAGATCGAACGACATAGACGGGTTCGATTCGCTCCCCGCGGCGATTGCCTGCGCGGGCAGATAGGGCAAATCCACCAGGCCGACGAGCGCCGGCGGCACACCGTTTTCGGTGAGCGCAAGCACTTCGTAGAGCGCCTGATTTCCGATAAATGTGCCGGCGGAGTTCGAAACATAACCTGGGACCCCGGCAACGGACCAGGCTTCTACGATCTTTTCGAGCGGTAGGTTGGAGATGCGCGCTTCGGGGCCGCCACGCGTAACGACGTCGCCCTTACGCGCGACGCCGACGTTGTCGCTTTCAAAGTCGAGCACGTTGACAGCAACGCGCTCGAGCGAAAGTGCCGTGCGCCCGCCAAATTGTGAGAGAAGGATCACGATCTCCGGATGATCGAGCTGGAGTGCCGCTTCGAAGCGCTCGCGTATGTTACGCGTCTCGACCGGAATGACCCGCGACGCGACCGGGCGTCCAGCCAGCAGCGCGCCCTCAAAGCTACGCGCGACCATCTCGCTGGGGTTGACTTTATCACCGGAATGGGGCTCGAACCCGGCGATGAGGATATGCCTAGCCACTACAACTAGGTTACAGCTTGCGCGCGATGTAGCCTTCCATTTTGAGTAGGCGCGCCTTCATCTCGATCCCGTAGCCGTAGTTGTGGAGTTCGCCTTGCGCGTCGACCACGCGGTGGCACGGGAAAAATAGCGCCACCGGATTGCGGGCCATCACCTGCCCGACCGCGCGTGCCGCGCGCGGGCGGCCGATTTGCGTGGCGACCCACGAGTACGATCGCACCTCGCCGGGTGGGATCTGCGCAGCCGCCCGCAACGCGGCCTGTTCGAATGGGGTCAAGTCTTCGATGTCGACGAGACGGTCGTCCACGCGCCACGTATCAAAGAACTGCTCGAGCGTTCGGCTGAGCCAGTGCGGCGCTTCGCCGGCGACGACCGGGCGCCGCAGGCGGCTCTCGACCCGTGTGCGCACGGCTTCGAATGCTTCGCCGGTGTCGATGCCGATGTAGGCGATGCGCGCCTCTTTGAATCCGACGTAGAGACGGCCGATCGGCGTCTGCGCCGAGGCGAGGACGACGGGTGTCGTGCGTTCGCGGATTTTGATTTGTGCGATGTGCTCGACAACGCGTTTGGCGAGATCGCACGAGGGTTCAGGTTGCGGGAGGCACGAGAGACAGTATGCGACGCCTTCGAACTCCTCAAAGAGCTCCTGGCAATGGTCGCAGGCGCGCAAGTGAATGTCGACGGCTTCCTTGACGGACTCTTGACAGTCGGCGCGGACTTCGTCCCAGAGTTCTTCGACATCACGACAGCGCATGCATAGGGTCTCCTTCAGGAGCGTTCCGTCCGATTTGCGGACCAAGAATGCGGCGCAAAATCCGGACCGCGCGGTGTACGTGCGACTTGACCGTGCCGATTGGCTGATGCAGGATCTCGGCGATCTCCGGATGGCTGCGTCCTTCAATGAACCGCAGCGTCGCGGCTGCGCGCAAATGTACCGGCAACTGCAAGAGCGCCTGCTCGACGAGTGCGACCTCAGCGTTCTGTTCGACGATCGTCTCAGGCTGCGGCGGGCCTTCGTTGGACTCGCGCAACAAGGCATCGGGATCGGCAAGCGCATCGAGCGCAACGCTGGTCGGGCGCTTGCTGCGCAGGCGATTGCGCGTCACGTTGAGCGTGATCGTGTAGAGCCACGGCTGCAGGCGCAAATCGGCGCGCTGCTCGAGTGACATCTTGCCCAGCGCGCGGTACGCGCGCACGAACGCGTCCTGCACGATCTCTTCGGCGTCTTCGCGGTTGCCGGTCATGCGCAAGGCGAAGCCGTAGAGACGGCGCTGGTAGTCGTCGACGATTTGGTCGAAACTCTCGACGCTCGGCGCGGCCTTCCCCGACGCCCGGTTGGACGGCAGCTTGGCCGGCTGGACCACTGATGGCACGTAGACTCCCTGTGGGAGTGGTGCAAGCACGCTCATACGCTGCTACTTGACCTCTCCTGGCCTCTCTCCGGTTTCACGCCAAGCGGTGGAAAATCCTGAAAATGGCGCCAGGGTCGCCGCCCTCGGCGCGGGAACCCTTTTCGCATGGTACACGACGTGCCGCACGCACCAGCTTCACAGCCGCCGGTCGCCTTCTGCGACGCGGCGGTTGTTGTTTTACGGCACACGAGAGAGGGACGTAAATGCACCAGACGATCGAGCCAACGGAGATTTCATTCGACGCGTACACGCTGTGCAGTTTCCTGCCGCACGTCAACTCTTCGCGAGCGATTCCCCTCGTGCTCATCGGGTACCGTCGCAATCAAGATCCGTGGTTCGTCTGGCTCGTTCCGAAAGAAGGCATTAGCGCGGCCGGTCTAACCGACGATCCCTACTACGCCAAAGTGTTGCACGATCCGCACACCTACTT
>JBAUEZ010000046.1:0-5638 GCA_049678885.1 Candidatus Aquilonibacter sp. | reverse complement strand
CCTCGGACGCAATCGACGACGGCACCGTCGCCGGCTTGACGTTCGCGTAACGTGCACCGTATTTGCCCTGTTGCACGCTGTGCATCTCGGTCGAGAAATAAGTTTCGACGACCGAGCTCGGCGCGGTCGCGTCGACAACCGTACGGTTCGAATAACGATGCGTGACCGTAAACCCGGCGGCTTGCAGCGCGCTGACGACGGCTTGTTCTTGTTTTGCCGTCGGCGCGAACTCGTTGTTGAATTGCGTGGGCGTCATGAACTGGTGTCCGCCGCCCGGTCCGCTTTGCGCGGCGACGAACGCATCGAGTTGTGCCTGATTGTTGTAACGCAGCGTGATCGTTACGCTGACCGGCGCGGTGAGCGACCTTCTCCCGAGATCGCTATATGCGAGCGCGCCGGAGAGCTGGGGCACGGAGATCATCGGTCCGCTCGGAGCCAATTTCCCCGCTGACATCGACGCGTTGTTCGCGCCGATTCCAGGAATCGATGATGAGCCACCGCCGCAAGCGGAAAGCGACATCACAAGGACCACACACCCAGCTAGTACCCTGTGTGATATATGCATAAGCCTCCTAGCACATAAAAGCAGCAAAACGCGCGCGGGCAATCTCGCGTGTTGCTGATAAATTTACTTGGTAAATGCCGGCAAAGACAACAGGCGAGCCCAGAAATTTCGGGTATTTTCTGCACCAGCCACGCAAAGCGTGCTTGGCCCATTTGCACTAGTTGCGCCGCGTTGTGGTGTGGATAAAGAATGGCAGAATCACGACGACGGCAACGATAAATAAGAAAGCAACACCCGCTATCCTCAATGCCGCCCATCCCACGATCGGGCCGACGATCTGCGGATCGAGCCGTGAAAAGCGCGAAGCCTCACCGACAGCGGCGTCTTCGTTCATGCCACCGAGCATGAGGCCTTGGACGTGGTCCCGGAAGCCGGGAATAGGCAACGGAATGTAGCCAACGTAGAATTGGTTGCTATAGAGCCCGCCAACGACGACGAGGATCATCACTGAATAGAAGCGCGAAACGATCGTTGTTCTGCGCGCGCGCTCGGTCATTGCTCGATGAGTTTGCGTGACAGCCACAGCAGCAGCCGGCGCGGCGTGATGCGCACCAGTACAGCCAACAGTTTATTGGAGAGTCCGGGAATCTCGACGTCCCTGCCGGCGAGCATCGCGCGATAGCCGGCACGTGCAACCGGCGCCGCGTCAGCCATCGGCATTTTAAAGAGCAGCGTCTGCCGCATATTGGCCCGGTCTGCGAACCCGGTTGCCGTTGCTCCTGGGACGAGGCACGTCACGGTAACACCACTTCCGCGCGATTCCTCCGCGATCGCTTGCGAGAACGAGAGCACGTAGCCTTTTGCCGCATAGTATACGGCGCCGAATGGTCCGGGCAAGAATGCTGCGGTCGATGCGACGTTGAGAATCCGTCCCGTGCCGCGATCGCGCATGCCGGGCAGGTACGCGCGGCACAATTCGGTGAGCGTCACAACATCGAGCAACAGTTCTTCGCGCGTGCGCTCGAGCGGAACTGTATCGAACCGGGCGTTGCTCGCGAAACCGGCATTATTGATCAGGATGTCGCACATCGGAACCCGGTCGCGCAGACGCGCGGCCGCGTCGATCGTACCGAGATCTTGCGCGATCGTCTCAACGTTGACATTGTGCTGCGCGATGAGGTCGCCCGCGATCCGTTCGAGTTTATCCCCCGAACGCGCGACGAGCACGAGATCGTAACCATCGGCCGCAAGCAGCTTTGCGAATTCGAGTCCCAAGCCACCGGATGCGCCGGTGACGATCGCCTTCATTTTACAAGGCGCTCCGCTCTAAGCTGCATTTACGAGCCGAGCGTCGTCAGCCCGCCGCGAAACGCCATTGTCGCTGCACCGACTTGGCCTGCGTCGTTACCGAGTTGTGCCACGACGATCCGCGTCGTGCCTCGCGGTACCATCGTCGTCAGCTCGTCCACGCGTCCGCGCACGGCATCCAGCATGAAGTCAGCTGCGCTCGAGACCCCGCCGCCGAGCGCGATTACCTCTGGATTGACGAACGCGATGACGTTGGCCAAACCGATCGACAGATCGACGGTGAAGTTTTTCCAAGCGGCAAGCGCGTGCAGATCGCCCGCCTGCGCTGCTTTCCGAATCTTCTTTGAACCGAGCTTATCGCGGTCGGTATCGAGCAGCGTGCTGCGCGGGAACGAGGACGCGACGGCAAAGGCGTGACGGATGAGCCCCGTCCCCGACGCCTGCGCCTCGAAGCAGCCGATCTTGCCACAGCTGCACACAAAGCCGTCACTGGGCCGGATCTGATGGTGGCCCACCTCGCCGGCACCAAACCGGTTTCCGAGAATCAGCTCGCCGTCAGCCACGATCCCGCCGCCGATCCCCGTGCCCAAGGTCAGCAGCACGAAGTTGCGCGTGCCTCGACCCATGCCATAGGTATACTCTCCCAGCGTTGCGCAGCGCGCGTCGTTGCCGACGAAGACCGGCATGTCGAAGTGCGCGCGCAGGGTTTCGCCCAGCGGCGCGTTCGTCCACTTGAAGTTCGGGCTGTACAAGACGGCACCCGAGCGCGGCTCGACGTTGCCCGGCGAGCCAATACCGATGCCCACGACCTCTTTGGCATCGGGATCCTTGAGGGCTTCCTCGATCGTTCCGACCAGCACTGCGCTCACAGCACTAAAGGAGAGGTCTTCTAAATCGACCTCATGCTGGCGATGGATCGTCCCGTCTTCACTGACGACGGCGGCGGTGACGTGCGAGCCGCCAAGGTCGACGCCGATTGCTGTGCGCAAGTAATCATCCCCCGCATAAAACGCTGGAACCGGGCGGATAAAGTACTCCACACTACCAGGCCGCACCCGCAACGTGTAGCGAACTTTGCAGAATCATGGAAACGATCGATCTAATCACCCTGCGCGACTTCACCAAACGCACCGGCCAACCGACGCATCCCGAGCTGCTCGACGCACGCCCCATGGAGCATGTCAACGAGATCGAGATCACCGAAGAACACATCACGATCACGTACGACGAAAAGACGACGCGCTTCTACAACGCTAACGAGATCACCAAACGCGAGTGGGTCTATAAGTACAACGATGACCCCGAATTCGTCCGCGCGATCGGCAAAGTGATCGACCTCGCGCGCAAGAATCTCAAAGACTTACCGGAGAACATCACCTGTCCACCGGGTTGCGCACAGTGCTGCTCCGGCTACGAGCCGTTTGTTAGCCGAGCTGATGTGGAACGCATTGCCAAACACCTCGGCATGACCTACACGCAAGTTATGGACGAGTACATTGAAAAACGCCCGACTGCCGACGGCTTCCACGTCGGTTGGGTGCGTAAGGTCACTGACGATCTTGCCGACAAGTGCGTCTTCTTGATGGGTAGCAAGAGCGGACGCTACTACTGTGGCATTTATCCGGCACGCCCACATGATTGCGCAGATTTTACACCTATCGGTTGCGACGACGTCGACGAGGAACTCTCGCACCGCGGCGCCATGAAGATCGGCGCGCCCTTCAAACCCAACCCCCGCCGGCGCAAGCGCAGGTAACGGCTATTGCGCGACGGTAGGTAGCGACATGACGCCGTTACTGATCCGCCGCGCCGTCGCGCTCTGCGCCGCGTTGGCTCTGTTCGTTCAATTCACTCCAGCCTGGGCAGCCAACGGAACGATACCCGGGTCGCAATATGCCGGCATGCAATGGCGATTCATCGGTCCGCTGCGCGGTGGGCGCACCAAAGCGATTGCCGGTGTACCGAGCGCACCGAACCGCTTCTACATCGCCGCAGTCAACGGCGGTATTTGGCGCACCGATGACGCTGGACGCACGTGGCGACCAATTTTCGATGGTCAGTCGACCGGTTCGATCGGATCGCTCGCCGTTGCAGCGAGCGATCCGAACGTGATCTACGCCGGAAGCGGCGAGGGCTTGCAACGCCCCGATCTTTCGGTCGGCAACGGCATATACAAGTCGACCGATGGCGGCGACACCTGGAAGCAACTCGACCTCAACGACGGACAACAGATACCGCAAATCGCCGTCGACCCGAACGATCCCAATCGATTGTTCGTTGCGGTGCTCGGGCATCCGTACGGCCCGAACCCCGAACGTGGGATCTACCGCTCAACCGACGGCGGCGCAACGTTCACGCGCGTGCTCTATCACGATGCGGACACCGGGGCCTACGACGTGCGAATCGATCCGTCGAATACGCACATCGTGTACGCAACGCTGTGGGCGGCACGGCAAGCGCCTTGGGAGATCGGTAGCTCGTTCGAACGACCGGGAAGCGGCATTTTCAAGTCGACCGACGGCGGCGATCACTGGACGCGTTTGCAAGGCGGACTTCCCGCCGCAATGGGGCGCGCCGAGATCGCAATCGCGGCCTCGAACACGCAGATCGTCTACGCATACGTGGATGGCTACGGTGGTACCGGTGGGACAATCTTCCGCAGCGATGACGGTGGTCAGGACTTCAGCGCCGTGAACGACGATCAACGCACGATCGGTGAGCGCGGCGACGATCTCGTCGCGATCGCGGTCGATCCCAAAGATCCGCAAACGGTCTACGTTACAACCACGTCGACCTACCGCTCGACCGACGGTGGAAAGCACTTCGTCGCAATCAAGGGTGCGCCGGGCGGCGACGACTACCAAAACGTTTGGATCAATCCCAACGATCCCAACATCGTCGCGCTCGTGAGCGATCAGGGCGCAACGATCTCGGTCGATCGCGGCGCAACGTGGAGTTCGTGGTACAACCAGCCGACGGCACAGATGTATCACGTCAACACCGATAACCGCTTTCCATATCGGGTCTGCGGCGGACAGCAGGAGTCCGGCTCGGCATGCGTGCTCAGCCGCGGCGATTGGGGCGAGATCACCGAGCGCGATTGGGAGACCGCCGGTGCCGAGGAGTACGGTTACGTCGTACCCGATCCGTTGCACCCGGGCGTTTTCTTCGGCGGCAAAGTCGAAAAGTTCGACGAGCGCACCGGGCAACAGCAAGAAGTTTCGCCGAAGCCCTTACGTCCGAAGGGATATCGCGTCGTGCGCACCGAGCCGGTCGCGTTCGACCACTTCGACCAGTCGCTGATGTACTTCGGGGCAAATCAAGTCTACGCTACGCGCAACGGCGGCACGTCGTGGCATACGATCAGTCCGGATCTCACCCGTTCGCACGATGCGATCCCGAGCGTGATCAGCGCATTCGAGTCGAGCGATCCGCAGAAAGGCGCCCATCGCGGCGTTATCTACGCGCTCGCGCCGTCATACAAGCATCCCGGCACCATCTGGGCCGGAACCGACGACGGCCTGATGTGGATCACGCGCGACGGCGGAGCGCACTGGCGCAACATTACGCCGCCCGATCTCACACCGTGGAGCAAGATCTCGATCATTGATGCGTCGCGCTTCGACGACAACACCGCATACATCGCCGTCAACCGCTTCCGCCTCGACGATCTTCGCCCATGGGTCTATCGCACGCACGACGGCGGTTCGCGCTGGACGAAGATTACCAACGGCCTGCCGAACGACCAACCGATCAACGCGGTGCGCGCCGACCCGACGGTGCCGGGGTTGCTCTACGCCGGCGGTGAGGGCACCGTCTCGGTTT
>JBAUEZ010000045.1:0-4511 GCA_049678885.1 Candidatus Aquilonibacter sp. | reverse complement strand
GCGGATGCGTATATCGCAGCGGTGCGCGACGCAGGTTTGGCGGCCCCGTGGAACGCGTACTGGGATCGCCACTACCGGTACGACCTCGTCGACGACGCCGCGGGCGTGCGACCACGCACGAGCGCGGCCGCGGTCGCGGAAGATGTTGCATACGCCGCCGCACGCAACGTTCGCCGCGAGCTCTGGCCGCACGTGACGCAACCCGTGCTCGTGATTCGCGCAACGATTCCGCTCGCCGGTTCCGACGGCTTCGTGCTCACGCGCGCCGACTACCATGCATTTCTGCAGGGACACCCCAATGCGCGCGGGGCGCAGATCGCGGCGAATCACTACGGCGTCGTCATGGATCGCGCGACGCTCGAGGCGATCGACGAGTTCTTGGCTTAATTACTCGCCAACCAGTAGTCGCGCAACGTGGCGATGATCTGATGTGCGGTTGCCGTCTCGTGGAGCAACCTATCGATCTCGCTGCCGTGCAGCTCGTTGTAGGCGATGAAGTGCTCGGCGATCCGATTGGCTCGATCCATATCCCACAGTAGGTATCCGGCCATCGCGCCGAGTGCGGTGCGCGGCGCTAGCGGATTGATCGGATAGTTGTAATTGTTGTACCACGCCTTCAACGATGTCGCGGCCATCGGCGGTGCGATCGCGTGTCCTTGTCCGCAATCGGCACCGAGGACTGCAGCAGCTTCGAGGATGCCGAAGTTCTCGAGTCCTTCGACCGTCACCGGGGTCTCGAGCGCGTGCGCGAGACGCGTAAGATAGAGTATGAACTCGAGCGCGCGCTGTGGATTACGTAAGGAACCGCTGACCAACTCCTGATCGACCTTCACCGCGTCAAACGGATACTGGTCGAGTCGCACGAGCGAACTGTGCCCGGCGCCCAAGTCGTCCTGCTCGATCGTGATGCCGGCTTCGCGTAGCTGCGCGATGAAGAGGCGGTGCCGCGCCGCGTCGCCAGCACCGGGATGCGTTTCGAGAACCTCGAGCGCGATCCGCTCGGGCGCGAGTTGATGCTCGGCGATCGCGCCGAAGAGCACGTTGAGGTAGCGTGCGTCGCCCAGCGCCTGCGCCGGGATGTTGACCGCGATCCGCGTGACGAGTCCATCGCGTTCGAGATTGTGCCCGTCGCGACACGCTTGGCGTACGACCTGCTCGAAGAGCTTGAGCAGCTCCGCGTCGCCGAGTGCAGGGAGAAAGAGTCCCGGGAGAATCGGCTCGCCGCCAGGGCCCTGCATTCGTGCAAGCGCCTCGACCTTCGCGAGCGTGCCGCTGCGCAGATCGACGATCGGCTGATACTGCAACGTTATGTGCTGATGGTCGAGCAGGCGCCGATACTCGTGCCGGTCGGTCTGCGAGATGATCGGCGCGTGGATGCGTTCGGCAATCGCTTGGCCGAGTACGTAACGCAGATGCGTCAGAAAGCTCGTAAGCGTGTCGGTCGAGAAGCATCCCGGAAACGCGCTGTAGAGCCCGATCATCGCGATCGTTTTTCCGGTCTCGTCGCTCAGCGGCACCCCGGCACTCGAACGAAAACCGAGCTCGATGCCGACCGGCCACCACGGCGCGCGATCGGGTTCGAGCTTCCATGCATCGGAGATGACCACGTAGCCGCTGCGCCACGCGCGTCCACTTGGTCCTTGTCCGGCTTGGTGGGCTGGGTCGATGCTGATGTGCGGGATGCGTCCGGAGAGCATCGCCTCGAGAAAACGATCCGCTGCACCAAAGGTGGCTTCGATCTGCAACACGCCTTCGTCGTCGGCGCGCGCGAAGTAGCCGGAGATATCGCCGGGGAGGCTCTTCAGTGCGCCAAGCGTTTCGTGCACCAAATCGGAGAGGTTCAACGCCGACATCGCATGCCGGTCGATCTCGCCCATGATCGCGGTCAGATCGCGACCGACCTGACGATATCCCGCAACCTGCTCGTGTAGATCCACGAGAATGCGGTGCGACACCGCGCGCTGGGTCGGCTCGCGCTCGTCGGCTGGAAGGTCGGCTAAATAGCGCTCGATTCCGCTTTGAAAGACGGTCAGTCCCTCGACTAGCCATTGGATGTCGACGCCGACGATCGCATGCGTGCGACCCGCGCGTCGCGCACGTGCTTGGTGCGCAGCAAACGTCAAGTCGGAACGCACGAGCATCGTGAGGTACTCGACCTGCTGCGCTTTGAGCGCCCGCAATTCGTCGGGAGTCAAACGCGCGAGCACTTCGGCGATCGGGCTCCAGCGCGCGAGAGATTCGTAGAATTGATCGGTGAGCGGCGCGGCGATCGTGCCGGCCACCGCGTCGAGCCGGCGCAACGCCGACGAAGCTTGCGCATCATATGCGCGCGAAAAATCCGCGGTGGATCCCTCCACGCTACCTCCGCCTTGAGCCGAAACCCCTAGGGGCTTATTAGCGTCCGTATTGGCGCCTAGTAGCTTGCTTTCCCACCCAGAAAGCCCCGATTTGCTCCCTATCGTCGTCAACTCGTCCCTCATTTACCGTGGTAAACTTCGGGACTCGTTTCCTCGATAAGAAACAAATCCGAGCTTCTGTCTTAGGTCAGGGATTGCTGGGTGTTTGCGGATTGCCCGCGAGCGCTCCGAACGGATCGAATACGTATTGCGAGCCGTACGGTGTGCCGTTACCGACCACGTAGTTGTAACCACGCGACGACGGATATCCGTTGTTACCGGGGATGTCGTTGTGGAAGATCGGGCCGTTGCCAACCGTAGCTATCGCCGCGAGGGCATATAAGAGGTAGTTGACGTTCCCGGTGCGCGTGCCAAGCAGTTGGTCTTGCATTGCCTGCAGACCCGCAAACTCAGGCGATGATGCGCTCGTGCCAATCAACAGATAGAAGTTGCCGCCGAGTGCGGTGACATCTGAACTGCGGTCGGGCCCGCACGGCTGCACCGATCCGACTGGACACCCGCCCATGTGCATCGACACATCCGGTACCGTGCGCGTGTTCGCATGGTTGTTCACCAGATATTGGTAGAGCGGTTTAGGCCAGAACGTGCTCTTGCCGCCACCCGAACCCCAAACCTCGCCGGCCGGTTCCCCGGATGCCGCCGAGAAGAGATCGTCGTAAGCATTCTCGCTTACGTACGCCGATTTCAGCGAACCGCTGGTAAACGTCGTGACGAGATTCGTCCCGCCGACGCCCGTGACATCGGGGTCATTCGCCGCCCAATTGACGCCGATGGTCGCGATCGTCCCGGTGGTGTCGGTACAGTTGAGCGCGCCGTTGTCTCCCGACGAATTGACGAAGGAGATACCCTGCGCGTTGCCTTGACGATAGATGTCGTGGAACTCAGATTCCAGATAGGTGAAGTCTTCACCGCCGTTATATGCGGCCGTGAAGTAGAGTTCGCACAAGCCGAACGACGTGCTGACGACGTCGGCTTTGTTGTCTTCGACGATCGCCGTATCCATATCGAGGAACGACGGCGCGATCGAAGCATCCGGCGCTTCGTAGACCATGATGGTCGCGCCGGGTGCGGATCCGCCCGACATTTGCACGTCGAGCGACACCTCGTCGCAGTCGCCGTTGTTGATGTCGAAAGGCGGACTTCCACCATCGACCCGACGGCGCACGACGTTCGGCACGGGCAGGTTCTCGTGTCCGAAATACAGCGACAGATCGCTATTAAGGAAGTCGCAGGCTGCGACGATGCCGATCGTGCGGCCGCGGCCGTTCGCGGTCGTATACGTCGGATAGGTGTAGGCCTGTTTGAGGTCGTCGAACCAGTACGGTCCGGCGTTGCCGTAACGGTTGTCCGGGAACGGTGCGGTCGAGACTTTCATGAAGTCCGGCCGCATTGCCGGTAGCGGCGCGAATGCTGCGACTTGCGCATGCACCGCGGTAAGCGCTGCGGGCAACGTCGGTGCTTTGTTGGCTTGCAAAAGCGTCACCGTCGCTCCTCCGCGTGACATCGTGGCAGTGCGGCGCGTGAGTTGGATGCCGAAAACGCGTTGCACGACCGTTTGCGGTGCGTCAGCGACGATGCCTTGCGAGGTGATTGCCGTCGTGAAGCCTTGCGCAGCTAACGTGGAAGCGACGGTTTGCAGATCGCTCGCCGTCGGGCCGAATTGTTCGCGGAATTGTGCCGGGGTCAGAAACTGGTGATATTGTGGTGAGTTTTGCGTGCTCTGCGCTTGAATCAACTGATCGAGCGTGTTGCTGTTGCGCAGCGGTAAATGCACGTAAATGCGTACGCCCGCCGGCGCCGTGTTCGGATACGCATATGACTGCGACGCAATCATAGTGTTCGGAACATTTGCTTGCGGAACGTTTGCCGTTGGAATCGAATTCGAGGAGTTGCCGCCTCCGCCACAGGCGGAAAGCGCGAAGATCGCAGCGGCAGCTAACCCGGTGGGTATACGAATTGCCATTGCTCTTACTCCAATGTAGTGGGGCAGAACCGCGGAATTTTGGATTCGATGACGCGGTCCTGCTTGAGTACCCTTTAAGGAAGCGGGAAAGCGCTTACGCACGCGGTGACATCGGGTGCACTCAGTAATGC
>JBAUEZ010000044.1:0-12117 GCA_049678885.1 Candidatus Aquilonibacter sp. | reverse complement strand
CATCTGCTCGCATCGTTCGCCGGGTACGCGCATCTCGACGTTGGCGGGCGTCTGCGCGTCGCACGTGCGCTGGCGAGCGCGGCGCTGGCGCGCAACCCGGATCCCGCGCTAACGTTCGATGCATGGCTGGATCGTAACGGCCAGACGGCAGCGACGCGCCGCGCGTTTTGGGACCCGTTCTTTATACCGGCGCTCAACGCGTCGTTCGATCGCGTGAGCGCTACCGACGCGCTCTTCGTTATTTCGACGGCCTTCTTGAGCAACGCATCCGCCGCGCGGTTCGGTTTCTCGACCGTACCGCTTGCACATGTCGCCGCCGCCGCGGCTGCTCGTGCTTCGGCCGTGCATCTTTCGACCGGCGTGCTGGCGCTCGAGGCCGGTGAGGACGGTATCGAGTTGACGTTGCCCGACGATCGCCGAGCGCGTTTCGATGCCGTCGTGCTTGCGGTCTCGCCACGCACAACAGCGAAGCTGCTGCAATCGCCGGAACGCTTCGGCGTGCGCGATCTCGACACGTACGACCCGTATCCGATCGTCGACGTGCACATTTGGCACGATCGCGGACCGCTTGGGTTCGAGTTTGCGGCCGTACTCGACTCGCCGCTGCAGTGGGTCTTTGAAAAGAACGAGGGCTACGTTTGCTGCAGTATCAGCGCCGCCGGCGAGGTGTTGACCGTTCCGACCGCGGAACTCGAACGGATGGCCTGGGACGAACTGCTTGCCTTTGTACCTGCGCTGCGCGGCGGAAGCGTCGTGCAGGCAGCAGCCACGCGCAATCCCGAGGCAACATATCTTCCGCGCCCGGGCTCGCCTCGCGCACTGCAGCGGACTACTCATCCGCGTGTCGCGATCGCGGGTTCCTGGACCGAGACGGGTTGGCCCGACACGATGGAATCGGCGGTGCGAAGCGGGTATCTTGCGGCCGAGGCGATTGCGAATGCCTGACGCACTCGAACGGAGCATCGCCTGGTTGCTCGAGCGGCAGCATCCCGATGGCTGGTGGTCGGGCGAGCTGGAAACCAATGTCACGATGACGGCGGAGCAGATCTTGCTCTACCGCTTCCTCGGTATCGATGTCACGGCGGTGCGTGACGGCGCAATTCGTCATATGGTCCGCGCGCAACGCACCGACGGCTCGTGGGCGCTATACTACGACGGTCCCGCCGATTTAAGCACGACGATTGAAGCGTACGTCGCGCTCAAAGTGCTCGGTTACCATCCGCAGCTGCCCGAGATGCAACGTGCGCTCGGGGTGATTCGCCGCATGGGCGGCCTTGCAAACGCCCGCGTGTTCACCAAGATTTGGCTCGCACTCTTTGGCGTCTATCCGTGGGACGCCATTCCATCGTTGCCGCCGGAGATGATCTACTTTCCACTCTGGATGCCGTTCAACGTCTACGACTTTGCGTGTTGGGCGCGCGGCACGGTCGCGCCGCTCACGATCGTCGTCTCGAAGCGGCCGGTCCGCGCACTTGGCGTCGATGTACGCGACGTGATCAACCCTGGAACGGAAGCAGCGTTGCATCACGTACCTGGCTCGGGATGGATGTGGTGGCTCGACGGCGTGCTCAAGATCTACGATCGCCTCGGCGAACAGCCGTTGCGGACCTCGGCGATGCACGTCATGACCGATTGGATCGTGGAGCGCCAAGAAGCCGACGGTAGTTGGGGCGGGATTCAGCCGCCGTGGGTCTATTCATTGATCGCGCTGGATCTCATGGGCTTTGCCCTCGATCATCCGGTGATGCGCAAAGGCCTCGCCGGCTGCGAGCGCTTCATCATCAACGACGCCGAAGGCTGGCGATTCCAGGCGTGCATGTCGCCGGTGTGGGATACGGCCTGGGCGCTGCGCGCGCTCGCTCTCGCAGGATTTACGCACGAGCATCCGGTGATGCAGCGCGCGGTGCAATGGCTGCTGCAAGAGCAGATTCCGGAAAACGCGCCCGGCGATTGGCGCGAGCGTTCGAACTTTCGCGGCGGCAACGGTTGGGCATTCGAATTCGACAACGACGCGTATCCCGACATTGACGACACTGCGATCGTCGTACTCGCGTTGCTCGAAGCCGGTGAGCCGTCGACGGTGCGCGCGGCGATCGAGAGCGGCACGGATTGGACGCGCGCGATGCGGTCGCGCAACGGTGCCTGGGCTGCGTTCGATAAAGACAACATGCGCGAACTACTCTATCGGATGCCGTTTGCGGATTTTGGCGCGTTGATCGATCCACCGACGGAAGACGTCACCGCGCACGTTGTCGAGCTGCTCGCCGCACTCGGTTTCGATACGGCCGATAGCGACGTTGCGAGCGGCGTCACGTATTTGCGTGCAACGCAGCGACCCGACGGGTCCTGGTGGGGACGGTGGGGCGTCAACTTCATCTACGGTACATGGTGTGCAATATCTGCGCTGGGCATGCTCAAGAGCGGCGCCGACATGATCGAGCGCGGCGCGGCGTGGCTGATTTCGAAGCAGAATGGCGACGGCGGGTGGGGCGAAAGCTGTCACTCGTATGCCGATGAATCGTTCGCGGGCGTGGGCGCGAGCACGGCCTCGCAGACCGCCTGGGCCGTCAACGCGCTGCAGATCGCGGGCCAAAGCAACCACCCGGCCACGCAGCGGGGTCTCACCTATCTCAAGGAGACCCAGACGCGCGATGGAACGTGGGAAGAGCCGTACTGCACGGGGACCGGGTTTCCCAAAGATTTTTACCTGAACTATCACCTCTATCGCCACCTCTTTCCGATGATGGCGCTGGCAACCGAAAAGCGAGAAAACGTTGAGTTCGATCCAAGAGAAGTTGACCGTCGGGAGCTACATCTTCGGTAAAAAGCTGAAGGGTGAGAAGAAGTATCCGCTCGTCCTCGAGCTCGAGCCGCTGTTGCAGTGCAACCTCGCTTGCGCGGGCTGTGGCAAGATTGACCACCCCACGGACATCTTGCGCAAGCGGCTGAGCGTCGAAGAGTGCATGGCAGCTGTTGACGAGTGTGGCGCTCCATGCGTCTCTATCGCCGGCGGCGAGCCCTTGATCCACGATCAAATGCCGCAGATCGTCACCGAGCTGCTCGCGCGCAAGAAGTTTGTTTTCCTGTGCACCAATGCGCTGCTGCTCGAAAAGAAGATCGATCAGTTCAAGCCGTCGCCCTATTTCGCGTGGATGATTCACCTCGACGGCCTCAAAGCGGGCCACGACCAGTCGGTCTGCCGCGAAGGCGTCTTCGAGAAGGCGATCTCCGCGATCAAGGTCGCGAAGGCGAAGGGCTTTAAGGTCATCACGAACACGACGTTTTTCGACCGCGATGACGCGCAGTCGATTCGTGCGGTGCTCGACTATCTGAACAACGACCTCAAGGTCGACATGATGCAGATCTCGCCGGGCTACGCCTACGAGAAGGCCCCCGATCAAGAGCACTTCCTCGGCGTCGAGCGTACGCGCGAGATCTTCCGCGAAGCATTTGCCGGCGACAAGCGCAAGGAGTGGCGCCTCAACCACAGCCCGCTCTATCTCGACTTCCTCGAAGGGAAAGTCGATTTCGAATGCACGCCTTGGGGCATCCCGTGTTACACCGTCTTCGGGTGGCAGCGTCCGTGCTATCTGATGAGTGATGCACCGTACGCCAAGACGTACAAGGAGCTGATCGAAGAGACCGACTGGGACAAGTACGGTCGCGGCAAGCACCCGAGCTGCAACAATTGCATGGCGCACTGCGGCTATGAACCGACGGCGGTGATCCGTACGACGGGTTCGGTCAAGGAATCGATTCGCGCGGCCCTTGGCAGAAGTTGATCGCGTTTTTTTAACTGGCGGATCGGGATTTGTGGGGGCGCACGTACTACGTGCGCTTCTTGCTGCCGGCTATCGCGTGCGCGCGCTCGCGCGCACCCCAATGGCGCCGATCGAAGGCGCGGAGATCGTCAGCGGCGATCTGCGCGAACCCGGCACGTTCGCGCGCGCGCTCGACGGCTGCCGGTACCTGGTGCATTGTGCGGCGCAATACTCGTTCGGTCCGCGCGATCGCGAAGCGATCCGGCGCATCAACGTTGCCGGCACCGAAGGACTGTTTGCCGCAGCGCACGTCGCCGGCATCGAACGTGCGATCTTGACCTCGAGTTCGGCCACGCTCGGTCACGAAGAACACGCACGCACGTCGCGCGCGATCGACTATCACGAATCGAAGATCCTCCAAGAACGGGTCGCCTTCGCGAGCCGCGTGCCGACGGTTGCCGTGTTGCCGACTGCCCCGGTGGGCGAGGGCGACTGGAAACCAACGCCGACCGGCGGCATGATCGTCGACTACATGCGCGGGAAGATGATCGCGCGGCCGCCGGCAAGCGGCGGGATCAATCTCGTCGACGTCGAGCAAGTTGCACAGGCGCACGTTGCCGCTCTCGAGCGCGGAACGATCGGCGAGCGCTATGTCATCGGCGGTGAGAACTTTACTTACGATGCGCTGTGGGATCTGCTCGCGGTCCTGACGGGCCGCCCAGCGCCGCGCATGCGCGCGCCGATTCCGCTCATGTACGCCGCCGCGTGGATCGACGAACTGCGTTGTCGTACAACCGGCATGAAGCCCTTTGTTCCTTTAGAAGGCGTGCGCATGTCGCAGCGGCGGATGTTCGTTGATGCGTCGGAAGCGGAACGCTCGTTGGGCGTCGCTGTGCGCCCGGTCCACGACGCGTTGATGCGCGCGGTGATTTGGTTTCGCGATCGTGGCTATGCCGCCTGACAACGTCACCGTCGTCGCGGCGATGAGCTTGGAAGTCCGCGCCGTGCGCCGTCACGCGCCAGGTGCAACCGTGATCGAGTCGGGGATCGGGCTTGCGCGGCTTGCAGGTTCGCTGGCCGGCCTCGCCATCAGTTGCGGGCTCGCGGGTGGGTTGCGCGACGACCTTCCGACTGGAACGATCATCATACCGAGCGCGGTCGCAACCACCGAAGGTACGGCGATCGAATGCGACCCGGTGTGGACAGCGCGTCTGCGCGCCGGCGCGCAGAGCCTCGGTTACGCGTTCATCGATGCGGCGCTGCTGACGAGCTTTGCGCTCGTCGTTGGTGATGAACGCGCGGTGTGGGCGTCGCGCGGTTTCGCCGCGGTCGACATGGAGACCGGGCGCATTCGAGCCGACGGAATCGCCGCGGTGCGCGTCGTGCTCGATACGCCGCAACGCGAACTCTCGCGCGACTGGGTCAATCCAGCGCGCGCGCTGCTGCGGCCGAAGAATTGGGGACAGATGCTTTGGCTCGCTCGCGAAGGTCCGCGCTGCGCAGACCTCGCGGCGCGCGTTATTGCCGCGGCCCTCTGACGAACAGTGCCGAGACCGAACCGACGGCGAACGACAGCGCTGCAAGTGCGAACAGCGTGCGATAGCCGGTAAGCGACCCATTGAAGTGGTGGATCAACGCGGCGCCAATAAGCGGGGCGATGATCGCCGGCACGTGGGTGGCCATGCCCCAAATACCGAGATCGCGCGCGACGTCGCGCATCGCAGGCATCGCATCGAGCGCCAGCGCCCATCCGTTGGAAAGCACGCCGCCGTAACCGATGCCGAAGATCAGCGCGGCAACGAAGACCGACGATTCATAGGGCGCGATCGCGTAGCCGAGCGCCGCGATCGTCATCGGGATGCCGCACAGCGCGACGATGATCTTGCGATACGGACGAATGCGGTCGGAGAGGATGCCGAGCACGACGCTCGAGGCGACCGCGCCGATGAGTCCCGAGATGCCGGTGAGTCCCGTGCCGCGCGACGGATCGGCGGCGTGCAGTACGTCGCGGAAGAAGTAGAGCACGAACGTGCCGAGCAGCGTGAGTCCGAAGACGATGCATGCGCGCCCGATAAAGACCACGACGAAGTCGTACCAATCGCGAATGTGCGCGTGATCCTCGGCATCGTGCTGGCGTGGCGCAAGTCCACGCAGCGAGAATGCGCTAATCGCGACGATGACGGCGCACGTAATAAAGACGCTTTTCGGATTGACGAGGCCGCCGAGTACGAGGCCGAACACGGTGCCGAGCAGCGTCACCGCACCGCGGATGCCGGATGCAACGCCCCAGAGCGTGCGCGCGACCGCGTCGGGCAGCATCGCTTGATATGCCGTCGTGCTGACGGCTTGTCCGACCGTTCCGATAAGGACCGCTTCGTAGAACGTGGTGACCGAGCCGGCACTCGCCGCGAGAACGAGGCCGATGACGTTGAGCGCGGCGCCGAGCAGCGCGATTGCCTGCCGCGGTGTACCTTTGCCGCGCAGCTTATCGGAAAGCGCACCGACCGGCCACGGCAGAAAGACGTTGACGACGTTGATCAAGCTAGCAAGTGCGGCGTACGTCGCAACGTGCGTCGCCGGGGCGAGGCGCAGGAGCGCAGCAGGAATAGCAATGGCCAAAAGCGCCGCTTCTTGCAGCGAGAGAGGCAACCAATAGATGTTGACGAGGAGAAGCGTGCCGAGCTTGGCATCCTTGCCGATGCGCATTCAGTGCCCCACTGCATACATAACAACACGTTCGTTGCTGTCAACGGCACTCGCAGACGAGGCGCGATGAGCGACAAAAGTGGTGCTTTGCGAGCGAAGAGCAACGACGTCTGCGGGGAGCCGTTGACGCAACCCAACGGGCTGGGCCGGAATTGGCTGGATTCGTCGTTGCTCGTCGGTCACAGAGCTGTTGCTATGCTCCCTCCTCGCGCCTCGACTCCGGCCAATTCCGGCTCCAGCGAATGTATTGTGATGTATGCAGTGGGACACTAACGCCAAAGTACGGAGAGCATCGAGATCGAACCTCCGTCGAAACCCTCGACCGGGAAGCTGATGCGGTCGCGCTCGTCGGAGGCGCCCATTGCGTAGAGCAGCGGCAGATAATGATCCGCTGTCGGCGCCGAGAGGAGCGCCTCTTCACCAAGTGACTCGTAGTCGATGAGCGGCTCGAAGGTGCGCGAGGTCAACAGCTGGCGCGCTTTTGCCTCAAAACGCTTCGCCCAGTCAAAGGGCCCGGTTGAATGACGCCCCCATGCAAACGCTTCAAGATTGTGAACGATGTTGCCGCTCGCGACGATCATCACGCCCTCATCACGCAATGCGCGCAACAGCGTGCCGATCTCGAAGTGCAAACCCGGCTCGAGCGTCTCATCGATGCTGAGTTGCACGATCGGCACGTCCGCGTTGGGATACACGTGTCTGAGGACCGACCACGTCCCGTGATCGAGCCCCCAGTGCTCGTCGCCGCTCGCACTATAGCTTGCAAGCAATTCCGTGATGCGTGCGGCCAAACCAAGATCGCCCGGCGCGGGGTATTGCACGGCGTACAACTCACGCGGGAATCCGCCGAAGTCGTGGATCGTGCGCGGATGCTCGTTTGCCGTCACGAGCGTCGCCGGCACGTACCAGTGCGCAGAGATTGCCACGATCGCGCGCGGCCGCGGCAACTGCGCCCCAAGCGAACGCCATGCCCGCGCGTAAGCGTTGTCTTCGATGGCGTTCATCGGGTTGCCATGGCCGAAAAAGACGACCGGTTGACGCTCTGCCATGTTGTTTATTAAACGAGCGACGTGCCTTTGGTTTCAGGAGCCCAACGCAAAGCAATCGCGAGCCCAAGAAGCGAGATAGCGAGCGCCGCATATATGACGGCAGCGATCCCGTAATGCGCGAGCGCGAGCGGCAGCGCAAATGTGCCGACGAACGCGCCAACGCGACTGATGCCGGCAGCAAAGCCGGTTGCAGTGGCACGGATCGCCGTCGGAAAAAGCTCGGTAGGATACGTCAACTCCAGGCCGGCGGCCGCCCCGATGCTGATCGCGTAGACGAGAAATGCTGCCACGACGATCCCGATGTTTCCGCTTAGGAGCAACCCGAATGCGGCTGCGGCGACGGCGAAACCGGCGATGCAGAGTGGGCGGCGTCCCCAACGTTCGACGAGCGGGAGCGAAAGCAACGAACCGATCAGAAATGCCGCTGTGATCGCAACACTGCCCGCAGGCGAGGCTTGATCGGTCAGACCAAGTGCGGCAAGCACGGTGGGCGCGAAGGTATAGATCGCAAAGAGCGGCACAACTTGCAGCAGCCACATGACCGAGACGAAGAGCAACGCGCCGCGGTACGGTGGTGCGAAGATCGTTGCGAACGACGTGCGCGCGACCTCGCCACGTTGGTGCACTGCCTGCCACAGCGGTGTTTCCGGAGCGCCGGCACGCAGCAGCAACCCGATCGCCGCGATGAGCGCCGGACTTGCGAGGATCCATCGCCAACTGTCGGGGCCGGTGCGCAGCAGCGCATAGCCGGCGACGTACGCCATCATCGCGCCGAAGAACCACGCGACCTGCATTCCGTTCACGGCAGCGCCACGTAGGCGCGACGGAGCATACTCCGCGATGAGCGCACCCGCGATCGGATAGTCCGCGCCGATCGCAACGCCGAGCACCAGGCGCAGCGCGATCAGTTGCCAGACGTTTGTCACCGCGAGTTGCGCGAGCGAGGCAAGCACGAACACCGCGAGGTCGGCGATCATCAGCACGCGCCGTCCATAGCGATCGGTCAGGCGGCCGAAGACCGGAGCGCCGACCAGGATACCGAGCAGCGTTGCCGCACCCAGCAATCCCGTCATCGCGGGATTCAGTGAGAAGCGTGGCTGCAGCGTGATGAGCGCAAGACCGACGCTGCTAAGGATGTACCCGTCGCAGAACAGCCCCGCGTTGGCATAAACCAGCAGCCTTAGGTTGATGGTTTTTTCTGCCTAGCGATCTCGTAGTCGATATGCTCGCTCAGTGTATCGAGCGTCATCGAACCGCTGTTGATCACCCATCCGTGGAACGTGCGAATATCGAAGTTCTTGCCCAAGGCCGATTGCGCGCGCGCGCGCAACGCGAGCATCGTTAACTCGCCTGTTTTATACGCGAGTGCTTGTCCGGGAATATCGGTTGAGTAGCGCAGACTCTCGGTTGCAATTTGCCCGTCGCTCAGAATGAGATTGCTGTGCATATATTGCATCGCGCGTTGCCGGCTCCAGCCCATCGCGTTCATGCCGGTATCGACGACGAGTCGCGTCGAGACCAACAGATCTTGCATGAGCCGACCGAGTTTGTCGTACGGCGTTTGATAGACGCCCATCTGCCAGCATAGTTGCGAGGAATACTCACCCCAGCCTTCCACGTAGCCGGTTTCGGAGAAATCGTAATGGCGCACGGGCGGCAGTGCGGTATTCTCTTGCTGCAGCGCGATCTGGAAGTGATGGCCCGGGATTAGCTCGTGGCAGATCAACGCACCTGCGCCAAGCAGCGACGTGCGCTCGGGGTGCCAGGCGTTGTAGAGGTAGCGGCCTTTGGGGCGCGCCGGTGTAGCGGGATCGTAGTACCCGAAGGTTTGTGAACCGGCGAGCGCTTTGGGCAGCGCTTCGACACCGTACGGTGCCTTCGGCATCTTCGAGAAGTACTTGGGTGCTGCCGCCGCAGAGCGTTGCACGAAGACCTCGAGACGATCTCCGAACGCTTGCGTGGTTGCCGGAAAGAACCGCTTGTCGGTTGCAAGGTAATGTTTGAACGCCGCGAGGTTGCCGGTGAAACCGACCTGCTTGCGTATTGCGTCAATCTGCGCGTTGAGCTTCGCAACCTCGCGCAGCCCGGAGGCATGGAGCGCTTCGGGCGTGGTCGTGAGCGTCGTATTTGCAAAGATCAGATACTGATAGTACGCGCGCCCACCGGGATATTCCGCAAGACCGACGCCGCTCGGCGCGCCGGTGCGATACGGGCCGGCGAGGTAAGCAACGATCGCATCATACGCGGGAACGATCTCGCTTGCGATCACCTTTGCTGCGTCGGCTTGGATCGCCGCACGGTCGGCCGCGGGAATTGCGTTTAAGCGCGCATGGTTCAGCACGAACGGGCTGCTCGCTGCCGGCACATCGTAGCCGCGAAAGACCGCAAGCGCCGCGTCGGTCTCGACGTTCGGCAGGATGATGCCGCGATCGTGCTGCCCGTGCAACAACGTGTCGATCGACGTGAGGAAGACGGCGTACTGATGTAACAGCGCAACGTAGCGTTGCGCATCGGCGGCCGAAGCGATCGGCATCCCGGCAAGAACGCCGGTGAGCTGACTGATCTGCAGTCCACCGGCGTAAGGCGTCGCCTGCTGCCGAAGCCAATAGTAAGTTTTGCCGGCAACATCGTTGGTTGCGAGAAACTGCAACGTCCGATACGTGAGCCACCGATCGTGATCAAGCGCATGCGAGTCGATGCGGCCGAGGCTCGCGAGCAACTGCCCCGCGGAGGCCGCGTCGTCTGCGGCGTTCTCGTACGTGAGTGCACGGATCGTTTCGATTGGGAGACCAAGCTCCTCGCGCACGTAGTAATCGTTCTGCTGCTCGCGCTGCCAGTATTGCGCGGCGAGCGCGTCGAGTGCAGCAGCGGGCGTTGATGCCGGTGGTGCAGCTGCCGGCGACACAGCGACCAGGGCGGTTGCAAGTAA
The DNA here is from genome assembly GCA_049678885.1 of Candidatus Aquilonibacter sp. Taxonomy (GTDB): domain Bacteria; phylum Vulcanimicrobiota; class Vulcanimicrobiia; order Vulcanimicrobiales; family Vulcanimicrobiaceae; genus Aquilonibacter. Next base: position 1,672 of record JBAUEZ010000044.1, on the reverse strand, counting down.
AAATGCGCACAATCGATGGAGCATACGGCCACCTCCTTGAGATCGCGCTTCTACGCCACGTTGCAGAACTCCAGGCGGATCAATACCGCCCGGCTGTCGCGTCGTAGCGTATCCATGCTTGCTCCACCCATGGCTGATGGTACATTTGCCACTCGTTCGGCACCCAGCCGTACGTCCGCGGGGAAAGCCAGCTTGCGATTCCCGACAGGTGCTGACTTAACGTCATCGTTTCGATGCGCGAATCTTCTAGGTGAAATTGACGCGCGATCGCGCGCTGCCCGACTTCCATACCGGCCCACCCGAGAAGCAGTCCCGGCAGCCCACCGCGCACAAACGGCCGCACGAACGGATTGCTTTCGAGTGCAGGATTTCCGTGCGTGTTCTTCGCCGTCACGATTCCGTCAACAAGCGTCGCGATCGCGTTACCAACGAATGCACTACGCTCTTGAGGATCGCGCGGTACCAAACTAATCGGGCCGCAGACCAAACGATGCGCGGCTTGACAGGGGGGAGCGGGCGAAGGAGTTGGTGCCGTATCCAGCAGCAACGCGCTTAGGACAAACGATAACATCGCGATCCTCGAACGAGCGGCTCGTCTACTAGATCATCGGCGGTTTCTGCGCGCACTTTTGCTCGCTCGCCATGAGACCAAGCGGCCCTGCTGAATAGAGCACGTCGGTGGTATACGAGTACGGTCCCGCGCATCCGCCGTAGTAGATGTTCGTCGTGCCGCTTGGGTTTGGCGAGTGCCTGTGCCGTCGATTGGGAGAAAGTAGGGAAAGTTTCCGCCCCAGTTGCTCGGCGATGAGATCGCCTTAGCACAGACCGCCGCTCCGGCGGCGCTCGCGCGGAACGCGACCGTCCTCGTGTTCACTGCTCATGGTTACGAGGGCGGCAAACAAGGCAGCAACGGATTCACGTGTCTTGTTGAACGCGAGCCCGAGGTTTCGCGCGCCGATTTGCTATGACGCAGCGGCGTCGCGACCGGTCCTTCAGCACACGCCAATCCCTCAGGATCATGGCGGCGTGGCGCAGGTCTGCTTGACCCGTCTTTCTATATAATATATTATATCCGAAATGTCCCAGCTCTTGTATAGCAACGCCGTCGACGTCGTGGCAACCCGGCTGCGTAGCGACATTCTCACGGGCCGGTTAGCGCCGGGAACTCGATTGCGACAAGACGTGATCGCTTCTGCCTGCGGCGTCAGTCATATCCCGGTGCGCGAGGCGCTCCGGAGGCTGGAAGCCGAGGGTCTCGTGTCGATTCGTCCGCGACATGGTGCGGCCGTGGCCACCTTGTCGGCCGACGAAATCCAGGAACTCTACGAAATTCGCGTCGCGCTCGAGTGCTGCGCCATTCGGGCGGTCGTGAGGAACGCCTCAACTCAAGAGTTGGATGCTGCGGAGGCAATTCTCGACGAGATCGATCGCGAGCCCGATCGCTGGGCGGAGCTCAACACCACCTTCCACGTCGCGCTTTACGCCGCCGCGCATCGTCCGCGTCTGCTCGCAACTATCGAGCCGATTATTAGGAGTTGCGAGCGCTATCTACATCATGAGGTCCAGGTACTCGATAATTTTGAAGTCTCGCAGCGCGAGCATCGAGACCTGATTCGTGCAATCCGGTTGCGAGATGCAAAGACGGCGTGCGTTATTCTCACAAAGCACATCG
>JBAUEZ010000043.1:0-1992 GCA_049678885.1 Candidatus Aquilonibacter sp. | reverse complement strand
GCGGATGGAGGATGAACGTACCGTCTCCCGCTTGCTCGACAAAGGCCGAGTCTTTGGCGAACTCGCCGAAGTCGTCGCCGATGCGCGGATCGTCGAGCGCCGCGCGCAAGTCGTCGGCGCTTGGCTGCGGGATTGCCGCGCAGGCAAATAGCGCCGTGCGCGTACGCTGGTTGAGCGCACCCAATACCTCGTCGGCCAGGTAGCCGTGCAGTTCGTCAAACGCGACGTCGTCGAGGCGTTCCAAGAGTTGTTCGATGCGCCCCTCGCTTGCGAACCGCTTTAGAAGGAAGACCGCGACCGGCCAGCCTTCCGAGACGCGTGCAATGCGCTCGATCGTCGCGTCGTCGGTCACGAACGGCGCGAAGATCGCGCGAATGTCGTTGATATCGAAGGCGAGGTCGGCGGCGCGCAGTGTGATGATCTCATGCGGCGCGACGTAGCGCGTAAGGTGCACGCGCAACGGCTCGCGCGAACAGATTACGACCGAGCGCCCCGGCGGACGCGCTTCGAGCATCCTGCCGAAGAGCTCCAACGCCGACGGTGTCGCCGCGAGCGCTTCGGCACTTTCGAAGACGATACAGCCTTCGCTCGGCTCGCGCCACTTGTCGAGCGCAAGTGCTACGCGCTCGGCGACGCTGGTTCCGCCGTCGCCTAACATCAACTCACGTTGCGTGAGGTCGGCGACGCGCGCCGGATTCTCGGCTGCGAGCGCGGGAATCACGCGGCGCGCGAGGTCGAGATCGTCGCGCACGCCGGCGCAGTCGCACACGACGCTGCCCCCACGCTCCGCGACATACTGGCGAACGAGGGTCGACTTCCCGAAACCCGCCGGGGCGACAATGGCCACAACCCGGGGGTCCACCCGCGCAAGCCGCTCCAAGAGCGCGCTGCGCCGGACTGCGGAACCGGCCATGGCTATGTAATCGGTTTGTAATCTCGATGTAATTAGGCCGTAAGTCCCGGGAAAGAGGCATGCCCTATTTTGGGGGTGCCAGCCGAGCCACCGGAAAGGCAACCAATGACCGTCGTAAGTTCACACGGGACCCCACCCAGCGTTCTCGTTATCGGCCCCGACGCGTCGGTCCGCACTGCGATCGCACGCCTACTGTCCTTAGAGAGCGGCATTCGCGTGGTCGGGACCGCGCCAACACTTTCGGAGGCTTCAGGAATCGATGCCGAAGTGGTCATCGATGAGACCCTCCTGCACGATCTAAAGAATCTCTCGATCGCCGACTTCGTCGCGATGGTGAAGAGCTTGCCGGCAGCGGCGCCCTTCATGGCTGCGCCGCTTCGGCATCTCCGTCCGCTCGCCGGCAGCCGCGACATGCGGACTGCGCTCTCGGATCGCGAGCTTCAAGTGGTACGGCTCGTCGCCGAGGGACTTTCGAACAAGCAGATCAGCATTCGGCTCAAGCTCTCGGACAAGACCGTCAAGAACCACATCTCGCACATCCTGGCGAAGCTGAACCTGTCAGCTCGCACGCAAGTAGCGGTGCACGCGCTGCGCACCGGTTTGGTCTAGCAGCACCGTCGTACCACGCGAGAAATCGTAGACGAGGATGCCGTCGACCGGCGTCCTCGTCTTCGTTTCGACGGTCGTGCGTATGCGCTGCAAGATCGCCAACCGGCGTCCATCGCGCGGCAAGCGGCGAAGGACAACCGCATACGCACGTCCGCGTCGGTTACGCACGACGATATCGAACGGGAACGCCGCCGTCCCAGCGGCAACGATCGCCTCGCGGCGCAGTGCACGCAGCCGCGTCGCAAGGCGACCGTCGACAAAGGCGCGCAGCTCGCGCGCGATTCGGTCGCGTTCGGCAAAGAGCAGCGCCGGGCGAACCGTACCGAGCCGCGCGACCGTGGCTTCGAACGTGACAAGGGCGCGGTCAACGATGGCACGCGGCGTCATGCGCTTATCGATAAGCGCGCCGGCGATCGCCTCGCGCATCGCGCGCTCGGCCAGGCGCGGAAGACGTTGTGCCGCCAAAAGAG
>JBAUEZ010000042.1:0-9078 GCA_049678885.1 Candidatus Aquilonibacter sp. | reverse complement strand
GATTTTCGGGTGCGGATCTCGAGAACTTGCTCAATGAGGCCGCGCTGCTCGCGGCGCGCAAGAATAAGAACGTTATCGAGATGCAGGACTGCGACGAAGCGATCGATCGTGTGATGGTCGGCCCAGAACGCAAGTCGACCGTGATGAGCGCCAAAGAAAAAGAGAACACCGCCTATCACGAGTCCGGACATGCGGTACTCGGCGGCATGCTCGATAAGGCCGATCCGGTTCACAAGGTGACGATCATTCCGCGCGGCATGGCGCTCGGTATCACGTGGTCGCTTCCCGAAGACGATCGCCATCAGATGACGCGTGAAGAAATTCTCGCACAAATCACGATGGCGCTCGGTGGCCGCCTTGCCGAGGAGATTCAGTTCGGCGACGTGACGACCGGCGCGAGCAACGACTTCCAGAAAGCAACCGAACTGGCGCGCCGGATGGTGACGCAATACGGCATGAGCGAGCTCGGGCCGATTCAGTTCGGTCGCGGGAACCATCAGGTCTTCCTGGGACGCGACTTCGGCGAGGAGCGTAACTACTCTGAGGAAGTTGCCAGCAAAATCGACGGCGAGGTGCGGCGCATCATCGAGTCGTGTTACGAGCACGGTCGCACGCTGCTCACAGAAAACTGGGATAAAGTCGAGCGTATGGTCAAGTCCCTGCTCGAATACGAAACCGTCGACGCGGAAGAAGTCCGCGCTATTCTCGAGAGCAAGCCCTACGATCGCAATGACAAGGGTGGTAGCGCGGTTGCAACCGACGCTGAGCCGCCGTCGGCGCCGGTAGACGAGCCGCAGCGCGAGAAGCCGTCGAGGGTTCCGCCAACTATCCGGCCGGAGCCGGCGTGATGCGCCGGCCGGCATTGTGTGCAGCGGCGCTGGCAGTAATGCTCGCGCCGCTCTCAGCTCTGGCGGCAGACGAGCCCTCGACCGGCAGTCTGCCACATGGGGGATCGTATACGATCACGCGCGATGCGACGCTCGCATCGGCGGCGATCGACCTGTGGTTCCGCGCGCCAGGCGCCGGTTACGATAACGGCGCGCCGGGCATATAGCGGGTCGCGGCAACCGCCGCCGCCGCCGCGACGCTCGAAAGCGGCAAGTCGCTGGTGAGCCTGGTCCGCAATGTGGGTGGCCGTCTGGCCATCAACGTCTACCCCGATTTAGTCGACGTTAGCGCGAGCGTGCCGGCCAGTACTGCGCGGCGCGTGGTCGCAGCGATGAGCGCGGCTTACTTTTCACCGGCAATTGATGAAGATGCACTGAAGATTGCGCGTACCGACGTTGCCGTGCTCTCTGCGCAAGAGCGATTTTCGCCCGACGACTTGCTGCACGATGCGCTCTTCGCGCAGCTCTTTGCGTCCGGACCGGCGCACTATGCTCCGATTCCGGCCGATGTGACCGACTTCAAGGGCATCACGCTCGATCAGGTTAAAACATTTGCAAAACGCGCATTCCGTTCGGCCAACGCAACATTCGCTCTCGCCGGCAATGTCGATGCGTCGCTGCTAGATGCGGTAACAGCCGGCACACCGGGAAGTGCTGACGCGCCGATTGCGTCGTCACTCGCTGCCGCGCCGGCCGACAAGACGATCGATGCCGCGGTTACGGGTGAAGGTCTGGCCTGGACCGGGCCACCGATCGCCGACGAGCGCGCGGCGACCGCACTCGACTTTGTGGCGGATTACCTCTTCCGCGACGAGACCGGCACGGTGACCAAGGCGCTGGATCCCACCAGCGATGATTACGTCAACGGACAGTTCATCACGCTGCACGATCCCGGCGTCATGCTGGTGACGCTCGGCGGCAGCAAACCCGCCGCGGTTGAAGCCAAAGTGCTCGCGGCAATAAATTCGCTCGCAACGCCGCTGGACGCGGCATCGTTCGCAGCGGCGCGCGAGGCGTTCATCTTTCACCTCGCTTCGGATTCGCAAGCGCCGTCGGAACAGGCCGACAATCTCGGTTGGTATTCGTCCGAAGGCGATGGCGCATACGCGCCGAGCGACAGCGCAAGCACATACTGGAAAGCGGCGCGGTCGCTGGACCCCGATTACGTCGCATCAATCGTCAAGAAGTATCTCGCTCATCCCGTCGTCGTGCACCTGATCACGACGAACTCGAAGGAATCGACCTCGTGAAACTGCGCCTTGCGGCCGCTGCCGCGTTCTTGCTCATCGTTGGTCTCCCCACGGTCTCGCGTGCCGCCGCTGGAGCTGTTCCGGTCGTCACACGCAGCGGCGGCGTGACGACGATTACGCAACTCGATGCCAGCGCGCCGCTCCTTCACGTGGTGTACGTAGTGCGTGCCGGACTCGACCGCCAGGCGCTTTCACAGAATGGCCTTGCCGCGCTCACCGCGCAAACGATTGTCAACACGCCGGTGAACGGCGTCGCGCTACGTGATGCCATCGCCGCGGCGGGCGGTTCGATTTCGTTTACGGTCGATCCGGGCGATGTGCGATTCGAGATCGAGTCGTTGCCGCAGGACGCCGAGAAAGTGTTGAAGCTCGCGCAGACCGCACTTGCTGCTCCGGCCTTTGACCCGGCGACAGTGCGCTCGGCGCGCGACCGGCTGATCACGCGCATCGCTGAAAATCAGCAGATCGCGTTGCAGGTCGGTCTGGACATGCTCAACTCGACGCTAGCGCCGTCGGCGAACGCCGGGTTGCCGGAGTTCGGATTGCCGGCATCGCTTGCGCAGCTCGGACCCGATGACGTGAAGTCGTTCTACGCCTCGTATTACAAGCGTGGCGGATCGTACGTCAGCGCCGCGGGGCGCATCGACGCATTGCCGGCAGGCGCGCTCGATGCGCTCGGCACGACGCTGTCCGACGGCAGCACGAACCCCGTCAGCGTGAAGTTGCCCAAGCTCGAAGGCGCATCGCGGCAACTCGTCGCGCAACGCGACATCTCGGCACCATGGCTGATCGCGCAATACGGCGCGCCGAACGTCGCGAGCAAGGACTTCGGACCGATGCTCGTGCTGGCATCGTTCATGCAGCGCACGCTGTCCGACATGGCCGACGTTCCGGGCGTGGTCTCCGAGACGTATGCTTCGCACGCGGTCGGAGCTGTCTACCAATATGAGAACCCGCAGCCTGACCTCGTGCTCTACGTCAACGGCGGGATCGGCAATCCAAATCGCTCGTTCTCGACCGCGCTCTCGATTGCGAGCATTCTCGCGACGACCAAGCTCGAGGGCTCGATCGACCAATTCAAGACGATGGCCTCGGGCGACTTTATCAGCAGCACCAATACGCTCGAAGCGCGCGCCTGGCTTGCCGTTGTCTACGATGAGAACGGTGCGCAGCCCGATTATCTTTCGCGCACGCTCGATGCGATATCGCAAACGACTGCTGCCGATCTGCAGCGCGTCGCACGCTCGTACTTGAGCAACCCGACGATCGCCTTGGTACTGCCAAGAGAAAATTCCTAGAGGCAGCGCGCATTAAGGTCGCGCTTGTCCACGATTACTTAAATCAGCGCGGAGGCGCAGAGCGCGTCTTTGCGCATATCACGCGCGCGTGGCCCCAGGCGCCGGTTTTCACGGCGCTCTACGACGAGCGTGCCGTCGGTGATCTGATTCCCAAAGAGCGCGTGCACGCGTCGATGCTCGCGCGCATTCCCGGCGCGAATCGGAATTTTCGCTATCTTGCGCCGTTGTATCCGCGTGCATTCGAAGCGTTCGACTTGCGCGAGTACGATCTGATCGTCAGTTCGACCAGTGCCTGGGCCAAGGGCGTACGCCTTCGGGCGGATGCGGTGCACGTCTGCTTCATCCACACGGTCAGCCGCTTTCTCTTCGACTACAAACGCTATCTCGGCGGCTTCGGCCTCGCAATGCTTGCGCGGCCAATGGTGAATGCCCTCGTGCGCTGGGATCTCGAAGCGGCGAAGCGTCCGACGCGCTACGTTGCAAACAGCGTAACGGTGCAAGAACGCGTGCGCGAGTACTATCATCGAGATGCCGACGTGCTGCACTCGCCGGCCGACGTCGATCGGTTTACGATCGGCAACGGCAGCGGCGATTATTTCTTCGTGGCATCCCGGCTCTTGCCGTACAAGCGCATCGACCTAGCAATCGACGCTGCCCAACGCGCCGGCGTGAAGTTGCTCGTTGCGGGCGATGGGCCGGCTATGGTGCAGCTGCGCGAGCGCGCGCGCGCGACGACGACGACGCTCTTAGGGTTCGTCGATGACGCGACCATCAACGCGTTGATGGGCAATGCAATCGCGGCGATCGTTCCGGGCGAAGAAGATCTCGGGCTCGTGCCGATCGAGGCGGCCGCAGCGGGGCGCCCAACGATTGCCTATCGCGCCGGCGGCGCACGCGAAACGGTGATCGAGGGAGAGACCGGCGCGTTTTTCGACGAGGCAAGCGCGGAGTCGCTCGCGGACGTGCTACGCCGGTTCGATCCGCGTCGCTACGATCCGCAGCGCCTGCGCGCACACGCTGAAGCGTTTTCGCCGGCGCGATTTATCGACCGGTTTCGAGCGATCGTCGAAGCAACGCGAGCGTAAGACGTGCCGGCTCGCGCCGATCGATGCGCGTGGCGCGCGCGAGCGAACGTTCGCGCAGCGATGTGCGCAGGTCTGCATTATCGGCAAGTTCGCGTAGCGCGAGCGCCCACGCGTTAACGTCGAAAGGCGGCACCAGCATCGCTGCATCGTCGCAGGCCTCGGGCAACGCCGAAGCATCGCTTGCAACCACCGGTGCTCCGCACGCCATCGCCTCGACCGCCATCAAGCCGTAGCCCTCGGCGCTCGAGGGAACCGCGACTGCCAGTGCGCCGCTGTAGAGCGCGCGCAACTCGGTATCGTCGGGACGAATGTTTGCGTGCGGCGTCCCGCCGGCGATGAGCAGCGCACATTCGCGCGCCGGAAAGGCCCGCGCAAAGGCGCGCGTAAGCGTCGGGAGATTCTTGCGCTGCTCGGGACCCGCGACGACGAGAAAGTAGGGCGTGTGTTCGCGCGGCGCAACCGGCTGCCACCACGGGTCGGGCGCCGGATGCACCACGGTGAACGACGCTGGATCGTAGCCGAAGAGCCGCGCGAATTCGTGCGCCGTCCAGCGCGAGTTTGTAGCCCGCGCGTTTGCCCGCTCCAAGGCGCGACGAATCGGCGCCTGTTCGCGGTAGCGCGCGATCCAGTCGCGATGCGCGTACGTGAACGCGAAGGGGTCATGAAGGAGCACGACGCTGCGCGCACCACGGATCGTGAATCGTAACGCGTTCCATGGATACCACACGACGTCGTAACTGCCGTGCGTGTCGCTGCGCACATGATAAGGAAATTCCCGCGTGAGGAGCGCGGCGTGCCGTGCCTTGCGGACGAGCAGCGTTACCTCGAGGTCGTCTTCACTCTGCCAGTCCGTTAGCACGCGACGAACGTAGCGCCCCATACCGCGCCGGTCGTTGACGAGATTCCACGCGTCAACCGCAAGGCGCATTTAGGGAAGCCCTACTTTGCCAGCTGCGGCGCAACGATCAACGCGAGGATTGTGTACGAGTTGAACAGTCCGTGCGTGATCATCGACGCGAGCGCATTGTTCGTGCGGTAGTAGACGAAGGCGAGGACGATGCCCCCGAGCGCGAGCGGGAAGGCAGCGATCGGATCGCCGTGCGCGGCCCCAAAACACAGGCCGCTGACGATCGCTCCGGCCCAAAATCCCCAGTACCTGCGCGTCGCGTTGAAAAGGAACACGCGAAAGATCGTCTCTTCCATGAACGGCGCGAGCACGCAAGCAAAGAGCGCAAACGCGGCGAGCAGTCGCGGATCGTGCAACTGCCGCAGCATCGCAACCGCCTGCTGATCCTGCGAGGTATGCAACACTGCTTGAATGATCGAGGCACCGCCGTTGGCAACGAGCGCCATCACGAGCGAGCCGAGGAATGCAATTAATAGATCCCCTGCACTTGGCAGGCGGTATCCCAGCTCGCGTAGCGAGAGCCGCGAGACCCATGGCAAGAGTGCGATGACGATCCCCGCAAGTATGCCCTCCGCCAAGAGGGTGAGCGCAAGCGACGTAATGACGACAAGCGGATCGCCGAGCAGGCGCTGATCGATATGTACCGAGGCCGAGAGGAGGCCTTGGTAAATGCCGAAGCCGACGATCGGCACGATGACGACGATGACGAGAATCGCCGTCGGAACGGGGCGGAAACTACCGCTCGGCCAGGTTATCGGCCAGTCGGCAGAACGCTTGGAGATCGAGCTGTTCACCACGTGACTCCGCAGGTACGTCGCTTCGGGAGATTGCCGCTGCGATCACATCGCGGTCAATGTGCAGCGCAAGGGCTAGACTGTTAGCGAGCGTCTTGCGCCGGTACGCGAATGCACCGCGCACGACCTTCCGAAACAGTTCGAGATCGCGCGGATGCACTGCCGGTTCCGCGCGGCGCACGAGGCGCACAACGGTGGAGTCAACCTTTGGTGCGGGATAAAACGCACGCGGGCCGAGCGTGAAGGCGCGCTCGACCTGCATTGCATATTGCACTGCGAGCGACAAGCTGCCGTAGGCGGCGGTTCCAGGCTTCGCGCCGATGCGGTCGGCGACGTCTTTCTGAATCATAGCGACAATGACGTCGGGGCCGTGCGCCATCTCCACGAGCGCAAGCAGCAGCGGGGTTGCAATGTTGTAAGGGAGATTGCCTGCGACGCGCCACGCACCGGCACGCGCGTAGGCTGCATAGTCGTAGATTAGCGCGTCGGCGAGCACGATTGTCGCAGGGGCGAGGTCCGCGCGATTGCCAAGGATCGTGACGAGCTCGGGGTCGATCTCGAGCGCGGTCACGCTTGCGCCGGCTTCGAGCAGTGCGTGCGTGAGCGAGCCCGTGCCCGCGCCGATCTCGATGACGCGGACACCCGCTGGGGCATCGTCGCACACCAGGTGCGCGATGCGGCGCGAAGCACCCGCGTCCATCAAGAAGTTCTGCCCGAATTTTTTCTTCGGGCGAGCGCCCCACTCCGTGAGGAGGTGGCGGGGATTTACTTCAGACGATATACCATCACCGCCCGGCGCCCGAATTGCATCGCATCATGATTCGAAGTGTAGCCGAGATCGATGCGATAGCCAACAATCGCGCCGCCGGTGTCGCCGGCGATCGCGTAGCCATATCCGGGAATGTACAGGCGTGAACCGAGTGGGATAACCCTTGGATCGACCGCGACGATACCATGACCGGCCGGACGGCCGGTGGCCGTGATGCCGCTGCAACCGGAGCAGTAGGGCGTGTATGCCGTAGCGATCATCTGCATCGAACCAAGCGCGCCCGCTTCAATGACGCGAGGCTTCGGTTTGGTGACGATGCGCGAAGCAACGACGGTTGCCGTGATGCTCCCAGCGTCATGTTGCGTAAACGCAACGAGCACCTGGCGCATGCCGGCGCGGCCTTGCGACGCTACTTTGGATGCGCCCGGTGACATTGCGACGTTGAGCAGATGCACGACCGGCATTCGCATCGCGCGATTCTCCAGACGCTGCCAACGCAGCACACGCGTGACGCGCACGACGCCGTTTGCCGGAATGTCGCTTTTCAGCGACGGCGAAACTTCGTCGTATTTGCCGAGCGCGATGTTTTCGCTTTGCAAGAACGCCGCGATGTTGGGCGCCGCAGTCATCATCGTTGCGCGATGTTTGTCGGCAACGAGCGTAACCGAGACGGCCGCGCGATATTCGATTGACATGCGATCGGAGAGCGGCGTGTCCGTTGAAGGTGAAACGTAGTCCCCGTCATTTGCAACGATGCCGCGTTCGCGAAGAAACTCGCCCACGGTCGTTGCAGCCGTTGCTTGCGTCGTTGTGTCGTTGCCGGTCGTGAAGAGCACGACATGCGAGACACTTGCAAGGGCAGCTGTATTGCCGGCGTAAACCGGCGACGGATAGGTGGCGAAACCGGCCCATACGAGACCGGCGGTCAAGACGCTGACGCACAGCACGTGGCTGCGCCGCAGCGGGCCGCGTCCTATCACCCCGAGGTTCCTTTCTGTCCCAGCCCCTACATCGGTGATACCTGCGCACCCGCCAGTGGCACACGAATGCCCGAAAGCTGAACCAACAGTAGGTAAGAAATCGGCGATAGTAGCCCGTGATCGGGCAGGTCCCTGAAAGTAGAGATAAACGCCGTTGGTGGCGGACCCGAACTCGCAAAGGGGGAGCCGGCAATGAGATCCGCGTTGGCCGCCTGTTGGGCGGGCGACCGTTGACCCCGGCACTATAGCATGCCCGGTCCGGATCGGGAATATGCTTTAAGTCGGAATTCGGCAGGAGCCACCTTTTGGGAGCGGTCCGAAGCGCCCCGGCGAAGAGACCGGCGTGACACTGCGCGTCGGGTTTTTCACCGAGATCTATCGGCCGGTCGTCAACGGGGTGGTAACCTCGGTCGACACGCTGGCCGAGGGGCTTCGCTCGCGCGGACACGAGGTCTACTGTTTCGCGCCGAGCATGCCCGGCGGCCGCCAAAGCGATGACGCCGTTTTTCGGCTGCCGTCGTTACCGTTGCCATCGGCGACACCCTATCGGCTAACGCTGCCGCTCGTCGGTCGCCGCAACGTCAACAACGTGATCAAGCGGCTCGCGCTGGTTCACGTACATTCACTCTTTGTCACCGGCTGGGCCGGCCTACGCTACGCGCGCCGCTACGGCATGCCGATCGTCTACACGTATCACACGCAACTCGAAGCCTACGCCCACTATGTGCCGTTCGAGCCGAAGGCTACGCGTTTTGCCGCCGCGCAGCTCACGCGCACGTTCGGAAATTTGGTCGACGCGGTCGTCGTGCCGACGCCCGCAATTGCGCGGCATCTGCGCGAACTCGGCGTCGAAGTGCGCATTGCCGTCGTTCCGACGGGCATCGACGTCGATCGCTTTGCCGCCGGTCAGCGCGACGACCGTCTGCGCCGTCGCCTGGGGGTGCGTGCTGACGGACGCTTAGTGCTCTTTGTCTCGCGTCTTGCGCGCGAAAAGAACATCGACGTCATTTTACAGGCGCTCTCCGACGCGAACGATCCATCGCTCGTGCTGGTGATCGCGGGCGACGGGCCGCAGCGTGAAGAGCTCGAACGCCTCGCGGTCGAGCTC
>JBAUEZ010000041.1:0-6081 GCA_049678885.1 Candidatus Aquilonibacter sp. | reverse complement strand
AACGATCGACGACAACGACCGCATCGTTGGCATGCTCAATCATCAATCGTGCGCCGTGCATGAAGCCAAGGCGTTCGCGCAGGACGTCGAACGCGCGGGCTTCACGCCGGAGGGCAGCCGCTACGTGGCGCAGTTCCAAGTGACGCCGTCGCCGTCGCCGAGCCCGAGTGGATCGCCCAATCCGTTCGCGACGCCGACGCCGTTGCCGACGCCCTCGTTCGGTCCACACAGTGGACCGATGACGCAGTTGTATGCGACGCCGGCGCCGAGCGGTTCGCCCGGAACAACGCCGCCGCCCATACCCAGCGCAACCCCCAACCCGTTCGACCAGAATCAGCCGGTCTTTGTGACGCGCGGCGGCAACACGCCGCCACCGATCACGCCGGCCGGGCAGGTCGCACCGACGCCAACCTCGGTGCCCTCGGGAACGCCGACGATGCACCCCAACTACATCGCGGTGCTCGCCGACAAGACGTCGGGCAACACCAATCCCGGACAGCCCTATGACGCGTCGGGCAACGTGCACATTCTCTACGGCGCAGAAGAGATCGTCGGCGACGACGCGCACTACGACGGCTTGCGCACGATTACGATCACCGGTCATCCGTTCATTATCAATCACGCCCAAGATTCCGTGCTTGAAGCCGACAAGATCACGTTCGACACGATCGATCAAACCGCGATCCTCGCCAATGGGCGCGGCACGAGCTCCGAAGGCGTCAACGTCGGGCTCGTCCACTTCAGCGCGAAGGATCTGCACACCGACGCCGAGGGCATCGGACACGGGCTTGCGCCCTCGGTAACGACCTGCGAGAACCAACGCGGCGGCTACCACATCACCGGAAAGAACATGGAGATCTATCCGGGCGACAAGATCGTCATCTACAAGGCGATTTTATGGCTCGGCGCAGCGGCTGTCTTCTGGTTGCCCAAGGTCGTCATTCCGCTGCGCACCGTGGACAACCCGAACCAGCGGCCGAAGTATTTTCCCGACGTCGGCTACGATCAATATGAAGGCTATTGGATCAAGACCCGCATCACGTTCGGCAAAGATCAATATTTCTACGGCTATTACGTGGTCAACTATTTTACCAAGGTCGGCCTCGGCCTCGGGTACGTCGCGTTTTACACCAAGCGCAGCGGCCATCGCAGCGCAAACATCAACTTCTATGAGATTCACGACCAACGTGTAGCCGCGACGACCGATAACCTGACCTTCGGCGAGATTGAGAACTTCTCGCAAACATTGCGTTCGAATTTCCAGCTCGGATATCAGTCGAACTACGGCCCGTATACGAACCTGCCGGCAACGACGCAGGTCACCGAAACGCTCGCGCACACGACTGCACATACGTCGCAGCAGTACGGCTACACGCGCACTTCGACCGGATCGCAATCGAGCAGCAACAGCATCTCGTTCACCGATAACAATCAGTTCAACCCACAGTTGAGCAACGCGATCAACGTGAACGTTTCGAGCAGTTCATCTTCGTTCGGCGGCGTCACGTCGACCAACTCGACCACGACGTTCAACGACCTTTTGCACTGGGTGACGCCGGGTACTGATTACCAACTCACCTACGACAAGACGCTCGCAGCAGAGCCGTACGGCGACGAGGAGGTCCCGCAGCTGCAGATCCGGCCGTACAAGTTCTTCCCGCACTTCTGGCTTCCGACGTCGGCGAACTTTACGATCGGTGAGTACAGCGAACCGTCCGATGATTTCTCGGCCGCGCGGGCGCTTGCGGCCTTCGTGCTCGGTCCATACATCACGCAAATAGCCGGTAGCGATTTTCAGGCAACGGTCAACGTCAATCAATACGCGTATAGCACGGGCGACCTCAAGGCCTCGATTCAACAAGCAGCCTCGCTCACGACGCCGATCACGCAACATTTCGTCAACACGATAACGTACAGCGAAGAGAACTATAACGGACCCTCGTCCGTGCCGTTCTACACGCTCGATCAGTTCCCGGGCGTGAACACGAAGAACGCGCAGGATCTGGTGCGCGTGCTCAACGGCAACAACTACAATCTCGCGGTAGGCTACTCGACGAACTTCGACGGCATGGCGCAGCCGGTAAGCTATCAGTTGACCGCACTGCCGAGCTCGCGTTCGGTGCTGCTTATCGGCGGTTCATTCGCGCCCGGTCCGGGCCAGGGCTTCGATTCGACCAACGTGCAGCTCTCGACGCCGTTCGGACGCGACACGTCCGTGCAGTTCGTCACGACCGTCGATTGGAAAAATCACGCGCGCTTAGAACAGAAGGTTCTCTATCTGACGCACACGATCGGCAACTGTTATCAGCTACAAGCGCTCTACAACGAGTCGCAGAAGCTCGTGACGATGCAGATCAACATCCTCGCCTTCCCGACACAAGGCGCAACGTTTGCGCTCGGCCAAGGCGGCCCGCTGATCCCAACCACGTTTAACTTCTAGAAAACTTCTAAATCGCAGGGTTGTTGGCGATATCGCCGCTGGCGATCGAATCGGGGATCGAAGGGTGCGTCCCGGCTTGCACGTAGAACGCGCCCGTATCGAACGGGGTCGAGATATCGAGTTGCGGCGAGATGTACGTCGTGTCGTTAGGACCGCCGGCGCCGAGCGAGTCGATGATCTGCAGCGTCCCCTGGCTCTCGTATTGCGAAACTACTCCCTGCACGACGAAGAAATTGAAGTTCCACAGGTTCGACACGCCGACGCCGGACGCAGTAGGACCCGGCGAGGGGCTTGCGCTCGAGCTGGCGGTCGGAGTCGGCGTCGGACTCGCTGTCGGCGATGCCGTGGGGCTTGGTGTCGGCGAGGTCGTAACGTTGAAACTTGCGATGATCGTCTGGAAGATCACCGTGAACTGCGTGCCCTGACCATTGCTGTTGGGCTGTAGAATCAGCTGCTGCGGAGTCGCACCGATCGGGTAGAGCACCGGAGCCTGCGACGTGTTGTTTGGACGGTAGTAATAATATGCGAACGGCGAGATCGCGCCGCCGGCGCCACCGACCACGATCGCAATCGAGTAGCCCGCCCAGTTGGTCGTCTGCGCCACGGGCAACGGCGTCACACCACTGCCCGACGTGTTAAACACGACTCCATACGAGTCTGCCGAGAAGTTGAATGCGCTCTGGACATTGAACTTCACGCTCATGAAGCCCGCCTGCAGGCCGCCCGGCCCTATGCCGCTGCGAGTGGGCGTTACCTGTCTGCCACATGCCGAAGCTATGAGTGCCGCTGCTGAACCCGTTACAAAACCTGCTCTACGAATCATGCTTTCCTCGGAACGCCTGCGCGCTGCGCTAATCGCGGTGCTCTCGGGCCTGTTGTTTGCACTGGCGTTCCCGCGCGCTGGACTTGCATGGGCGGCACCGCTCGGCGCAGGGGCGCTGTTCTGGGCTTGGCAACGCGCATCCTGGAAACGCGCGTTCTTCCTGGGGTGGCTCTGTGGGCTCGTGTTTTTCACGATTTCGTTTTGGTGGTGGAGCACGACGATCGTGACGGTCGTCGGCGCGCTCGCATATGTCGCCGTGGTGCTTGGAGCCGCATATCAAGGGCTTGCGATTGCGCTCGCCGGCGTGTTAACGGCGTTTGCGCGTTCGCGCACTTCACCCGTGCTGCTTCCGCTCGCTGCGGCCACTGCATTTACCATCATGGAATGGTTGCGGTCAATCGGCATCGCCGGCGTGCCGTTCGCGCAGCTCGGCGTCACGCAAGTCGAGACCCCCTTGCGCGCTCTCGGCGCGTATATAGGCACGAGCGGCATTACCTTCGCGGTATTTGCGCTCGGGGGATACGCGGCGTATGCGCTACGTACGCGCAGCTGGCGCGCATTCGTAGCATGCGCGGCCGTCGTCGTGGTCGCTACGACCGCGGCGTGGTATGCATGGCCTGCTCGTCACGCCCCTGCCCCCACCGTCCCGGTTGTTGCTGTTCAGGGCAACATCACGCAGTCGCTCAAATGGCAACCAGGATCGCTCGAGCACGCGATCGACGTGTACACCGCAATGACGCGCTCGGCGATTGCGTTGCATCCGCGGCTGATCGTCTGGCCGGAAACCGTAATCGCGATCAGCGGCGGCGGACTCAACAACGATCCGGCGCTTGTGGCGAAATTCACCGCGCTCGCCGCGCAAGCCGGCGCAACGATTCTCGTCGGGAGCGTGCACGTTGCGCAGGGCCAAGTCTACAACGCACTGTTCGAATTCACGAGCGCCGGGATTGTGGGCGTGTACGACAAGCGCCAGCTCGTGCCATTCGCCGAACATTTCCCGGGCCAACAGTTTCTGTGGTGGATTCCGTACGTCGGCACGTTGAACGGCAATTTTGCCGAAGGCGACAGCAACGGCGTCTTAGCGACAACTGCCGGTTTGCCGATCGGCGCGTTGATCTGCTGGGAATCAGCGTTCGGCGATATCGCGTACGACGAGCTTCGTAACGGCGCACAGGTGCTCGTTGTTGCAACCGACGACGCATGGTTCGGGATGTCATCGGGTCCGTATCAGCACGCGCAGATTGCGCAGATGCGCGCGATCGAATCCGGTGCGTACGTCGTGCGCGCGGCAGCGACCGGTATAAGCGGTATCATCGCACCCGACGGCACGTGGAGCGCGCAACTTCCGCTCGAGGGACGAGGCATTGTCAGTGGTTACGTCGGTCCCGCGGTGGGTTCGTTCTTTGCGCATGTTGGTCCGACGCGCATCTGGTTTGCGCTGATCGCGCTGTACGCGGTGCTCGTGCTCTTTCCGATGAGGCGCGATGAGATGAGCCCCCGCCAATGAAAGGCAAACGTAACTGGTGGCGTTGGGGCGCAATCGCCGCCGGCGCGGCGCTTACGATCTGGCTGATCGTCGGCGTCATCCTCGCGGGCATCGGCACGCCGCCGTTGCCGCCGGATCAAACAAGCATCACGCTCAACGGCGGACGCGTGCGAGGCAACCGCATCGCGACGAAGTCCTGGAGTTTTGACTACAAAGATGCGCAACTCTCACCCGATGGAACCACCGGCACCGTCGAAGGCGTTCGCAACGGCGTCGTGTTCAAGCACGGCAAACCTTATCTGAAGATCACCGCCGAGCGCATCAGTGTCGATACCCTGTCACTCAACTTCACGGCGATCGGCAAGGTCACGGTGGCGATAATCGGCGATCCCCTCAAACGTTCGTTCGACACCGACCTCGTTATCTGGACCAACGCCACAAAGCTGCTCCAAATGCAGCACCCGAGCTATCTTCACTCCGTAGGGCACACGCTTGCCTTTAGCTCGGTTACGATAGACTTTAACAAGGATCAGGTCCATTTTGGCTCGATTCAGGGGAGCATGGTGTCGGGAAAATAAGCCGCAGGATGCGGATGAAGGTCTGGAGCACAGGAGCTGCGACCGCCGAAGGCGGGCGGACCGTCCTGGAGGCGCTTGCTCGGTTGACCGATACATACATTATGCGCCGTTTACGGCTGGTTCTTTGTGCGTTCGCGCTGGCAGCGACTGCATGTGCGCACAAGAGCGGCGATGCTGCTCCACAGTCCTCGCTACCGCCGATGCTTATCGACGATCGCGGCGTAGTCATGCCACTCGAAGAAGCCGTTACGAAGATCAATTACAAACCGTGGATCCCACCGCGGCAGATCCTCAAATATGCGGTCATTCCGCCACTCGGCGATCTCGACACGCCCGATCATCGCGGCATCGCGATCGAGTATCAATACAAAAATCAAGCGATGCTGCTTTCGGAATGGCCGAAGCAGAACTTCACGCTATTATTCTTACGCGGCGAAGACATTACGCTTACGCCGTGCAAAATCGCGCATTACAAAGCCGACGGCGCAGCCTGGACAACAAAGTCCAAACTGGCGATGACCCTACAACCGGATGGAAACGTCAGTCCAAAAGACGTTGACGCGGAAGCATTACGTCTGATTGCTTCCGGAGCATGTAGCTAGCGACGGAAATTACTCCGTCGATTCCTCGTCGCGTTTCTTCTTAGCTTCGGCGATCAGTTTCTTGACTTTTTGTCCACCCTTGTGGCCGATCTCTTCATAGAAATCGGGGCCGTACTTTTCCTTGACGACCTTGCCGCCTTTTTGTCCGATCG
>JBAUEZ010000040.1:0-3769 GCA_049678885.1 Candidatus Aquilonibacter sp. | reverse complement strand
GGTCGGTACGGCTCAATAAGATGAGTACTGTTTACTATTTGTATTGACTACGAAAGCTCGCATCTGTTACGGTCTGGAAACGGCATAGCCACCGACGTGAGTATCGGGAAGAACGTAAGGAGGGCGTGATGCTGTTAGCAGGGTCGGTGCTGCGCGTACGCTGCCTCGGCACTTTCTCGTTTGGCTCGGACAGCGCTTGGAGTAGCGGTCCTGCATTAAAACGCGGGCGCGAATTCCTTCAATATTTCGTGAGCTATCCGCGCGCCGCCGCGTCGCGCGAAGTATTGGTTAACGCTTTCTGGCCGGCGCTCGACGCAGAAACAGCTTCGCATCGCCTGCACATTGCGGCTGCCGGCGCGCGCGCAGCATTGCGCGCGCTTTCGCCGAGCGTCGACGGCATTCGCTGCCACGGCGGCGCGTATGCGTGGGATCCGGCGGTTGCGATCGAATCCGACGCGGAGTTATTGCTTGCGGCCAGCCGCGGCAATTCAATAGAAGAGATGCAGAAGGCCGCGGAGCTCTACGCCGGTGAGTATCTCGCCGGCGAAGAAGCCGAGTGGATCTATCCGCTACGTGTTCGCTGCGCCAACGCCTTTGCAATCATTCTCGAGCGTCTGGCCGAGCATGAATTCGCGCGCAACGATTGGCCATCGGTGCTCGAATACGCGCTCCGGCTGGTCGAAACGGATCGCGCGCATGAAGGCGCAACGCGCCTGACCATGCGAGCCCTCGTCGCGATGGGACGCCGTGGTGCCGCGCTGGCTGCGTATGAAGCGCTCGCAAGCTACTTGCGCTATCATCTCATGCTCGAGCCGTCGAGCCAGACCTGCGCGCTGCGCGCCGCGATTATGACCGGTGCCGGCTCTTAACGAACCCTCATTTTATCCGTAGGGCGCTCTCAAGCGCGAAGCCACACCGTATCAGCTTCGCGGCATATGCTGATTGCACCATGAAACTCCAAATTCCGATCATCGCCTGCCTGCTCGCCGCACTTCCCGCCGCGGCGCTAGCCGACCAGAATGATCATACGTACTCCTCGCGCGCGTCCGCACCGGCTACGCGGTCGTCGGCTCAGTCATCTCGTAGCAGCTACCAGCAGGCGCCGCGCTATTCGCAGCAGCGCTACAATGCGCAGCCGCAGCAGCGCTACAACGCGCAGCCGCAGCAACGCTACAACGCGCAGCCGCAGCAGCGCTACACGCAACCGATGCCGCGCTACCAAGCACGCAGCTACACCGACTCACGCGGCTACGCGCAACACGACTTCGTCGTCGCGCGCCGTGACGTAAACCCGTGGTACTGGAACCGCGGCATCGCATGGGCTCCTTCGCCGGCCTATTGGGGCGGCGGATTCTGGGGCGCGTTTGGAATCAACCTCGCGTTCAATGAACCGGCGCCGGCCAACTACGACTATCAGGTAGCACCGTCGTCACCGGGCTCGCAACTGCTCGCAAACTACGGGCTGACGCAAACGGATTGCAACCAGCCGAACCTCGTCGACATCATCGGACCGGACGGCAGCGAAATCTGCGCCTATCCGAACGACGAAGTCGGACCGGGTCAGTACAACGTCGATCCGTCGACCTTGAGCCTGATCTCGGCCTAGACGGCAACGCAAAAAAGAACGCGCATGGAGGCGCGTTTTTTTTATGCCAACCTGGTGATACAGCGAAATCCGAGGTGGCTCATCGACGTATCGATCATCTGCGGCGAGCGCGCAGCAGGACGAAAACGTAAACAATAATTCGGCGCGCACAGGTGCGAGCCACCCTTGACGACCTTGCGCGGAATGCGAATGTTTGGTTGATTCGGATCGTAGCTTTCCTCGACCGAACCGCCGCCGCAACACGGTTTCGAACGGATCGTTCCCGGTAGCGTTGTGTACCAATCCGTCGTCCATTCCCAAACGTTGCCCGCCATGTCGTATAGCCCGTAGGCGTTGGGCGGGAACGCACCGACGGGCGACGTACGCGCGAAACCGTCGAGCTCCAGATTCTGCCACGGAAATTCACCTTGCCACGTGTTGGCCATGATCTTTCCGCCTGGCGCGATCTCATCGCCCCAGGTGAAGTGCTTCTGCTCGAGTCCACCGCGCGCGGCATACTCCCACTCGGCTTCGGTTGGGAGCGACTTGTTCGCCCAATCCGCGTACGCTTGCGCATCCTCGAACGCGACGTGCACGACCGGATGATCCTCGAGTCCGTCGAGCGATGAATCGGGTCCGAGCGGACGGCGCCACAGTGCGCCGGGCGTCCACTCCCACCATTGCGACCAATCGTTCAAATCGACCGGGCCGCGCGTCGGGCGAAACACGAGCGAACCGGGTACGCACAGTTCCGGGATTGCCCCGGGATACTGCGCCGGATCAATCGCGCGCTCGGCCACGGTTACGTACGCGCTTTCATCGACGAAGCGTGCGAACTCCGCGTTGGTCACCGGGTATCGATCGATCGAGAAGCTCTCGACGTGCATGCGCCGGAACGGCCGCTCCTCGGGATAGAAATCGACCGAGCCCATCGTAAACTCGCCGCCCTCGATCGGGACCTGATCCGTCGTGATCGTTGTGCGCGCCATCTCGCTATCGTGCCTTGACCGGGAGCGCGTTGTCTAGTGTTGTCCTAGACGGCCTCAAAAGTGACATTCGTGGAGCGTTTTGTGCCGCACTTCATTGCACTTTGATGACCCTCACGCCTAGGATACGCGGGTGAGAACGCGCATGGAACGGCTGGTACGCATCATGCTGCATTATGCGCGCAGTTCCGATCGCCTAGCCGCCTTCCCGCTCGCCCGTGAGCTGTGCACGATCCTCGGGATGTCGAACGCGGCCACGATGCTGCGCGGCGTCGTGCAGTCATCGTTCGGCGATGCACCAGCGGACCGCAAGCTGTACAAGCTGGTCCTCGATTGCGACCTCGACGGAAGCCTGACGCAATCGGGCGCCGCCAAAGAGTTCCACGTCTCACGCCGGCAGTTTCATAGACTGCGCACGCACGCGGTCGGCTCGATCGCGACGCGCATCGAGTGGATTCTCGACGCCAACAACGTTGATGCTAACGATGCGCTGGGCGTTCTGGCGCAATCGGTTGCGGCCGTCAATCCGTCGGCCGCCGGAGCGATCTACTCAATACGTGGGCCGGACACGCGCCCGGGCTCGAAGCTGATGGAGTTACGCGCTCGTACCGATGCGGGCGAACTGCTCACCACCGATGCGCTCACCGCCATCGGCGACGACGAGCAGGCCGCGGCCCTCTCGCTCATGGCGCAATCGCAATTCCTGCACGGGGCGACGTTGCCGCAGGTCGAGGCAATTGTCAGCGAGGCGCGCCGGTATCTGAAGCAGGGACGGGGATCGTTTGATGAAATCGCGCAGTTCGAGCTCGAGTTTTTAAACTTCTTGATCGCTCGCGCGTGTAACGACGTGGGCTCGATGCGCACGAGTGCAGCGCGGCTCGGCCACGCCGGCGCATCGCGCCGTACGCTACGCGGACGCGCGCTCGCGGTGACGGCCGAAACGGCGTTGCGCATGGGCGACAGTGAGGCCGCGCGCGCCTTGATCGCGGACCTGCGTAAAGAGGCAGTACACTCGCGCGATCCACGCACGCTCGCTATTGCAAATCTCCTTACCGCGCAAGAATATGCGCTTGCTGGTGACTACGCGGGCGCGGACGAAGCCGCCTACGCAGCGGCGCTTGCGCTCGAGCGGCATCGTCCCGAAGGGGTCTGGGCCGTTGTGCTGCTCGCGCGCATACGGGCGATGACCGGGCGAACG
>JBAUEZ010000039.1:0-19071 GCA_049678885.1 Candidatus Aquilonibacter sp. | reverse complement strand
CTCTTTGCCCCGGCGCTGGTGGACGCCGCTGCGGCCCTCGCTGCCGCGCGCGTCTCGCCCGGTGCAATGCGCGCGTTCGATTGGCTCAACGCCGTCGGCTTGGTTGCCTACGCGGGAGCGGCCGTCGCCGTGCTGTTCTACGTTGCCTTCGCGAACTACGGAACCTAGCTAGGCCGCGTTCTCGCACTCCTGATGGTTGCAGCTGCAGTGATCGTGCGGCGGTGCGTCAGGATCCGCATTTGCCTGCTCGCGGCACCGGTCGCTACAAAAGAACGCTCCGAGATCGACGTAGCAGGTGCACTGCACGTGATCGCACTTTTGTCCGTCCATGTCAGTGCCCCACGACGACGGTCTGATGCACAAAGTCGCGAGCGCCGGAGCGCACTATCGAGACGCGAGGAGGGAGCATAGCCGCCGCTACGTGACCGACGAGCAACGATGGTAGTGCGACTCCGCCGCCGCGACCCTTCGGGCTGATCGTTTGGCGGGCGCGAGCGTCGTCGCTCTTCGCTCGCAAAGCAAAACTTTTGTCGCTCATCGCTCCTCGCTCGTGCTCCACCAAACGATCAGCTTGCGCGTCGAACCGCCGTCGTGGGGCACTTAGCCCTGTACGACGTAGTCGACGATCTGGACCTGCGTCCCGTTGCTATAGGTCAAGGTCCCATTGCCTAGCGAGTTCACGGTAAAGGTCGCGACCGTCGCGCCGCTACTGTTGTTGGTAAGCGTACCGGTTACCGTGCCGCTCGACGAGCCGGTGATCGCGAAGGTCCCGTCGTTCGTGTTGTCCGTCAGGGTCAGCGTGAAGCCCGAGCTCGTCGCCGTTCCAGTGATCGAGACTGAGGCGGTCTGATCCGATGATGGGGAGATCGTCCAATCCGGGAACGTGCCCTGCGCGATCGAGAGGGCATTCTCCGACCCTTGGTACGCAGACACCGCCATGCTGATGGAGACCGACGACCCGGTGGTCACTGTTGCGCTCACCGATGCGCCGTCTTCGGCGCTGAGCGCCGCAACGTTCGCTACCGCCGCGACGCCGCACGATATCGTCGTGCTGGTCGCAATACTGCACGCGAGGCCGACCTCACCGCCGACGGGTGAGCCGTTTTGCGTTATGCCCGAAAGCAGATACGAAAATCCGGTCAGCTCGTAGCTCGCGTTTTCATAGAACGTGATCTGCGCGTTTGCGCTCGCGGTCGGCGTCGTACTGTTACCGATTGCATACTCCGAGAAGCTCGCCGGACCCGAGACGACGACTTGCGAACCCGACTGCGATTCGGTCGCGGTCCAGATGATCTCCGATTCGAGCTCGGTACAGGCACTATCGTAGTAGTCCTGGATCGTTAGCGTTGCCGTGTTTGGGCCGGTGGTGACGACCGACTCATTTAGACCGGCGCCGCCGTTACACGCGAAGGTGTGGCGCGGTCGGGTGATCTGCAGCATCGGCGCGTTCACCTTCTTTAGCAACGCGTAGAGGCTGCGCTCGGCGTGCCCCTGTAGTCCTTTTGTACTACCCGTGCTGGCGCTGCAAAGGAAACAGCAACACGTCGCGGATCGACACGTTATTTGTTAACAACATTATGAGTCGATCAATTCCGATGCCGATTCCGGCCGTCGGCGGCATACCGTATTCCAGCGCGCGCACGAAGTCCCAATCGGGCTGAGGTATCTCCTCGTCGCCTTGCGCCCGTTCGCGCACCTGCGCTTCGAAGCGCGCGCGCTGATCGTCGGGGTCATTTAGCTCGGTGAACGCGTTCGAGATCTCCATCCGATTGCAGAAGAGCTCGTAGCGATCGACCAATTCCGGGTCGCCGGGTTTACGCTTCGCGAGCGGCGAGATGATCACCGGATAATCGGTTACGAACGTCGGCTGGACCAAGTGCGGCTCGAGCACGCGTTCGAAAATTTTGTCGAGTGCGTGCCCGTGCGTCGGCGAGGGCGGCAGCCCCAAATCGTTGAGAATCTCCGCGGCCCCCTTGGGATCGAGCAACTTCTCGCGCGTATACTTCCCGTGGGAGTAGATCGCAAGGCCCTCGAGGTAGCTCACTTTTTCGAACGGACGTTTGAACGAAATTAACTGCTCGCCGAGCTGCAGATCCTCACGTCCGCCGGTCGCAACGCTCGCCAATTGCGCGATCAACGCCTCGTTGAACTCGCGCATGTCGTTCACGTCCCAATATGCGGCGTAGAGTTCGAGCATCGTGAACTCGGGATTGTGCGTCGTGTCGATGCCTTCGTTGCGGAAGATGCGCCCGATCTCGTAGACGCGCTCCATACCGCCGACGATCAAGCGCTTGAGATTGAGCTCGGTCGCGATGCGTAGCTGCATCTCCTCGCCTGAGAGCGCATTGACGTGGGTGATGAACGGCCGCGCCGAGGCGCCGCCCGCGACATGCAACAACGTCGGCGTTTCGACTTCGTAGAACCCGCGGTCGTCGATAAAGCGGCGCGTTTCCGCGATCAGCCGGCTGCGCATGATCATCGCATCGCGTACGTCGGGGTTGACGATCAAATCGACGTAACGTTGACGATAGCGCTTCTCGACGTCTTGCAGACCGTGCCACTTATCGGGCAACGGCATCAGCGACTTGCTCAGCAACTCAAACGACGTGACGTGCAGCGTGAGCTCGCCCTTCTTCGAGCGAAATATGAAGCCGCGCACGCCGACGATGTCGCCGCGCTCGATGTCATTCCACTCGGCGAAGCGCTCCTCACCGACGTCATCTCGCTTGAGGTAGATCTGCAACCGTCCGGTGCGGTCTTGCAGATCGGCGAAGAGCGTCTTGCCGGCCGTGCGAATCGACATGATCCGCCCGGCGAGGCTCCAGCCTTCCGCTTCAGCGTGCTGCGAGGACTCGAGAAAGCCGTAGCGTTCGGTCAGCTCATTTGCGGTCGCTTCGATCTCGTAGCGCGTCGGCGCAAACGGATCGGTGCCGCGCGAACGCAGAGCGGCCAGATGGTCACGTCTGGCCGCTATCAGCGCTGCTTCGGTCTTGCCTAATTCAGTATCTGTCATCCTGAGGTGCGAGGGCGTAGCCCGAGCCTCGAAGGGCGACTACGATGCCTTCTTTGTGGTCTTCTTCGCGGTGCCGTTGCCGTTCTTGATCCCGTCGATCTTGTATTTCATGACGCCGCGCGGCGTGGAAACGTCGACGGTCTCGCCCTTCTTGTGGCCGAGCAATGCGCGGCCCAGGGGCGATTCGTTCGAAATGCGCTTCGCCGTCGGATCGGCCTCAGCCGAGCCCACGATGTGAAACTCGTAGTTCTCGTTGTTCTTGAGGTCTTTGACCTTGACCGTCGCCCCGATGTGCACTTCGTCGGTCGTGAACTCCGACTCGTCGATGAGCCGCGAGTTGCGAATCATGGCTTCGAGTTTGAGGATGCGCCCCTCGATGAACGCCTGCTCTTGTTTGGCGTCCTCGTATTCGGCGTTTTCACTCAGGTCGCCGTACTCTTTGGCCTGGCGAATGCGGTCGTTGACCTCTTTGCGATGGACCGACTTGAGCTCGTCGAGCTCTTCTTCGAGCTTTTGCAGCCCTTCGGCGGTCAGGATGATCTCTTTCTCGTTCAAGGATAGACCCAGCGACCCCGTAGCAAACATAATTTTTGCGCCCGGTGAGGACGCTGGCGCGGTTTGTTTGGGGGACCCCAACCGTTCCCCTTCCTCTGGCGGCCTATCGCCGCGCCGCCCGGCCGCGCCAGAGCGCAAATGGTATACCCAAGACGACTCCGGCGCAAGCATAACCTTGGAGCGCATGGTTTTCGACCACCACGGTTGCCACCAGGACGCCCAAGAGCGCGAAGGCGCCGGCAAGCGGCACGACCACCCCACCGACGCGGGCAGCGCGGTCGCCCCAGAATCGGCGCGCTGCCGCGGCGGCCGAGAGCACGAACAGGAGGCCGAGAAAGACCGAGCTGGCGTTGAGGACGAGCGTGAGCTGATCGACAGCGCTCTGGGAAAAACCGGTCGCCAGCTCGCAGATCGTGACCAAGACGCTGACCACTACCATCGACCAGAGCGGTTCATCCCGCGCGTCGAGCGTACCCAGCGCCCGCGGCAAGACCGCGTCCCGGCCCATCGCATAGACCGAGCGCGAAAGATAAAGAATCGTGGTCCACAGCGTCGAGAGCGTCGAGAGCAGCACCGTCACGACGATCGCCACGCGCCACGCATTGCTCCCAAGCAGCGTTCCCACGTACGCAAGCGCGTCGGCTTGATTGTCGGCAAAGCCTTGCAGCGAACCAAGGTGCAAGAACGCATACATGCACGCGACGAGCACGACGGTTGAGAGCAGCAATCCCGCGATACCACCGCGTCCCGATGCGGTTGCGCTGTTTTCGACCTCCTCGCTCGTCGACGCGCTCACTTCCCACCCGTCGCTCATCCAAACCGCGAGCGTCATCGCGGTGACGAATCCGCTGATACCGAAGGCCGCCGGCAACGGTGTCGAGCTCGCCGTCGCGGGCGCCGAAACCGGCGCGTGCAAGGCTGCGGCAACGGCTGCAGCGAGCAACACGCCGAGTTCGAGCGCGAGCGCGAGAAACGTCACCATGGCGGTCGGTCGCACGCCCGCGTAGAGCAGTGCAGCGCTTGCGATAATCCACACCGCGCCGATCCCCGCGGTCCAGAGCGGATCTTGCACGTGCGCAGGCGCAACGAGCGCGAGCGTGTAGATGCCGGCCGGTATCGCCGTTGCCATCGTTGCGAAGAAATTCGAGAGCAGCAGCAGCCACGCGCCGTACGCGCCCGCGTACGTCCCAAACGCCATACGAATCCAGGAATACGACGAGCCGGCATTCGGCGCCACGCGCGAAAGAAATGCGAACGCGACCGCGATGCAGAGCATGATCGCCGAGAGCGCGATCAATGCAAGCGGTGCACCATAGCCCGCTGCGAAGACCATCGGACCCATCGTCGACGCGAGCGAGTACGCCGGGCCCATCGATGCTGAAGCGAGCACCGAGATGTCGAAGAAGCGAAGGACGCGCGGCAGCCGGCGCGTCAACGCAGTGCGATCACCCGCGGATGTAAATGCAACTCATGGAGGACGCGCTCGTAGTCGGCCGGCGTCACGTCTTCCCATTTCTTGCCAAGCAGCGCGAGCAACGCGGCCTCGACGACGTTGGTGCCGTAGGAGCGCCCCTGAAAATCGGGCGTGGTGGTGATTAAGATCTTTACGCCGCGCTCGCGCAGCTCGTCGACGTTGCGTTCGGTGACCGTATTCGTCAACACGATCTTGCCGTCGAGATGTTCCGGCATGAACTGGCGCATGAAGTGGAAGTCGCCCGCGATCACGTCGGCTTCTTCGTAGTACTGCGGATATTTTGGATTGGGCGCTTGCTCTTGTTTCTTGCCGGTAGGGTAGAAGAATTGGAACGGCAGCTTGCACGCGTCGGGAAGATACTTTTCCGCCATCTCTTCGAACGTGTGCAGATCGCGCACGGCCATGTCTTTATCGAGCGCGAAGATGAAGTCACCGAAGAGCACGTCGGCGCCCGCGTCCACCAGTGCCTGCGCCATGCCGAAGCGGTCGAGTGCGCTCACCATCAGTACGTGCTTCCCGCGCAGATCGATGCCGAGGTCATCTTGCATGTAGCGGATCGCTTCGCGCTCGAGCGTGTTCTTCAGGCCGCTGCCGTCGACCACCGGCGTGACTTTTGCGGCGTGCAACAAACGCAGCCCGTCGCGTAGCGCGTAGCGCTTCGACCCAGCGTAGAGATAGACGTCGATGCCGCCGAGGCCAATCGCATCGACCGTCCCGTCGAGCTCCGCCACGCGCGCAATCGCTTTGTCGAGCTTGCCGTCGACACCCTCGCGCCGGATGTCAAACGTTTCGCCTAAGAGGTCAACGACTGCATGGTGATCCCGCGTGGAAGATCCCAAAGAGACGGAGACGATGCGCTTCACGTTGTCATCCCGAGCGTAGGCGCCGCAGCGCCGTAGTCGAGGGACCGGCGTAACGCTGCCGCTTCTCGCGTTGCGGCGATTTTTTCCGGGGTGATTGCGGTGTCAAAGGCGCGCATGTCGGCGAGTGTAAAGCCGCAATGTGTTGCCAACTGCTCGATCTCGATAACCTTGTTGACGTCGATGCCGCGGCCGAGTGTGTAACACTCGGCGCGACGCTCGAGCGCGAGCACCATCGTCTCGCTCATGCACGCAAGCGCCGTACGCGGCGGGAGATTCAAATCGAATTCCAGACCCGGCTCGCGCACACGATCGAAAAATGGATTGCCGGGGACGACCATGTTGCCGCCCTCGGTCACGAGCACGTCCGGACGTTCGAGCGCCACGCGCCGGCTGACGTCGTGCGGCAGCGAAAGCTCGCAGACGACCGCACCCGGAAGCAGATCTTCCGGCTGAATGATGTCTTGCGTCGACGAGGTTGCGGTGAGGATCAACTGCGAGCGGCGTACCGCCGTGGAGATGTCGGTCATGTACGAAAGCTCGCACGGCAGTTCGGCCTGCATCTGTTCGTAGAATTTCTGCAACCGCGTGTTATTGCGCGCAACGAGCACGATGTGCTTGACGTGCGGCGCGATCAGCTTCACGCATGCGCCGCCGATCGAACCGGTTGCACCGACGATCGCAACCGTGGCCGTCGCCGGATCGACGTTCATCTCGCGCGCACCACGGAAGAAACTTTGAATACCGGCCGCAATCGTGAGCGAGTTGCCGGTCGTTACCGGAATCGGCGAGCGCTCCGCCACCGTGATACCACCGTCACCGACGACGCCGGTGAACGCACCGAGCCCCGCAACCTCCGCGCCGAGCTCGGCGCCGATCTCGATCGCGCGCACGATCCGCTTGTAGACCTCTTCGCGCGGGAACTCCAGCATCTGTTCGGGCAGCAATGGCGCCGTTACGAACCAGCCGTCGGTTTCGCGGCCGTCCGGCGGGCGCACGCCGGTGATGTGCACGGTGGCCCACGGCGGCATCCACTCCATGATCTTGCGAACGATCGGCGCGCCTTTACCCGCCGCGCCCGGTTCGTACCGCGCGACGTCTTCGAGTGAGAGCGGATGGATAACAAAACAAAACTTCATTGTTCTGCCTGGACTTTTAACGCCTTGAGCATCATCTCGCTGTTCTCGAGCACCTTCTTCTGTAGCGTCGGACCGATCAGCTCGGCGAGCGTCGGCACTCCGAAATCATACTCCACGGTCAGCAGCACGTGCGTCAAGCCGTCGCGTTCCTCGAATGTCCAGGCGCCCTCGAAGGTATCGAGGTCGCCCTCCAAGAGCGCGTAGTCGATACGCAGGGAACCGTCGTCGAAGCGGTCCTCCTCGGTCCATTCGATCGGTGCTTCTTCGACCAGCGTCTTCCAACGCGAGATCACGCGATCCGGATGACGCTCGAGCACCTTGACGGTCTCCACGTCGGGCATGAATTCGGGAAAGCGCTCTTGGTCTTTGGCAAGTTCGTAAACGGCGCGAGCGGGAGCGGCGATCGCGATGCGGGATTCGACGTAGGGCATTTAGTGTCGCGTGACGCTCACAAGCGCCCGAGCTTCTTGGCGGCGGCCTCCACCCCTGCGGAAAACGCCGAGAGCGCAATATCCACTTCGCCCTCGCTTACGATAAGCGGGGGCTCGAGACGAATCACGCGTTGCTGATTAAGCGTCCACGCGGCGGTCACGCCGGCCTTGAGCATCTCGGGAATTATCCAGCCGCCGTAGCCTTCGTTGGTCAACTCGACACCCACCAGCAAGCCCAGGCCACGCGCTTCGAAGATGACCTGCGGATACTCGAGCGCGAGCGTCTTGCACCCGTCGAGTAGTTGTTCGCCGCGTGCTCGCGCATTCGCCACGAGATCGTCGTGGAGCAAGACTTCCATCGCGGCGAGCGCCGCCGCGCACGCGATCTCGCTTCCGCCGAACGTCGAGGTATGAATCAGCGGCTGCTTGGCGTACGCCCGATTCCACGCATCGGGCCGCGCGATGTACGCACCGACCGGAATGATGCCGCCCGAGAGTCCTTTGGCCAGCGTCATGACGTCGGGCACGACACCATCGCGTTCGACGGCGAAGCGATAGCCGCAGCGCCCAAGGCCGGTTTGCACCTCGTCCGCGATAAAGAGCGCGCCGGCGCGGTCGCAGGCCTCGCGCACCGCGCGCAGATAGCCCGGCGCCGGCACGTTCACCCCACCTTCGCCTTGCACCGGTTCGACGACGAATGCTGCTGCATCACGCAATGCTTCATCAAGTACGGCGGTGTTCCCGAACGGCACGTGCGCAACATCGGCGAGCAACGGTTGGAACGGCGTTTGAAACGTTGCACGACCGCTGATCGAGAGGGCGCCGAGCGTCTTGCCGTGATACGCGTCGTGCGTTGCAACGATCTTGGCGCGCCCGGTGGCGGCACGCGCGAGCTTGATCGCGCCTTCGAGTGCTTCGGTGCCGCTGTTGCACCAGAACGAGTACTGCAAGTCGCCGGGCGCGATCTCCGCGAGCCGCTTCGCCGCGCGCCCGAGGACGACGTTGAACATCGTCTTGCCCGAGAGCGACATGCGTTCCATCTGCTCTTTGACGGCGGCGATGACGCGCGGGTGCGAATGTCCGAGCGTGAAGACACCGTAGCCGCCGGCAAAGTCGAGGTAGGCTTTACCGTTTTGATCCCAGATCGTCGTGCCTGCGGCGTGTACTTCAACCGGCGAGCCCGAGAGCTTCATTACGCGCGCAAGCGGCGGATTGATAAAGTTCTTATAGTTTTCGAAGGCTTCGGCTGCGAGATCTTCGATGGTTCCTCTTGTCAACGCGATCCCTCCGAGCACTGTTTCCGACTAAACAGGTGATGTGGGTTCGAGTCCCGCCGGGCGCCACCCGCCCCGCTGGACATCTTGACGCGGCCTGGTCATCCGCGCTAAGGTCAGGCTGTTTAGTCGGGGCGGTGCTTACATCCGTAAGCTACAAGTGAGGGGATCGCGCAAGCGATCCCCTCTCGCTTTTTAAGGCATCTGCGAACGCCAATTCGTAGCCGCCGCGGTCGGGAATCCCGAGCGGTGGGTACCCGAGCGATTCCGCGATCGCATCACCGTAGAGCACTGCCATCACCACCGGCGCGGCATGCGAATCGAGATGCGGGGCGAGCGTCGTACGAATCTGCTGCAGCGTCGCATCGTCGTAGCGTCGCGCGTGGCCCGCAAAACGCATCGCACGGCCCTCGCGTTCGAGGATCCGGCGCAACGTGCGCACGGGCCCGTTACGGCGCTCGTCGATCGTGCGATACACCGACTCGAACGCGCGCATTCGCAGCAACGCCGGCGTCGGGTCCTCCGCCGTCCAGATCACAACGGTTGCCCACGCATGTGCGACTTCGTATTTATTCTCGTACTGGTGCGCGAACTCCGAGAACGCGCGGTTCGTCCAGCCGCCCTTGGCATCGTCCATCAGCACGAGCAGCACGTTGAGCACGTCCTCGCCATCGAGTTGCGCCGCCGCGTCGCGCGCCGCAGCGAACACCTGATCTTCGGCGTTGATTGCGAGCAGTGTCTCGACGTATGCGAGCGCGTGCTCTTTCGCCATGGGGTTCAGCTTTGAAAGCGGCAGCGCTTCCGTGCCGGTATCTACCCGGACGAGACTCAGGTAAGCTTGGAAGCGCCCGAACGTGCGCGGCATTTGGTACAACGCGCGCACTTTTTCGAGGCAACGATACGTCTCGATCGCGATCGCCATGTCACGCTGCAACCATCGGCGATGCTTCGATGCGCGCGATCATCTCCTCGATCACGGCGATCGCTTCCGCGGCCGAATCGATGCGCATGATCCGCTCGCGCAGCACCGCCGCGCCGGGTATCCCTTTAAGGTAGAGCGCGACGTGCTTGCGCATCTGCGGCACCGCGCGCGCCTCGCCCCACTCATCGACCATCGCACGGTAATGCACGATGCAATAGCGCAACCGATCCGCCGCGGATGGAACCGGGCGCATCTCGCGTCCTTCCATCAAGTCGGCGATCTGCGCGATCAGCCACGGATTGCCGAGCGTGCCGCGCCCGAGCATGATGGCATCGACCCCGCTCTCGCGCATGCGTTGCATCGCGACCTGCGGATCCTCGAGATCGCCGTTACCGATCACCGGGATGTCGATGGCTTCTTTGAGGCGCGCGATATGCGCCCAATCCGCGCTGCCCTTGTAAAACTGTTTTGCGGTGCGCGCATGCAACGTGACCGCTTGCACGCCGACGACTTGCGCGCGTTTGGCCACGTCGATGTAGACGAGATCGCTCTCGCTCCAGCCCAAACGCATCTTCATCGTAACCGGACAATCGACCGCGTCGACCACTGCTCGCATGATCGCTTCGCAGCGATCAACGTCGCGCAGACACGCCGACCCGCCGTTGGTTTTGGTGACCTTCGGCGCGGGGCAGCCGAAGTTGATGTCGACGATGTCGGCACCGCACTCGCGTACGACTTTAGCCGCGGCGGCCATCGTCGCCGGATCGTCGCCCCAGAGTTGCGTCGAGACCGGTTTCTCGAGCCCGTGCTGATCGATCATTTCCATCGTGCGCTTGCTGCCGAACTTCAGCGCGTTCGACGAGACGAACTCGGTGACGGTCAGACCCAGGCCAAAGGGCTTATAGAGCGCGCGCATCGTCCGGTTGGTGACGCCGGACATCGGTGCGAGCACGAGCGGAGGCCAAATCTGCTGGCTGCCGATCCGCAGCGGGGGCACGGTAGGGGGCATGGCGCCCCCTACTATACCAGAGGCCTAGCCTAGGGAGCTACCATCGCGAAGGTACGAAGCCCGTAGAGGCTCAGATGTGGATCGACCGCGCCGATGATTGGCGCGTTCGAAGCGATAACGTGTGCGAGCCCACCCGTCGCGACGACCGGCGCATCGATCCCAAGCTCCGCGCGCATCCGCGCAACGAGCGCCTCCGTCTGACCGACGAAACCAAAGATGATGCCGGCTTGCAGCGCCTCGACGGTGTTGCGACCGATCGCGCGCGCCGGCGCATCGAGCGCAATCTGCGGCAGCTTCGCGGTTCTCCCGACGAGCGCATCGATCGAGATGTTGATACCGGGAGCGATCGCAACGCCGAGATATTCGCCTTGCGCCGAGATCGCCATAAAGACGGTAGCCGTACCGTAGCTGACCAGAATCAGCGGCGCGCCGTAGCGCTCGACGCCGCCGATCGCGCAGGCGACCAGGTCGGCGCCGACCTCGGCTGGATTGTCGGTCTTTATCGTAATGAGGCGCTGTTGATCGGCGTGCAACATGCGCGGCGTGAGATTGAAGAACTTCTGGGCGAATTCGACCAGCGTATGGTCGAGGCGCGGGACGACGCTCGCAATTGCAACCGCATCGATTTGTTGCGCCTTCACACCTGCCGTCGCGAAGAGCTGGGTCACAAAGACGCCGTACTCGTCGGCGGTGCGACGCGACTCGGTCGTTACGCGCCAGTGATGCACGAGCTCTTTTCCGTCGTTATTGAAGCAGCCGATCTTCGTTTCGGTCTTGCCGACATCGATTGCGAGTAACACTAGCCGCGTAGCTCCTGGATCGCATCGAGCAATCGCGATGCAAGCTCAGATTTCTTCGCCGTGCCCAACTCCTTGCGTCCGTCCTTCCACAGCAACGTCAGCGCGTTTTCACCGACGCCGAACCCACGCTCGTCACGAACGTCATTGACGACGATTGCGCTCAGCCCCTTGCGCGCTAACTTCTCGCGCGCATTGGCTTCGTGTGCGTCCGTCTCCGCTGCAAAGCCGACCAGAAACGCATCGTCGTTGCGCTCGGCGAGCGTCGCCAGCACGTCGGGATTGCGGACCATCGCTACGTGAAGATCCTCGTCGGTCTTCTTTAACTTGGTCTCGGCCCGCTGCGCAGGGCGCCAATCCGAGACAGCGGCCGAGGCGATCACGAGGTCGGCGCGCACACCGTGCGCAAGCGCGAGGTCGAGCAACTCCGCTGCCGTCGTAAAGCGATGGGTGGTGACATCCGGCGGTGCTTCGAGCAAAGTCGGACCCAAGAGCAGCGTTACATTCGCGCCGCGCAGCGCGGCTTCGCGCGCGATTGCGATTCCGGTCGCTCCCGTCGAGGCGTTGCTTACGAATCGGATCGGATCGAACGCCTCGCGCGTCGGCCCCGCCGTCACGAGCACGCGGAGGCCGGCGAGGCGTTGCGTGCGTGCCAGCACCCGTTCGAGCGCCTCGAGCAGTGCCTCCTCGCTCGCAAGTCGCCCGATACCGCTTTCGCGTTCGGCCAAAAATCCGCGCTCGGGATCGACAATTTCATAGCCGCGCTCGCGCAACGTGCGAAGGTTCGCTTGCGTCGCCGGATGCTCGTACATCGCGCCGTTCATCGCCGGAGCGATGACAATCGGAATGCGCGCGGCGAGCGCCGCAGTCGTGACGAGATCGTCGGCAATACCTTGCGCGAGTTTCGCGATCGTGTTCGCCGTGGCCGGCGCAATCAACATCACTTGCGCTTCGCGCACAAGACGAATATGTGGAATCCGCTCCGGCGCATCCCACAACGAGGTATAGGTTGGCCGCGCCGTCAGTGACGAGAAGGTCAGCGGACCGACGAAGCGTTCAGCTTCCGGCGTCATCACCACGTCGACCATCGCGCCACGTTGCACGAGCGTGCTCGTTAACGCGGCAATCTTGTAGACCGCGATACCGCCGCAAACGCCGAGTAGAATGCGCTTTTCGTTCATCACTCGATCCATAGGTTGTCGAGCAGCCGCGTCGACCCAAAGCGGGCCGCGCCGATGACGAATGCCGGCGGCGAGAGCGTATCGATCGGCGTAAACGTGTTGGCATCAACGACGTCGAGGTAGTCGAGTTGCGCGAGCGGATGCAGCCGCGTGCGACCGGCCGCGAGGGCATCGGCTTTGGAACGTCCGCCTGCCATAGCCAAACGCACCGCTTGCAGCGCATGGTGCAAGGACGGCGCCGCTTCGCGCTCCTGCGGCGAAAGATAGGTGTTACGGCTCGACATCGCGAGGCCATCGGCTTCGCGCTGCGTCGGAACGATCTCTACGCGCACGGGAATCTCCAGGTCGGCAACCATTCGACGCAACACCGCCGTCTGCTGCGCATCCTTCTGCCCGAGATAGAGCGCGTCCGGGCGCACGACATTGAGCAATTTGCACACCACGGTCGCGACGCCGCGGAAGTGGCCCGGCCGAATCGCCCCTTCATAGAGTTGACTGACCGGCCCGGGATCGACCCGGGTAGCATAGCCGGGCGGATACATCGCGAGCGAACTGGGCATAAAGAGCACGTCTACGCCGGTTTGCTCGAGCTTAGCCCGATCGCCCTCGAGGTCGCGCGGGTAGCGCGCCAGATCTTCATCCGGCGAAAACTGTAAGGGGTTAATGAACACCGATGCTCCGACCGCCACCGACTCGGCGCGCGCACGCCGGACCAGCGCAAGATGCCCGTCGTGAAGTGCGCCCATTGTGGGTACAAAGCCGAGAGGACGCGGCAAGACATCGAAGAGCGCCCGCGCTTGCGAGATCGTCGAAGCAATTTGCACGATCGCTACATTCGCGTCACGCGCAGTACCGTTCGGCCGACAATAAACGGAACGCCGATCTCGATCGTGGCGTCCCCGCTCACCAATTCGCCGTTGACTTTCGTCCCGTTGCGGCTCTCGAGGTCCGTAAGATGCAGACTCTCCCCATCAATCCGAACGTGCGCGTGCTTGCGCGACACATAGCGGTCTAGCGCGATGCACGCTTGCGCAACCGAATCGTCACGGCCGATCGTGATCTCGCACTGGAACGTCCAACTTTTTCCATCGAGTGGTCCGCTGAGGACCTCGAGTAGGTACATGGCGGCGAGCCCTTCTCTGGTGCGGCTGCCCGGCTCCTGGTCGCAGGGTCCCGGTGTTAAGGGATCGCTAACAAAAAGGCCCGTCCGGACGATAGTGATAGGGTGACGATGAACGACCGGATCGACGAGCTCCTGGAGCTCATAGAAGTAGAGCCGGATGCCCTCCGAGAGGCAGAATTCCTGCAAGCGCAGGCGATTCTTGAAACCTTGGTCGGCAAGTCTATCACGGCTGCCGAGGTCCAAGATACGCGCATCGTCATTACGACCAACGACGGCAATAAATACTTCTTCTACGGTTTCTTAGGGTCGGGAAACAGCCAGCCTACTTAGCGGGCTGTTGCGACGCAACAAACGCGGCGATCTTTTCATGATCGCTCGATGTGTATTGCGTGAAGGCCACACCGTGCGTATAGCGCTTCGTCGAGTTGTCGTAGAACGTCAACGCGATCTTCGCGCGTACCAGCATCTCGCGATCGCAACCGGGAATCGTGAAGCGCAACACGATCGGCTGTCCTGCCGGCAGGTCGGTTGTCGTGGTGATGCGCATTCCGCCGCGGCTCAAATCGACGGCATCGCCGGTCAAGACTAATTCGTGCCCGGGGACGATGATAGTGACCGGGAAATCAACGATTGCGCGAAAGAACCGGCGCTCGTGCGAGCGATCCTCTTGAGTACTCACCGAAGGCCTAACTTCTCTGCTGCGCGGTAGTGGCCTTCAATGCACCACAGCTTGTGCGGCAAGCAGCGCACCAAGCATCGCGTGCTCGGCGACGATCCCGCCTTGCAGATACACCTCGAACGGCGCGCGCACCGGAGCGTCGCAGGAGAGTTCGATCGTGGCCCCGCCGACGAACGCGCCGCTCGACATGACCACTGGGTCAATGTACCCGGGCACGGCTCCAGGCTCGGGACGAAAGCGCGCATTAAGCGGCATCGCCATTTGTAAACCTGCTGCAAAGCGCAACAGCAGCTCGGGCTCGCGCAAACGAATCGCCTGCACGATATCGGTGCGCACGGACCCGGGTTGCGGATCGACGGCAAAGCCCAATTCGGCAAACAACGCGGCGGCAAAGTCCAGCCCGCGCAACGTTTGCTCGACAACCATCGGCGCAACGAACAATCCTTGCACGAACGCGCGCCCAAAGCCGAACGTGGGCCCGAGCCCGCTGCGCAATCCCGGAGCGTATAAGCGTGCGCTCACACGCTCCACCAGATCGCGGCGCCCGGCGATGTATCCGCCACCCGGAGCAAGTCCGCCGCCGAGATTCTTGATCAGCGAGCCCAGAATGAGATCGGCGCCGGCATGTGTCGGCTCGCGCTCTTCGACCAGCTCGCCATAGCAGTTGTCAACCAGCACCGGCACATGCGGTGCGACCTCTTTGACGCGCGCCGCGATCTTGCCGCAGGTTGCGACGTCGAGCGAGGGGCGCGGCGCATAGCCGCGCGAGCGCTGCACGAACACCGCGCCGGCGTCTGGTGCTGCCGCGGCCGCGGCGATCGCATCGAGATCGACGCTGCCGTCCTCGCTCAGCGCGATCTCTTCGTAGCACGCGCCCTGCGAGACCAGCGAATACTCGGCGTCGCAGATTGCGTTGCGCAAGGTGTCGTAAGGCCGTCCGGCCGCCGCGATCAAACGCGCTCCCGGCGCGACGCAGGCTGCGAGCGCGGTGACGATTGCGTGCGTACCGCTGAC
This sequence comes from Candidatus Aquilonibacter sp., assembly GCA_049678885.1. Lineage (GTDB taxonomy): Bacteria > Vulcanimicrobiota > Vulcanimicrobiia > Vulcanimicrobiales > Vulcanimicrobiaceae > Aquilonibacter. The sequence continues at coordinate 3,600 of JBAUEZ010000039.1, read as the reverse complement.
GATCGAGAGCCGGGCGAGCGTGCGCTCCGCATTGAGCACGCGCGACAGCAACGCTTCGTAGCGCTCGCGCGCCGCGTCGTCGTAGCCATATCCACTCGTGCCGGCCAAATCGCTCTCGTCGATGCCCTCGTCGTAGAACGCGCGTAGGACACGCGCTTTCACGCGTTTTTGCGCCGGATACTCCAGTACGCGCGTGCGTTCGTACGCGCGCAGCGCCGCTTCGCGCACGCGTGCATCGACATCGAATGTGTCGCACAGCAGCTCGATCATCATGCCGCCACCTCGAGCTCAGCCTGCACGTGCCGTTCGTACGCACGTACGAAAGGGAGATAGATGAGCGTCGCAAGCGCCACATTCACGATCACGAGCGCGATCGCGCGCAGGTCGAGCGTCGCCGTGACGGTCGAGATCAGCGTCGGTATTGACGAGGGTACGTAATAGATCGGACGGCCGACCCATCCGAGCGCAACCGTCGCGTACGTCGTCGTCGCAAGGACGAGCGGCGCGACGAGAAAGGGCGGCACGAGAAACGGATTGAGCACGACCGGCACACCGAAAAGCAGTGGTTCGTTTGTATTGAATAACGCCGGAACGATCGTGGCGCGTCCGATCTTTCGCAACCGCGACACCGGCGAGAACGCAAGCAACGCTGCAAGCGGCAACGTCGAGCCCGCGCCGCCGGGAAAGATAAAAAGGAAGAGCGAGACCACGACGATGTGCGGCAGCGGCAGATGGTTTTGGTATGCCGTCGTGTTTTCCGCTTGGAGCGCAAGATACACGGGCGTAACGAATGCTGCGAGGAGCGCAGGACCGTGCAGCCCGATCGTCCAGAGCAACGTTTGCACGACGATGATCACGATAAGCGCGAGATAGGTATCGCCGAGCGCTCCGAGCGGCTTGAGCGCGGCGGTGATTGCGCCGCTGACCGAGACGTGCATCTCGCGCAGCCCGAACGCGACGCCGATGGCAATTGCCGCACCGATCCACGCGTTACGCCCAACGCGCGCGCCGAGCGCGACGAGCACACACGCGCCAAGCGCGATGAAAAGTCCGCTTGGACCGACCTCGCGCAGGTAGTCGAGCAGTGTGCCGGCGTACGGCGGCAACGCCAGCAGGTAGGCAATCGTCGAACCGGCGATCGCCGCGAACGGATCGATTCGCGCGCGCCGCGCGTAGAACCACGCGAGCGTGGGTGCGAGCACCAACCCCATGATACCGAATGCCGGAATCAGCGCCCCCGCAAGGCGTAGGCCGAGCGACGGTCCGATGAACCGTCCGTTGGCCGTGACGAAAGGAAAGATCGCGAGCGCGGCTACGAGCAACCCCGCAAAACTCCAGGGAAGCGCGTCGCGCGTTGCAGCTAGGAAAGGGTTAGAGGCGACGAACGACAGCTTCGACGCGACCGATGATCTCGACATCGCTCGCGTAGATTGGCGCCATGGCGCGATTCTCCGGCTGCAGCCGGATGCGCCCGTCCTCCCGGAAATAGCGCTTCACGGTCGCCTCGCCGTCGAGCATCGCCACGACGATCTCGCCGTCGCGCGCAACGCGCTGCGGCCGCACCATGATCAGGTCGCCGTCGAGAATCGCCGCGTCGATCATCGAGTCACCCTGGACGCGCAGCATGAACGCGTCGGATATCCGCGGCACAAAGGAGGCCGGCAAGACGAAGTCGCCTTCGAGGTGCTCTTGCGCCGTGATCGGCATACCGGCGGCAACCTTGCCGACGATCGGCATCACGATGCTTTCGGGAATCGGGGTCATCCCCAGATCCGAACGCAACGCCCGCGGCTTGGTAGGATCGCGAGAGATCAATCCGCGCCGCTCGAGCGCTTTGAGGTGGGCGTGAATCGTCGATGAGGACGAGAGTCCGACACGTTCGCCGATCTCGCGCACCGAGGGTGGATAGCCGCGTTCGACCGTAAAAGCGCGGATCACGTCAAGGATCCGCTGCTGTCGTTCCGTCGCTGGTTTGTCGGTCAAGACGCCCTCCACCAAGGTTTTTGCAGCGCAATGCCACCCGTATGGCATGGGTTTGCTCTACAACCCTAGCACAGGGTACTCAAAAAGGCAAACATACGTTCGGATCACGCTTGACAGCTCGACGGCGGGATGTGCTAAAATCTAGGGGACGAACAGCTGTTTGGCCCAAAATGTAGGCACGTTGGTAGTCGAACGACCGTTCGCCACAAGATATGGATCGACCACTTCGACAAGCTCAGGGTGATAGGGGTCCTTCGACAAGCTCAGGATGACAAGGAGAAGTCGTGCGTAAACGGTTCACGCTCATGCCGGCGATCACGCTGGCAGCGCTCAGTCTGATGGTGACGGTGCCCGCGCTTTCGAGCATGCATCTGTACGCCGCAACGGCACAGCGCTATGCGCTGGTTACGGTGCAGCCCGGCGATACGCTCTGGTCGATCGCAGTGGCGCACACGAACTCCAGTGGCGATGTGCAAGAGACGATCGATCGCATCAGCGCGACGAACCACCTGCAAGCGTCGACGATCCTCCCCGGCGAACGCCTCCGCATCCCGCAATAACACCCTTCGACAAGCTCAGGGTGACAAGAGCCTAAGCCATGCAAAAGCCGCAGCGTATGCGGCTTTTTTATTTTCTGCGCGAGACGAGCACGATCGAGTGGCCGGTGTGATCGCTCAGAAACTCGAGCCCCTCCATCATCCACGAATCGAGACCACCGCTCGAGTGTTTGGCGACTTCTCGCACGACGTGCACGCGGTCGCGCAACCACGCCAGCTCCGAGCGCGTCGTCGTGGGAAAGATCGCGATCTCGCAATCTTCGCATTGATACCCGTATTGCACGTCGGCTGCGCTTTCGCGTGAAAGACGAAGGCCCCCGCTTGCGCGGAGGCCTTCGAAGGGACCCTACTGTAACTCGAGTCTTGCGACTAGAGCCTGACGTTAAACGTCACGTACACGTTGAACGGCGGCGGGATCACGCCCGCAACCGATCCGATGCCCGGTGCGTAGGGTTGTTGTTGCCACGGGTACAGTGTGGTGCCGTTAGCAGCCGCGCTGTACGATGACGGGTTACCCGGAGTTAGGTAGCCCGGTCCCAGTTGGTAGTTCGACACGTAGAACGGATTCGCGTCGTAGCTGCAGACATTGCTGCTCGCTGGATAGGCCGACGTCCAGGGCTCTTTCGAGCCGCCGAAACACGTGTGGAACAGGTTCGCGATCGTTACGTTCATCGTGATCTTCGGTGTGATGTCGTAACTAAGCGCGATGTTGCCAACCATGATGAACGGGTTGCGGTACTGTCCGATGTTGTCGAACGAACCGGTCTCCGGGTTGGGGATGTAGAGTAGACCCGTCGGGACCGCGCCGGCGCCGTTAACTGTCGTGTAGTTACACTGGTTTCCGGCTTGGGTCGGATCGATCGAGGTGCAGTTGCGCGGATCGACGCCTTGCACCGTGAACGGCGAACCATACGAGGTGCCCTCTGCGATCTGGATTGAAGGCGTGATGGCCCACCGATCGTGGCGGTAGTTGAGGATCAGCGCGCCCACCCACGGCGAGTCGTACAGACCGAGACCGGTGTTGACGCCCGGAAGCGCAACGTCGGACGGCGGTGCATAC
>JBAUEZ010000038.1:0-6561 GCA_049678885.1 Candidatus Aquilonibacter sp. | reverse complement strand
ATCGCAGCGTTCGCGTGCTGGTGATCCTCAGCCGCGTGCGGGTAGGGCACGAGGATCGCCGGCCGCCCGGTCGCAGCCAGCTCGCCCACGGTCGACGCTCCGGCTCGCGCCAGGACGAGATCCGCGGCTGCGTACGCATCCGAGACATCATCTAGATAACGTCTGATGACGCTACTGTCATGCTGAGGTGCTCCCGAAGGGAGCCTCGAAGCACGAAGAAGGGCCGCTCTCACCCGATCGTACTCTTGTTCGCCGGTCACGTGGATCAGTTGCCAGCCCTCGGGCAGGCCGTCGCTCTTCAGCAGTGAGGTCAAGGCGTCGTTGATCGAGCGCGCGCCCTGACTGCCGCCCATCGCGAGCAGCGTCGAGCGTTTCGTCGAGAGGCCCAAGCGTTCGAGCGCCGCGTCGCGCGTGGGTAACGACCGCAGTGCAGCGCGTACGGGAATCCCCGTGCGCACGTACTTGTTCGCAAATCGCTTGTCGGCTTGCGCGAAGGCTCCCCACACCTCATCCACCAGCGGCGCGAGCATGCGATTGGTCAAACCCGGGTGCGCGTTCGGTTCGAGCAACGCGATTTTTTTGCCTAAGATACGCGCCGCCAAAACAACCGGGAAGGAGACATAGCCACCAGTCGCTACCACGATATCGGGCCGCAGCCGTCGCAACGCACGAAGCGCTTGGAAGACACCAACGATATTGACGTGGGCGCGTTTCGCGGGCGCGCTGCGCACGGTGATCAACGGATAGCCTGCTTGCGGCACGATCTTGGCTTCGAGCCGATCGGCGCTGCCGATGAACGTGACGTTCGCACGATCGCCGAGTGCTTGCGCAATCGCAATCGCCGGATACAGATGACCGCCGGTACCGCCGCCGGTGAAGACGACGTTTAGTTTCGCCATACGATGTCCCGCGCGTGGCCTGTGCTCGTAGCGATCAGTTGCTCGGAACCACCCGGCCACGCGCGCAATACCGTGTCGTAGGCGCGACGCGCATGGTTAAATTCCATTTGCAGCCATGCAAAGGGGCTCGCAAGCGTCGCGGCGTTACCGATCTCCTCGATGATGCCGGCGAGTCGCGCGCGTTCATCTCGCGTGAGATGATCGGCCACGACCGACTGCATGACCACGGTGGCGTAACCGGCTTTCGGCCTGACGCGTCGCTCCAGCCACGCGAACATATCGGCCTGCTCGACGACTAGTGGAAGCGCGCGCGCCGCCTGGATCGCTTGATGCAGCCGCGCGATGCGCTCCGCATCGTCGGCCCAGACGAACGAGAGCAACCGCAAACAATGTTGCTCGTCATTGACATCGAGTGGGTGCTGGTCGCACGCAGCGCGCTCCGCGACGACGTAATCGTCGCCTTGGATGCGCGTATTGAGCCCCGCACTCGCGCCGATTTCGAACAGCCGCAACGGAAGGCCCGACGTTCGCGCGAGCACGGAAAGTCCGGCCGAGAGCACGGTCGCGCGCAGCACTTCATTGGTCTGCGGCGTCTCGGCGTAGAGCTCGCCGATGCGCTCCTCGTGCGAGGCCAATAGCGCTTGCGCCAGCTCCCAGATTGCGTCGGCATCGCCGTCCCCGCCGCACGACGGAAAATGCGCCGCAAGCTCCGGCGCCTCGCCGCTGAGCGCAAGATAGTGGAGCGCGCCCATCAAGCGCACGCCGGGTGTCGATGCGACGGCACGCGTCGGCACGTTGGTGAAAAAATCGTGCACGACACCGTGCGCGCGATAGTTTTCGAGCGCGTACCCAACGACGCGCGCATAGAGCGCGGAGCGCATCGTGGTAAAGGCTTCGATCTGTTGTTCCAGATGATGCTCGAGGGGATCGACGATCACGGCTCGGTGACGCGTTGGCCGCGGCCGACGTTCGCGATCAACGCGACCGCCACGAGGTTGACGATCAGCGAGCTGCCGCCGAACGAGATGAACGGCAGCGGCACACCGGTCACCGGCCAGGACGACGTCACCACACCGATGTTGACGAAAGCTTGAATTACAACGATCGAGACGCACCCGATCACCAGGAAAAATCCGAAACGATCGGGCGCGGCGATTGCGATCTTGATCGCGCGATAGCCGAAGACGATGAACAGAATCACGACCGCGAGTGCGCCGATCAATCCGAGTTCTTCGCCGAGAATCGAGAAGATGAAATCGGTGTACTCCTCGGGCATATAGAAGAATTTCGCGCGCGAGTCGCCGAGGCCAAGCCCGAAGATGCCGCCGCTCCCCAGCGCCAGCAACGACTGCACGATGTGGAACCCGGCATTCTGCGGATCTTTCCACGGATTGAGAAAGGCAAAGACGCGCTCGCGCTTGTACGGGCTCGCGAGCACTTCCACGATCACCGCCGGCGTGGTCGCGAGCAGAATTGCAAAGAGGTGCGTGATCCGCGCACCGGCCGCGAAGAACATCGCAAACGCGATCATCACGATCAGGCTGGCTGTGCCCATGTCGGGTTCTTTGAGCACGAGCACGGCCATGATCACGACCGGAATGCACAGCGGGAAGAGCCCGCGCACCAGCGAGACGATCCGCTCGCCGCGCGTCGCGAGCATCGCGGCGAGATAGATCACGAGCCCGAGCTTCGCAAACTCCGAAGGCTGAAAGCTGATCGACGATGCGCCGATCCAACGTCGCGCGCCGTTGACCGCGAACCCAACGTGCGGCACGAGGACCGCGAGCAATGAGAGGATCGAGAGGATCAGCAGATAGGGCGCCCAGCGTTTGAGCTGGTAGTAATCGATTCTATATGCGAGGTAGGCGATCGCCAACCCAACAATGAGCCAGACGATCTGGCGCTTCGCGTAATACGCGACGTCGTGATGCTCGACCAGCGCAACGGCGCTCGAAGCCGAGAAGATCATCACCAGACCAATCGCCACCAGCGAAGCGATCGAAAAGAACAGCAGCGTGTCGGGCGGCTTGGCGATATACGCGCGGCGCGTCGCCGGACCCGCTTTCGCGCTAAGCACCGGCGGGTTGCCCCAATGCGTGCACCGCAGCAGCGAATTGCTCGCCACGATCTTCTGCCGAACGGAACATATCGAAGGACGCGCAGCCCGGCGAGAGCAGCACCACGTCACCGCGTGTTGCGAGTTCGCGCGCCTGCTGCACGGCGTCGACCATGGAACCGGCGCGCACGGTCTCGACGCCCTTCGCCGTTTCGGCGATGCTTTCGGCCGCTTCGCCGATCACGACGAGCGCTTTCGCGCGCTGGCGCGTCGCGACGCCCATCTCGACGAAGTCCGTGCCTTTGGCGCGGCCGCCCGCGATCAACACGATCGGCCGGTCGTAAGCGCGCAGCGCAGCAACCACCGAGCCGGGATTGGTCGACTTCGAATCGTCGACGTAGAGCACGCCGTCGATCTCGTCGACCGGTTGCAGCCGGTGCGGCATCGCGGTAAAACTCATCACGCCTTCACGCAACGCCGCGGTCTCGCAGCCGACCGCATATGCCGCCAGCAACGCGGCCATCACGTTCTGCACGTTGTGCGCGCCGGCGAGCGGAATCTCGTCTTTGCGCATCACTTTGACCGGGCGCGGATCGCCGCTGATCGGCGCGTAGACGATGAAGTCGCCCTGCAGATAGATCGTCGCGTTCTCGTGCCGTTCGCCGAGCGTAAACCAGAGCTGGCGCGAACGAATGCTGCGCTCGCTCTTCGTCACGTCGAGCGAGGCGATGCGCTCGTCGTCGAGATTGCCGATGAAGACGTCGTCGAACCCTTGATTGGCCGCGATGCGGAACTTGGCTTCAGCGTACTCATCCATCGAATGGTAGCGGTCGAGATGATCCGGCGCGACATTGAGCAACACGGCAACGCGCGGTTTGAACGCGCGAATCGTCTCGAGCTGGAACGACGAGACCTCGGCCACGACCCAATCGCTGGGCCGCGCATCGAGCACTTCATCGATCAGCGGATTGCCGATGTTGCCGCCGACGCGCACGCTCTTGCCGCACGAACGCAGCAGATGGCCGATCAACGCGGTCGTCGTCGATTTGCCCTTCGTGCCGGTCACGGCCGCGATCGGTGCCTTACATAAGCGGAACGCGACTTCGATCTCGCCGAGTACCGGGATGTTTGCGTTCTGGACGGCGATCACCATCGGCGAGTTGAGCGGCACGCCGGGTGAGAGCACCGCCAAGGTGAGTTTGCCCACGATCGAGTCGAGTTCGCTCGGTGCAACGAAACGCGCACCGAGCGTTTCGATCGTCGCGAGCGTTTCGCCGAGATCGTGCGGCGCCTTGTCGTCGGTCGCGAAGACCGCCGCGCCACGCGAGCGCAGCACGCGCACGCACGCCAGGCCGCTCTTGCCGAGGCCAATGACGAGAATCGTGTCGCGCGCATCAAAGGTCATCATCGTACGAGAAACCATCCAAGTGCAGAGAGTATGAGCGAAGCGGTCCAAAAGCGCGCCGTGACCTTGGTCTCGGGCCAGCCACCCAGTTCGAAGTGGTGGTGCAGCGGCGACATGCGAAAGATCCGCTTTCCTCCGGTAGCTTTAAAATACGACACTTGCATTATGACTGATAGTGCTTCGGCAACAAACACCCCGCCTATCACGATCAACAGCAGCATCTCACCTTCAAGAATCGCGATGCCCGAAAGCAGCGCACCCAATGCAAGCGAGCCGGTATCACCCATGAACATCTTCGCCGGATGCCGGTTGAAGTAGAGAAACGCGAGGCACGCGCCGATGCCGATCGCGGCTGCATCTTCGGGCACGTGCGAGAACACCGGCGTTGCGAGCGACGCAAAGACGAGCAGCGGCGGAATCATCGTACCGGTTGCTAAGCCGTCGAGCCCATCGGTGAGATTGACCGCATGAATCGTTCCGGCGATGGCGCAGATGCCGAGCAGGAGCCACAGCCAGTGCGGGGCGATCAGCATGTAGCTCCCAGCGCGGAAGAGCACGTCGCGCGGGAAGATCGTCGTCGTTGCATCGATCCAACGCAAAAAGATAATCGCGATGAGCGCGGTCGCAAGCAGCTTCGTGGTCGCGCGCAGACCTTTGTTGCGTCCGCGCGTGATCCCAAGGAGATCGTCGAGCAAGCCGACCGCGCCGCAGGCGACGACGAGAAAGCAAAGCGGAAGCGTCAACGCATCGCGCATCGCACCAAAAACGGGCAATAGAAACGGCACGATGAAGACGACGCCGCCCATCGTCGGCGTGCCGGTCTTGGCTTGGTGCGACTGCGGCGCGTCCTCGTAGGCAAACTGGCGCAACTGGAACTTGCGCAGCAACGGCAGCGCGATGAAACCGGTGATCAGCGCGACGACGAAGCCGCCCAGCGCGTGAAAGAGTAGTACTAACGCCATTTCAACACCACAATCGGCGTCTGCTCGTCGCTATTGCCATGCGGGTTGTCCAGCAGCGCTTGCTCGACCGAGGCGATATCGGCGCCGGCGGATGCGCCGAGCACGTGCGCTTTCTCGAGATCGTTCGCGTCGACGATCGCGCAAGCGACGCCGGTCGCCGCCGCGATCGTCGCGCAGACGCCGTCGGGATCGCGGGGTCCGAGCACGATTGCGCCTTCGTAGGGCGGCATCGTCCCGGTGTAGCCATCGATCGCGGCGATCGCCTCGCCGAGCAATTCGTAGAAGCGGCCGCGCTTGCCGAAGATGCGCGCGATCGCATGCTGCGCCGCTGCCGAAAAGACACGCCACGCGCCGACCTGATCGATCACGAGCTGCACCGATTCGGGTTGGCTAACCGTTGCCATCGCACCGGCTTGCCGTGCGAGCACGTACGCGAGGCGCGACGGGCGAATGCGTTCGGCGACGACAAACTCGCCCTGCGCGATCGCAACCGCCGTCTCGGAGATCGCGATCACGTCGCCTTTTTGCGCGATGCCGTGCACCGCGGCAGCAACCAGCGCGGCGAGATCGTCGCCCTCGTGCACGATGCGCGTGCGCACGGGAATCGCCACTACTCCGGGAACGCGCGTGATCAACGACGTAACTCCTCGACGATCTCTTCCAACTTATATTTGCGCGAACCCTTGAGCAAGACGGCATCACCGGCGCGTGCATGATCGCGCACCCAGCGCGCGGCTTGTTCGTTCGTCACGAACGGCACGATGCGCTCCGAGGACAGGCCTGCATCGCGCGCGCCGAGCGCAAGTTCGCCGGCGAATTCGCCGCCGACGAGCATCACGTCGACCTTGGTTGCGGCCGCATGCCCGCCGACGCGGCGATGCAGATCCGCGGCTCCCTCGCCAAGCTCAGCCATACTTGCGAGCAAGGCGATGTGCCGCGGCGCAGTCTCTGCCGCGAATGCATCGAGCGCGGCCATCATTCCGGCGGCATTCGCGTTGTACGCATCGTAGATAAGCATGACGCCGCTCGGCAGCGCGATGCGCTCGTAGCGTCCGCACGGCAACTCGATCTCGGGCAGCGCGCACACGATCTCGAACGGGTCGATGCCGTACTCGACCGCTGCCGCGATCGCTGCGGCCATGTTCGCGCGGTTGTGCGCGCCGGGCACGCGCAGGTCGATCTCGTAGTTCGTGTCGCGATCGCCGTCGATCTCAAGCCACTGCCGCGAACCGGCCAGCG
>JBAUEZ010000037.1:0-2324 GCA_049678885.1 Candidatus Aquilonibacter sp. | reverse complement strand
GGCGAAGTGCTGAAGAAATGTGCGAACCGGAATATGCGATGAAGAAAGAGACGCCGCAACGTCGATGTAACGGTTCGACGATTGCGCCGTTAGATAGGCTTGCCCGACAGCGATGCCGAGGCTTCCTCCGACTTGCCAGACGGTGTTGAGAATACCCGAGGCGCTCCCAATCCGATTGCGCGGGATGTTCGTGAGCGCTGCCGCGGTTAGGGGCGTGAAGAGAATGCCGATCGCGCCGGAGCGGATCATGTTGTCGACCGTGATGCGCGCCATCGACCAGTCGACGTCGATGTGCGCGAAGAGAAATGTGCCGTAGGCGACGATCGCCATACCGGCGCAGACAAGGACGCGTGCACCGATGCGATCCGCGATCGCACCGGAAATCGGCATCAGCAGCCCCATCACGAGACCGGCGGGCATCAGGATCAGTCCCGCCTGCGTGGGGTCGTAACCAAGGATCGTTTGCGTAAAGAGCGGCAGCAAGAAGAGTGAAAAATAGTACCCCATGCCAAGCACGCTGCGCAGGCCGACGGCGATGGAAAAGACGCGATCGTTGAAGAGTCGCAGGTCGAGCATCGGAGCGTCCGTGTGCAGCTCTTGCCAAAGGAAACCGCCAAAGAGCAGTGCCGATGCGATGATGGAGCAGGCGATCCACGGATCGTCCCATCCGACGCGATTGCCCTGCGTCAGCGGAACCAAGAAGAGCGTGAGCGCCGACGACAGCAATGCGAAGCCGAGGTAGTCGAACTCGGGATCTTTGCGCGGTAGATCTTCCACTGATGGCAGAATGCGCAATGCCGCAATGATTCCGGCGACGCCGAATGGCACGCCGAGCCAGAAGATCAGTCGCCAGTTGTCGAAGTTGTCGACGAGCAATCCGCTCAACCACGGACCGAACGCCGGCGCGAGCATCATACCCATGCCCCACATCCCGAGCGCGCTCCCACGTTGCTTGGGCGGAATTATGTCGGTAATGATCGCCATGCCGGTCGGCGATACGATGCCGCCACCGGCGGCTTGCAAAATGCGAAACCCGATCAGACTCGTCGCATCCCACGCGATGCTGGCACAGATCGAAAAGGCGGTGAACATCACGAGGCCGATCAGAAACATGCGCTTGCGTCCGTACGTGTCGGCGAGCCAACCAGCGAGCGGCAGGGTGATCGAGTAGCCGAGCATGTACCCGGTGACGACCCATTCGATCGTGTCGACGTCGGATCCGAACGTGGCAACGAGATTTGGAATAACGACATTTGCGGTGCTCGAGTAGAGCGGGCCGAGAAAATTCCCGAGCATGACGACCAGCATGATTGCGATCGGCGATGCCGCGGCAATGGCAACCGGCGCCGCAGCCCCGGGGCCCGGCGGCGTTACCCTCGACGGTGACGGTTTTATCGCAAGTGCCATGTAGTAGGTAATTTATTCTTTACTGTATAACTAATTTACCACATGAGCTACGAAGTAACCAAGACTATTCGCGGGCGCGACTACCGCTATAAAGTGGAAAGCTATCGCGATCCGCAAACCGGGAAGGTCCGCAACCGCTGGCATTACCTCGGCAAGGGCCATGGCGAGGCGCCGCCGCGACGGCGCGCCCAGGCGGGCGAAACGCGCGCCAAGCTGATTGCGGCGTTGGAACGTCTACTCGGGCGCGAGCCATGGAGCGACGTCACCGCGCTCGACATCGCTGCCGAGGCGGGCGTTACGGCCGCAACGCTCTACCGTTACTTCAAATCGCGCGATGAGGTGTTGCAAGCATGCGGGGCCGATGCGAACGATCAACTGGATCGGCACCTGGCGCAATTGCACGACGTGGCGAGCGACGTCGATGCAGAGCGCGCGCGCCTGCGCGCGTGGACGATTGCGCTGGCGAAGAATCCGCCCGGAAGCGCCGTCTTGCTCGCGCTTTCGTCCTCGAGCACGAGCACGGCCGTTGGACGCGATCGTAACCTCTTGCGCCGCCGCGGATTCGAACGCTATTTTGAGGTCCTCGCGCAACGCGGCTTTATTGCGACGACGCCGGCGGAACGTGCCCGTCTCGCGAGCGCGCTCACGTTCTTCGCGCAGGCATTTTCATATCGCGTCGTCCGCGCGCGCACCCAGATGGGCGACGACGAATACGACGCGCTTGCCGATGCGATCGAACGGCTGGTCTTCGGCTAGGAGGAGCGGTCCAGCCGCTAGGCAATGATCCTTTCCTCTATGTCACGGATCGTTGCCACCGGCCTCGAGCGAGTGCGCACGGCACGCGGCCTCACGCAGCGCGCGTTGGCGCAAGCCGCCGGCGTGACGCGCCAGACCGTAAGCGCGATCGAACACGGAAA
>JBAUEZ010000036.1:0-13013 GCA_049678885.1 Candidatus Aquilonibacter sp. | reverse complement strand
CTGGAGAATATTCTGAATCGTCTGGCTGGTGAAAATCACCGAAGTCGAGTCGCCGGTGCCTTGCAAGCCGACGACGACACCGTAGCCGATTAGTTGGTTACCGGTGACACCTTGCACGTGTGCGATGTCTTTGACGAGCACGGGCCGATTGAAGGTTCCACCGTAGTACTGTTGCGCGAGCGCGCTCGAACTCGCGCAGGCAAACGCGAGGAGCAGCGCCGTTAGTGAACGAGCTAAAATAGCCAACTGATGATCCTCGAAAGCAGACCCTTGTTCTTCTGATCGTCGCCCTTGAACGAGGCTTGCACGTTCGCGACGTGCGAGGCTAGCACGGTATCCGTAAAGTCGATATCCTCGGGACGAATCGTGCCGGTGATGTGCAGCGTCTGCTGCCGGCCGTTGACCGATAAGCCTTGATCACCCGTGATTTGCAGTGCGCCGCTCGGGAGCACGCCGGTTACCGTGGCCATCATCGTCGAGGTGAACGCGTCGGCGCCGCCGGCCGACTGCGCGACGTTCGCGGCCGTCTGCCCGGAGACGCTGTTGTTCAGGCGCACCAGCGGCAAGTTGAAGATACCGGTGCCGTTGCCGCCGCTAGCCGATGCCGATTTCGCACTCGAGTAGTTGTTCGTGTGCGAATTTGCGTCGGCGAGATCGAATTGCACGTAGACGAGGTCCCCGATCTGTCCCGCGCGGTGGTCGGCCATCAAGCGCAGCGGATGTCCAGGCGCGGACGGCGGCGGCGCGGCTTGATAGAGCGAGTCGGCCGATGCGGCGACCGGCGCAACGAGCGCCATGAATGCGAACACGGCAAGCAGAGTGCGCATCACTGTGTCTCCCCCGAAAGGTTTACTTCGACGCGATCCGGACCGATGACGGTGCCGGAAAGCACCTTGCTGGTCTGCGGATTGTAAACGCTGACTTCATCGCCGAGTCCACCGCTGGTCCGCGCCACGACGTCGGTCGCGATACGAACGCCGTTGTTGTCGACGATCAGGCTGACGGTGTTCCCCGCTTTGACGATCTGATCGACACGCGTGCCCTCGATCGTCACCGGCGCCTCGGCGCGCACCGCTGCGATGACGCGGCGGCCGACGAGCACGTCGGTTCCATTCGTGCGCTGGCCGGTGTAGACGATCCGCGCCATCTTGATGTCGCTTGCGCTCAGCACCGCGCCCGGCACGAGATCGTGCGTAGCGATGGCGGTCTGCACGTAGCGCTGCACGCGGTAGCCGACGAAGATCTGGCGCAGGAATCTACCGTCCAAATCGACTTGAATCGGCACGTTGACGAACGTTGGGTTAACGATCGCGCTTTGCGCGATGAGGTCGATGCGTCCCGCCGGCACGACTTGGTCGGGCACCGGATACGCCTCGACGAGTTGCGCATCGCCGGTCAGCCGCACGGCTTTGCTGATCGGGGTCGCCAGTGCATCGAAGCTGCTGCCTTTGACGGTTTGCGTCGCCGCCGCGCGCGCCATCCCCGGCACGCATGCGAATGCGAGCGCGAGGAGGAGGGCGGCGGAACGCAGTTTCGTCATCGATCAGCGTCCTATTGGAACGGCGACATCGCGATAGCGGTTTGCAACATATTGTCGGCCGCGCCGATCGCCTTCGAGTTCGCCTCGTAGGCGCGCTGCGACACGATCATATTGACCATCTCGTTGACGACCGAGACGTTGGAGTTCTCCAGGTATCCGCCTTCGAGAATGCCCGCGCCGTTGAGACCCGGTGTGGTCACGATCGGCGGACCGCTCGCACCGGTTTCGAGCAGCAGGTTCTGCCCGGTCGGCGACAGGCCGGCATTGTTCACGAAGCGCGCGAGTTGCAATTGCCCGAGCGTCTGCGGCTGCACGCTGCCCGGCACTTGCGCGGTGACCGTACCGTCGGACTGGATCGAGACCGAGAGCGCGTTCTGCGGAATCGTGATCTGCGGCTGCACGAAGTAGCCATCGGCTGTCACGATCGAACCGTTCGCATCCTCTTTGAACGAGCCGTCGCGCGTGTATGCCGTCGTGCCGTCGGGAAGCGTGATCTGGAAGAATCCGTCGCCTTCGACTGCGACGTCGAGATTGTTGCCGGTCTGCACGAGCGAGCCTTGCGTGAAGACTTTCTCGGAGTCCGAAACGTTGACGCCCAAACCGACCTGTTGGCCTACCGGAACAACCGATGCGCCGATCGGCGCGCCCGGAACCGAGAGACTCTGGTACACCAGGTCTTGGAAGCGTGCCTGATTGCTCTTAAAGCCCGCGGTATCGACGTTCGCGAGGTTGTTGGAGATTGTGTCCATGTTGTACTGCTGGGCCACCATGCCGGTTGCTGCAGTAAAGAGTGCTCGCATCATATGGGTTTACTCAGCTCCTCGCTAACTCGTCTTGCCGACCATCGCGATGGCCGTGTTGGTTGCGTCATCTTGGGTCTTGACCGACTTCTCGTTTGCGTCGAACCAACGCTCGGCCGTGATCAGATCGACCATCGACTTGACGACGTTGGAATTGCTCGCTTCGATGTAGCCTTGTTGCACGGTCGCGGCCGTCGTCGGGTTCGGTTGCGCCGCGTTGCCGCTAATCGCGTAATTGTTTGTACCTTCGGGACGCAGATTCAGGAGGCTGTTGAATTGCGTCATTTGCAGTTGTCCGACCGCGGCGGCTTGATTGCCCGCGCCAGGATTTGCGGAAGTCTGATAGATCGTGCCGTCAGGCTGAATCGTGATCGCGCCGCCGCCCGGCTGCAGTTGAATCTGCTGACCTTGCGTGTTGAGCACGGGGTTGCCGTCGTGCGTGCGCAAGACGCCCTGGCCATCTTCCGCGAACTCGCCGTCGCGCGTGTAACGTATGCCGTTCGCCGTCTGGATCGTGAAGAACGCATTTGCCGTGTTCGAGATCGCGACGTCGAGCGGATTGCCCGTGTTTTGCAGCGGGCCTTGATCGAAACTCGTCGGCGTATCGTAGACCTGCACGCCCGTGCCGAGCAGCCCCACTTCTTGCGAGACGGGACGGCCGGGCAGCGGATTGCCGGACGTTTTGCCCGGATCCGTTTGAATGCGGTAAATATCGAGCGAGGGTGTGGACTGAATCTGCAGCAGCGTCTGTTTGAAGCCGCTGGTGTTCACGTTGGCGAGATTGTTCGCCACGTTGTCCGCCATACTCTCCGCTACGAGCGCTCCGCTCGCAGACGAGTACAAGCCACGTACCAAAAGAAAAAACCTCCGCACGAACGGTTTCCGGTTTCCCGGTTGCGCGAGACCGTCAATCAGTCGGGTCTCACTCGGCCTTCCACCCTTCGTGCAAGGTAGTCCAGGCCGCAAGCACCAGCAAACTACTGGTACTTACTCAGAGTTTCGGCACGGGTGGGGATAAATTTAAGGGCAGCCCTTGCGACCCCGGTCGCCCCCTGCGAAGCCGCTCCTCGCGGCACCTCGTGTGCCGCTCCTGCTGCGCGAGTTTTGCGCCACGATCAAATGAAAATCGCCTCCTGCGAATGGCGCAAAACTTCGAGCCTTCGCTGGAGGCGACCGGGGTCGCCGTTAGCCCTAAATTTTTGGGGTTAGAACTGCATCTGGGAGATCTCGGTGTATGCCGACATTATCTTGTTCCGTACAGACAAAGTCATCTGCAGCGCGAGGCCGGCCTCTTGGACCGATTTGACCGCCCCTTCGAGGTCGTTGCTCTTGCCGAGGGCGTAGTCTTCGGATTTCTGCGCGGCGTCGGTCATCTGGTCGTTGACGTGGTTGAGCATACCGGCCAGGGTGTCCTTAAAGGTGACACCGCCGGCAGCTCCGGTCGCATCATCGGGCAGCGGCTCGGCCTTGGGACCTTGCGGGCTGATGTCGGGAGCGAACGTGCCCGGCGAGACTTTGCTCATCGCGTCGCCGTAGTTGTTGCTGATATCCATCTACTTCTTCTACTTCTTCCGTCAGCTCTTGAGGATCGAGAGGGACGAGGCGCTCATGTTTTGTGATGCCGTGATCGCCGCAACATTCGCCTGGTAGGCGCGCGAGGCGGCCATCAGATCGACCATCTCCTTGACGATTTCCACGTTGGGATAGTGTACGTACCCACGCGCGTCAGCCTCGGGATTGCTCGGATCGAACTGCAGGCGGTCGGGGCTCTGGTCGTCCTGAATGCCGAGGACTTGCACGCCCTCGACTTGGGCCGGGTTCGAGGTCTGCGGATCGAACGGATCGGGCGGAGCAAACGGATCGTCGTTGCCGGACGCGCCGATCTGGTCGGAGCCTTCCGGCGCCGCCGCTTTCTGCGCGAAAACCACCAGCTGGCGCTTGAAGGCGCCGCCTTGTGGCGTACGCGTCGTGTTCGCATTAGCGATGTTGTTGGCGATGACGTCCATCGCGAGCCGTTCGGCCGAGAGACCGGACGCGCTGACCTCGACTGAGTCGTAGTAGCCCATTACGACGTCGACTCCGTTGCGGCTTCGCGGAAGAATTTATACTGCTCTTGCAACAGCTGGGAGACCGTTTGCTGGTAGCCCGTATTTTCCGAAAGTTCCGCCATCTGCTGATCGATGTCGACATTCGATTGGTCGACGCGCATCGTGGTCGTATCATCGACCGTCGGCGTGGGATCGTACGGCACCGGTGCGGTGGCATCACCGATCGCAAATTGGCGATCGTCGTCGGTCGCCATCGCAAGCGCATCGGGATCTTCGGGAACGCCTAGGCTCGCCTGCAGCGCCGAGCGGAAATCGACCGAGGACGTCTTGAAACCAGGGGTGTTGACGTTCGCAATGTTATTCGCGATCTGGTCGTGTTCGAGCTTAGCGCCCTTGGTCGCCTCGCCGAGGAGCGTGGTCGCTTCCCCGAGCGGAAGTATGCCGAAATCAGCCATCCTCAGAGATATCGGCCTGCGGCAGTCAGGGCTTAAGGTGCTTGCTAAGCTGTAAACTGCGCAGCGTGCAGACGCGCATAGGCGCCGTCACGGGCGATGAGCGCGTCGTGCGAGCCGGCTTCGAGGACGCGTCCGGCCTCGATATAAAGGATGGTGTTCGCGCGACGGATCGTTGAAAGCCGGTGCGCGATGATCACGGTCGTTCTGCCCGGGAGCAGCCGGTCGAGGGCCGATTCGATCAGCGCCTCCGAGTGACGATCCAACGCGCTGGTTGCCTCGTCGAGGATCAGGATGCGCGGATCGCGGACGATGGCGCGCGCAATCGCAATCCGTTGCCGCTGTCCGCCGGAGAGACGATACCCGCGCTCGCCCACTTCCGTCGCGTAACCTTCCGGTAAGGTTTGAATAAACTCGTCGGCGTTGGCTTCGACTGCGGCGGCGTGCACCTCCGCATCGGTCGCATCGAGCCGGCCGTAGCGGATGTTGTCGGCCACGGATGCGCGGAAAAGTTGCGGATCTTGCGGTACGATCGCGATTTGAGCGCGCAGATCCGCCAACCGTACTTGCGCGATGTCGATGCCGTCGATCAGTACGGCACCGCGCTGTGGACGATAGAAGCGCGGAATCAGATTGACCAGCGTGGTCTTCCCCGCGCCTGACGGTCCGACAAGCGCAACGATTTCGCCCGCAGCGATCGTCGCCGTCACCTCGGCAAGCGCGGGCTCTTCGCCGTCGTATGAGAACCAGACGCGATCGAATTCGATACGTCCGGCGATGCGCGGCATCGGTGCAGGATTGTCGACCGCCTCTTCTTCCACCGGCAGGTCGAGCAGCTCGTAGGCGCGGCTGGTCGAGACCAGCGCTTTGGTCAAATCGCCGAAAAACGCGGCCATCCGGTTCATCGGATTGACAAGGTTTACGACGAGCAACCAATAGTTGAAGAGCAAACCACTGTTGAGACGGCCAACGAGCACCTCGCGCACCGACAGCCAAATGATCACGATCACGCCGCAGGTCAGGATCGACGAAATCACCACCGGCTGCATGTAGACGAACTGATTGACCTTCATGAAGGCGCCGAAATAGTCGTCATTCCGATGGCGAAAGCGCTTCTCTTCGAAATCTTCGCGGCCGAAGGCCTTGACGATGCGTTGCGCCGAGAGAATCTCGGTCAAGGTGGCGGAGAGATTGGCAATGCGTGATTGCGAGCGCTGCATGCTCGACGCAATCAATTTCTGAAACCGCGAGACCGCAAGCGACATCACCGGCGCGATCGCGATCAGTACCAGCGTGAGCAGCCAGTCGATGTAGATCATCGCGCTGAACGAGGCCAAGAACGTCAGGGACGCGTTGATCAACTGCGGCAGCGAGACGCTGACCGCGTCGCTCATCACTTGCAGATCGCTATTGAAGCGCGCGATCAGTTCGCCCGGACGCCAGCCGTCGAAGACTTGGAGCGGCAAGCGGAGGAGCCGTTCGTACAGTCCCTGACGCAGCTTAGCGAGGAAGCGTTGTCCCGAGAGCGTTGTGAGGTAGTTCGTTCCGTAGGTCGCGAGATTGGAAAGTAACAGCGCCAGGCCCGTAGCGCCAAGCAAAAGATAGAACGCCCGCAGATCGGGCTGCTGATGGTGGGTCGCGGGTTCGACGACCTTATTGATGATGACGCCGAACGCCCACGGACCGACGAGCAAGAGTAGGCTGTTGATAGCGCCCAGCGCGACCGCCAGGAACAGGCGCGGGTAGTGGGGGCGCCCTTCGCGCGCCAGCCGCGCAACCGTGGAACCATGCGTTCGTGGGGGTGCCCCTTGCGTCATCGGAAGAGCCCTTGCGGCCCGCCGCGGGTGAAACCTGCAGCCATACCAGGCGGTAGTCGAGGGTGTAGGATTGGAGCGAGACGCAACAATTATGGACTGCTATTTTCACTCGAACGTTCCGTCGATAGCGCCGTGCGCGCACTGTGGCAAGGCGATCTGCGCGACGTGCCGCGACGAGCAGGGTGGATGCCCGAGCTGCCGCTTGGGCCAAAAAATCGAGGCGACCGTCGGCGAACGCAAACAAATTTACGGCCAAGTGCCGCCGCGCCCGAGCGCACCGCCGGCCGCGCCATCGCGCGCGACGATGAGCACGATCTCGGACGATCCGGTCGAAACGCGCGCGCTTGCTGCGCTCGGTTATCCGCTGTGGCCGCTCGCGTTGCTGGCGCTACTCGATTCGAAAAAGTCGCAGTACATCAAGCGCCAAGCGCTGCAAGCGCTCGGGTTCAACGTCGGCTTCGCCGCCTTCTGGGGAATGCTCGAGCTGACAACGTTCATCCCGGTCCTCAACTGGTCATCGTACGTGGTGCTGGCCGCGATGGTTCCGCTCTTCATCCTTTCGAGCGTGGTCTTCGGCATCAAGGCCTGGCACGGCGAACCGGTTCGCGTTCCCGTTATTAGCGACTGGCTCGACGAAAGAATGCCGGCATAGAACGCTAACTTATCAGCGCTCGATGAAGATACGCCCCATAACGCTCTAAAAATTTACGGGCTCGGTGCTCGTGATCGACGACCGGACGCGCATACGCATCGCCGGCGAAGAAGGGCAGTGTAAGTTGGTCCTCATCGCGTCCGCCGCTCCAGGCGCTCATCGGTAACCGCGCGAGCTGGGGAATCCAACGTCTGACGTAGGCGCCGCTCGGATCGAAGCGGCGCCGCTGCTTTTCCGGATTGTAAATGCGCGGATACTGCGCCATGTCGGCGCCAACGCCGGCGATCCACTGCCAATTGCCGCTCGCAAGCACGGGATCGTCTTCGATTAACCAGCGATCCCACTCATCGCGGCCGATGCGCCAGTCGACACCGAGATCGAAGCAGAGAAACGATGCGACGACGGAACGCACGTGCGGGTGCATCCAGCCGGTTTCGTGCAGTTGCCGTATGCCCGCGTCGACGAGCGGAAATCCCGTCTTGCCGCCGATCCATTTGTCGAGTGCCGGATGCGAGCGCGCAAACGGAAAGCCGCGCATCTTGGTTTGCAGCGCTTCGTCGTCGATCGGTCCGTAAAAATAGCCGAGTTGCAGAAAGAAGTCGCGCATCGCGAGCGAGCGCAGAAAGAGACGCAACGAGACGCGCTCTTCGCTCAGCAAAAATGGATCATCGAGTCGCTCGAGTGTTGCGCGCAGCACGGTCCGCGCGGCGATCGTTCCGAACGAGAGGTGCACCGCGAGATGCGACGTGCGATCGTCGCTCGGTACGTTCATTGCGACCGCGTATTGCACGGCATCGCCGCTCAGGAAGCGCTCCAGCAGCCCCGCCGCAACCGCGTGGCCGGCTTCAACAATACGCTCGTTCGCGCCGAATTCGTGCGGCACGGGAAGCGCCTCGCTCTGCAAGTCGCTCTGCGCAAAGCGTACGAGAAGCGGCGCATCATACGATGCCGGACGCAGCGAGCGCCACACGTCGTAATAGGGCGCAAACGCGCGATAGCCGTCGCCTCCGCTCGGTCGCGCGGCCGCGGTATCATCGGGTGGAATCGCGGGCGCGTCATGCACGGTGATCGCACGCAACCCTGCTTCTTCGAGTTCCGACTGCACGCGCGCGTCGCCGGCGACGCCGGTGCCATGATAACTCAGGCTCCATGCAACGCCGGTCGCCGCGGATGCGCGTGCGATATTCTTCAAGGTCGCGCCGGCGGCGCCACGCCGCACCAGCAGTCGCGTTCCACGTTCGCGCAGCGCGCTATCGAGCGCGGCCACCGCCGAGCAGAAGAATGCTGCACGCCGCGGCGAGCGCGCGAGCCGCGCTTCGATTGCACGATCGATGACCAGCACCGGCAACACGTCGCCATGCGTCGAGGCCTGCACCAAACCCGCATGGTCTTCGATGCGGAGATCGTGCGCGAAGCGGTAGATGAAGGGCGACGCCATTACCTTCTCGATCTTAGTGGCCCGTAACGCCAAAGTGTGTAGTGCCGTCACGGGCACCACGCGTGTGATCGGCGAGGCGCGAGGAGGCAGCATAGCCACTCTTGTGCTGCCCGTGACCCGAAGGGCTGTTGGTTTTTGAGCGATGAACTTCGTCGCTCTTCGCTCGCAAAGCGCTGCTTTTGTCGCTCATCACTCCTCGTTCATCATCTCAAAAAACCAGCAGCGTCACTATACTGCTTGGCGTTACGGGCCACTACAGGGTCTTCACGTAAGCAGCAATGTCGGTAACGTCCTTCTCGGAGAGCGTGCCGGGGTAAAGCTTTGGCATCGGCGGGTCTGGCTCTTCGATCGCCCGGGTTATCTGCGCGAGGGTTCGCTTGCGTCCCTCGTGTGCCAGCGAGGGCCCGATGCGCGCTGCATTATCCGAGGAATTGTGACATACCAGGCAATTTTTTGCGAAGAGTTCAGCCCCCCGGCTGCCATCCGAGTGCGAAACGGTCGCGCGCTGATGCGAACAGCCCTCGTTTATAAGTCCCGTAAGAATTATCAGGACCATAGCGAATACGGCTCGACGGCGGGTTAGCATTTCTGGGCGGGCACCTTCGTCCGAAGGGGCGCGTTCTCCACCTTAGGTAACGAAAGGCACCGTGGCCCGGAAGATCTTCCTGCGTTTTGCGCAGACGAACGATGTGGAACGCCTTACCAACGAAGGCGTGCTTAGTGGTGCGCCGTCAGCGCGTGAGAGCTGGACCGTTCGTATGACAATGTGCCTCGCTGAGCAGCGTGCCGGCCGGCGCGTGATTCTCATTGCCGAAGATCAGAGCGGTTTGCTCGGCATGGTGCAACTCGTGTTCAAGTTGCCGCCGGGCTACGACGACCCCGAGGCTGCCAACGGCATGGACGTCGCGATGATGGAAAGCCTTCGCGTCAAACCGAGTGCACCGGCCGAAGTGGGCAACGAACTCGTCGGCGAAGTGCAGCGCGTCGCAATCAAGCGCAAGGTCAAGACGCTGACGTTCTTGATCTCGATGCACAACACGCGCGCCATCAATCAAGCCAAGAGCTGGGGCTTCGAAGAATTTCGCATCATGCCCGAAGCCGACAAGATGCTCGCCTTTTTTAGAAAGTCGGTCGACTAACTACTGCGGCTGCGGCGTATCCTCATCCGTCGCTGGACGGAACGTGAAGGCATCGCGATACAGACCCGGCGTAGCTTTGCCGTTTACGATGCGCGGCGAATACCGCGCGGCCATCGCTGCTTTGCACACCGCCACATCGAGCGCGCGATAGCCCGACGTCTTCGTAATCGTACACTTTGTCGGAAGCCCGTGCTCGTCGACCTGCACTTCAAACGCGGTCGTCCCTTGCGCACCCTCGGCATACGCAATCGGCGCCGGTTGCGGCTTAATTGCAGCATCGCCGCCAAGCGGTAAGACGTCGCGCACCACCGTCACCGGCGTTACGGCCATTGCTTCCGCGCGTCCGCCAAGGACGGGCGTCGCCGTGGTGGCGGGCTGTGCGCTGCTGCGCGACGACGGCATCGCTTCGTCGCGACGCCAGATCGGCACGTTGGATGCCGGTGCGGTTATCTGCGCGATCGGCGCCATGGCCACTTCGGTTTGTGTCGTGGTCGTCTGGGTCGTGGTCTGCGTTACCGCATTGCCGTGACGCTCGATCACGTTGTGCACGACCACCATGCTCGGCGGACGTTGCGTCGCCTTGGCAACCGGCACCGTAGCCGCGGCGACACGCGCGCGATGTTCGAGCGCAACATGGAACGGCGTTACATGCTCGACCGCGACGGGTTTCGGTTCGATTGACGGCGCGCGCACGGTTGTTGCGAGCAAGGCATGCACGCCGAACGAAATCGCCAGCGCCGCGGCAAGGACCGCTGCGCCGGTGGTCCAGACGCGCACGCGCGAACCGTCGCTTAGCCGGCGCGGGATCGGCTCCCACGTCTCGGCGTCTCGCGCTTGCGCTACGCTCGCCATGACGCGTTCGATCTCGCGCTCACCGCCAAGTGCAGCAAGGCACGACGCACAGGTCGCGATGTGGTTGCGATATTCTTCGCGTTCTGCTTCGCTCGCTTCGCCGAGCGCGATCGCTCCGCCAAGGATTTCAGCTCGCGAACACCCTTTGGTCACAGTTGCTCCGTCATTACCGACCGCAACACTTTCATCGCTCGACAGACGCGTTGACGAACGGCGTCGGGCGAGGTTCCGAGGATCGTTGCAGCCTCATTGGAGGAGTAGCCCGCATAGCTCGTCAGCAAGACCGCTGCGGCTTGCTCGGGCGGCAGCTTTGCAATCGCCGCCTGCAAGTCGACCGATGCCGCGCTGCGCTCATCGATCCGCCACGACCGGTCGTCGCTTTCGCGATCGAGCGGCAGCATGCGGATGATCTTGCGGCGCCGCAGGTGCGAGATCGCCCCGTTGGTCGCAGTCTTGTAGAGCCACCCCGCAGTCAGCGGTCGATCCGGATCGCGCTGGAGCGTTCGAAACGCCGCCAGAAACACGTCCTGGGTCAGATCGAGCGCGAGTTCGCTGTCACCGACCATGCGCCGCAAGTAGCGCGCCAGCTTCGACTGGTACTCGCGCACCAAGGCTTCGATGCGCACTTGGACGCCTGCCGTCGATTGCGTGGTGAGGTAGACCTCCTCCATGCGTTCTGGTCCCCCTTTTCCGTACAACGGCACCATGGCGGCGTCTGTGACCGGCCCCTACTGCGCAAACATCGAATCGGGCAGATCGGGGTTGATCTGGTACCCGGAGAGGGTCGTGGTCACGTCGCCGATATACCCGGGCTCTTCCACGTGGCCCGTCTGCGAAGTAACCATCGTATTCCCTTGGACCACGCTGTAGTGCTCGTTCATCGAGAGCCAGCCCCCGTTGACGTACATCCAGCGCATCGCGAGAATCGTGGCCGACGCGTTGTCGACGAGGACCTCGATCTTCTTGATGTTGCCCGCCTGGCGCGGAACCAGCGTCAGGTTCGTCGTTTTCCCGTCGTCAGCGCTCTTGGCGATCGTATACAGAATATTCCAGCGCCCGGGCGGTTCGATGTGCGCAAAGAGCTTGGAGAAGCCTTGCGCG
Organism: Candidatus Aquilonibacter sp.; assembly: GCA_049678885.1. Taxonomy (GTDB): domain Bacteria; phylum Vulcanimicrobiota; class Vulcanimicrobiia; order Vulcanimicrobiales; family Vulcanimicrobiaceae; genus Aquilonibacter. The sequence continues at coordinate 1,174 of JBAUEZ010000036.1, read as the reverse complement.
ATGATCGGCAGGCCGCTCGTCACCTGAAGCTTGTCGAGATCGGGATCCTTATGATAGTAAGTGGCGACGATGTCGGTCGCAATAAACGGAAACGTCGTGAGCGCGACGTGCGCGCGCACGGTTGCGGTATAGCTGTGTAAATCCGGATTGATCGCCGACATGCGCGCGAGCAAGTCGTCCGCGGCAGCAGTGCGCAAGGGCAGCACGCAAGCCAATCCGATGACCAGGCCGACGAATTTCGCGAACGTGTTCATGGCAGCGCGGCAGCAATCTCCTCTCGTACGGTGGGATCGGCTTCGGTGACGGCGCATTCGCGCAGCGCTTCGAGCGCACGCGGTGCAGCGATCCGCCCGAGTGCCCAAGCCGCCGCGCCACGCACCATCGGGTGCGGGTCTCCGGCGAGCGCGGCTCCAAGGGCCGGGATCGCCGAACGGTCGAGGGCGTTGCCGAGCCCGATCGCGGCGTTGCGGCGGAGCACCGCGGCACCGCGCCAGCCCATCGCTGTGCGCGTGTAGCGCCGCTTGAATTCTCCGCCTCGAAGTTGAAGAAGCTCTGTGAGCGACGGCGCGGCCACCGTTCCATCGAACGGAACGAACGCAGGGCTCCCCGTGTTGCCTGCGTTGCGTGTCGGGGGACAAACGACCTGGCAGATATCGCAGCCCCAGACCCAATCGCCGATCAAGGGGCGCATCTCGCGCGGGATCGGATCGGTCCGTTGCGTGAGGTCGGCGATGCAACGCGTTGCGTCGATCGTGTAGTCGCCGCGCAACGCTCCGGTCGGACAGCCTTCGATGCAGCGTGTACACGCCCCGCACGTTTTGCGCAGCGGCGCGTCAGGCTCGAGTTCGAGCGTCGTGATCACCTCACCCAGAAACACAAACGAGCCGAGCGCCGGCGAGATCAGGTTCGTGTGTTTGCCGATCCATCCCAAACCGGATCGCGCCGCGAATGCGCGTTCGGCGATCGGCTTCGTATCGCAGGCGATCGCAGTGACAGGTGCACCGGCCGCATCGTCGATCGCACGCGCGACGCCTCCCAAGAGCTCGCGCATGCGCCGGTGGTAGTCGAGCGACCACGCGTAGTTCGAAACGCGCCCGTGTAACGGTGGGCGACGCGTTTGCGGCGTCGCGTACGGCACGGCGATGCATACGATACTGCGCGCGCCGCGCAGCAC
>JBAUEZ010000035.1:0-10108 GCA_049678885.1 Candidatus Aquilonibacter sp. | reverse complement strand
CCTGCGAATGGCGCAAAACTTCGAGCTTTCGCTTGGCAAACGCCGAGCGAGCGAATCGCTTCCTGCATAGTGATCCCGATGGGGTGTTGCGGGTGGGAGGCTCTGTACGAGCGCCGGAGCCAGGACGGCGAGAGGCGCGAGAAAGGCAGCAGCGATTTTTCCAGGATGGAAAAATCGTGAGCGGCTCCAACCCGCAATACCTCTCGGGGAAGCGACAAGGGAGCGTTCGCGAGTGACGGATTTCGATTTTAATGCGGAGGCGAATGAGCTGAAGCCGCAGTGCCAGGCGTTGATGGCGCAGTACGAGCATCCGCGTTCGGCACTCTTGCCGATCGTGCACCTCTTCCAAGAGCGCCAAGGTTTCGTGTCGCAAGACACGATGGAGTTCGTAGCCGAGCTGCTCGAGCTGACGCCGGCTGAAGTCGAGTCGACGGTCTCGTTCTACACGCTGTTTTTCCGCAGGCCGGTCGGCAAGTACACGCTGCAGGTCTGTCGCGGGTTGATGTGCGAGTTGCGCGGCGCGGAGAACATCATGGCATACTTCCGCGAGAAGCTCGGTGTCGGCCATCTCGAAACGACCGAGGACGGTCTCTTCTCGTATGAAGAAGTCGAGTGCCTGGCCGCGTGCGATCGCGCGACGTGCATGCAAGTGAATCTGGAATTCGTCTACGATCTCACGCCGGCCATGATCGACGATATGCTCGCGGGCATGCGCGCAGGCACGTATGCGGTCAAACCGCTCGTGCAAACCGAGAAGCCCGGGCGCACGTGGAAGGTCAAGCAAGACGGTGAGGTCGGCACCGGCGGCAAGTCGCCGGGTACGCGCACCTCGAGCGATCCGAATAACGCCGGCGGTGTCGGCGATCCAACCGGCGTGATCATGCTCGACAGTTTTGTCGACAAAGGCATTTCGTTCACGGGACGTTCGCGCGAACGCTTCGTGCGCGACGCGCGCAGCGTTTCTGAACTCGTCGACGAGGAAGGCGGCATCATCAATGCCGGTCACTAAAGTGTTGACGGCCGGTATCGGCGAGGCAAATCTGCGCGACATCAACGTCTATCGCGAGCGTGGTGGGTACAAACAGTGGGAGCGCGCAGTGCGCGACCTCACGCCGCAAGATGTCTTCGAAGCGTGCGACAAGTCCGGGTTGCGAGGACGCGGCGGTGCGGGTTTCCCCACCGGCCGCAAGTGGAGCTTTTTGCCGAAGGACGTCTTCCCGCGCTATCTCGTGTGCAACTGCGACGAGGCGGAGCCCGGCACGTTCAAAGATCACATGTTGCTCGAAGAGACGCCGCACTTGGTGCTAGAGGGCATCTTGCTCGGCGCCTATGGGATCAACTGTCATCACGCCTTCATCTATATTCGTGGCGAATTCAAGCGCGGGTACGAGATCTTCATGCAGGCGCTTGCCGAGGCACGCGCCGCAGGGTTGGTCGGGAAAAACCTGTTTGGCAAAGGCTACGATCTCGAACTGACGGTGCATCGCGGCGCGGGTGCGTACATCTGCGGCGAAGAGACCGGGTTGCTCAATTCGCTCGAGGGCAAGCGCGGCGAACCGCGCTTGAAGCCGCCGTTTCCGGCCGTCGCTGGGTTGTACGGCGCGCCGACCGTCGTCAACAATGTTGAGACTCTGGCGTATCTCGTGCCGATCCTCGAGAAAGGACCGGAGTGGTTCGCTGCCGTGGGCACCGAGCGCAGCAAAGGCTACAAGATCGTGTCGATCTCGGGCCACGTGCAGAAGCCGGGCAATTACGAAGTCCCGCTCGGCACGAGCGTGCGCGAGTTGATCGAGATCGCGGGCGGCCTGCGACCGGGACGCACGTTCATGGCCGTACAACCCGGCGGCGGCTCATCGGCCGCGATCTTCGAAGAGCACCTTGACTATCCGTACGACTACGAGTCGATGGCGAAGGCCGGCTCGATGATGGGTTCGGGCGCGTTCACCGTCTTCGATGACACGACCGACTTCGTCAAAGCCGCGTTCAACATGGTGCGCTTCTACGCGCACGAATCGTGCGGGCAATGCACACCGTGTCGCGAAGGCGGCCACTGGCTCGAGCGCGTGCTGCACCGCTTCGTCGAAGGACGCGGGATGCGCAGCGATCTCGAGATGATCCGGCGCGTTGGCCACACGATCACCGGCTTGAACCTCTGCGCGCTCGGCGATTCGATCGAACCGTTCTTGCTCTCGATGTTCAATCGATTCCCGCAACAATTCGAAGCACGTCTGCTGAAAGAAGCCATCGAAGCATGAGCGATCTCGTCAACCTCACGATCGATGGTGTGCCCGTGCAGGTTCCGAAGGGAACGTGGTTGGTCGAAGCTGCGAAGACCGTCAAACAAGAGATTCCGGTGTACTGCTATCACACCAAACTTGGACCGGCGGGACTGTGCCGTGTCTGTTTGGTCGAGATCGAAGGCATGCCCAAGTTGCAGATCGCGTGCAATACGCCGGTCTCTGAGGGTATGGTCGTGCACACCCGTAACGAGAAGGTCGATGCCGGACGCGGGATGATCCTCGAACTCTTGCTCGTGAATCACCCGCTCGATTGTCCGATTTGCGACAAGGGCGGCGAGTGCGATCTGCAAGACTACGCGATGGCCTACGGCCGCGGCAGCTCCGACGTCGCCGATCCGAAGTTGAGCAAACCCAAAGGCGTCGATCTCGGGCCGACGATCGTGCTCGATGAAGAGCGTTGCGTCGTGTGTCAGCGCTGCGTGCGTTTCGACGATATTATCGCCGACGAGCGACAGCTGATCGTAAAAGACCGTGGGCACAACGACATCATCGCGACCGCGACCGGCGCGGCGTACCGTCACCACTTTACCGGCAACGTCACCGAGATCTGCCCGGTTGGCGCGCTCACGTCGAAGACCTATCGGTTCAAGTCGCGTCCGTGGGATCTCAATCGGACGCAGACCACCTGCACGCAGTGCCCCGTGGGCTGCCAACAGTTTTCCGACGTGCGCCACGGGACCGTATTGCGCACGATGTCGGTTGAAGACGACGATCGCTATTCCGACAGCTGGCTGTGCGATCGCGGGCGCTACAACATCGGTTTTTACACCTCAGCCGAACGCATCACGCAGCCGCTCTTCCGTCGCAGTGGAAGCTTCGTGCAGATCGGTTGGGACGATGCCTTCACGCTCTGGGCGCGCGCGATCAAGGGTGCCGGTAGCAACGCCGGGGCGATCGGCGGCGGCCGCTTGTTGAACGAAGAAGCGTTCTTATTGCAGCAGATCTTCCGCACGATCGGTGTGCGCAATCTCGATTGGCGTGGTGGCCGCCAGCAGCAGGCCTCGCCGGGCGCGCGTAGCGGCGATTATGCTGCACTCGAACGCGCGGACACAATCGTCGTTGCGGGCTTGTCCTCGCCGGCGGAACTTGCACCGGTGATGTGGCTTCGTGCGCTCAAGGCAAAGCGTGGGGGCGCACAGATCGTACACGTCACGCAAGCCGACGCGGCTGCGACATTCGGCCAGGTTCGCAGCGGAGCGAAGGTTGCGATCGTATGGGACGGCGTCGATCTCGAGCTGGGAAGAGTTCTTGCCGATGCATCGAGCGGACTCGATGTCGTAACGTATATTGCGAGCGAGCAGCCAAACGCGCGCGGTGCCGAAGCGATGGGCATGTTGCCGATCGACGGCGGGATGGATGCGGCGCTGATGTTCGATGCGGGCCGCAATGGGAAGCTCGCTGTGTTCTCGCTCTTCGGTGTCAATCCCGTACGCAATGCGCCCGACGCCGATCTGGTGCGAGCATCGCTGCATGCCACGCCGTTCGTCATGGTCAGCGACCTGTTTATGACCGAGACGGCAGCGCTGGCCGATCTGGTGCTCCCGGCCAAGGGTGCGTTCGAAAAGAGCGGCACGACGATCAATCTCACCGGCGATCTACTGCCGGTCAACGCATCGCTCGAGGCGCCGGTCGGTCCGCTTTCGGATTTGGAGATGCTGATCGGCCTTGCGCAACAATTCGACCTCACGCTGCCGACGATCGAAGAACTCGACGCTGCGGTGATCGCGCGAGCGCAGAATGTCTTCGCGGGTGCATTTGGTGACGCGCTCTACCACAGCGGTGCGACACGCACGCAGGCCAGAGAGCCGCGGACGCTTTGGGACGGCGGCGGGACCGCCGCACACGACGAGCGCGTTGTGGCGTTGCTTACGCAGACGGTGGAAGCGTGAGCGCGCTCGCCGCGGTCCCGGATTGGCTCGTGATCCTCGTCAAGTCGGCGATTCTTTTACTCGTGGTCGTGACGACCTTTGCCTACTCGATGCTCGCCGAGCGCAAGGTGCTCGGGTGGATGCAACTGCGTCCGGGGCCCAATCGCGTTGGACCGTGGGGGTTGATGCAGCCCGCAGCCGACGCGGCCAAACTCATTCTAAAGGAAGACCTCACGCCGAAGACCGCCGACCCGCTGATCTATCGGCTTGCGCCCTTTATCTCGTTGCTCACGGCGTTTTCGGTCTACGCGATCATTCCGTTTGGCGCGAGTGCTTCGGGTTCGCCGTGGGCGATCGGGGACGTGAATGCCGGTATTCTGTTCTTGCTGGCGATCACGTCGCTCGGAGTTTACGGCATCACGCTTGGCGGCTGGGCATCGGGATCGAAGTATCCGTTGCTCGGCAGCGTGCGCGCGACCGCGCAGATGATCAGCTACGAGCTCGGTATGTCGCTCTCGTTGATCGGCGTGCTGATCATGGCTGGTACGACCTCGCTCAACGGCATCGTAAACGCGCAGTATACCTGGTGGTTTATCGGTCCGCAGTTCGTCGGCTTCATCATCTATGTGATCACGGCGGTGGCGGAGACCAATCGCGTGCCGTTCGACTTGGTCGAAGCCGAGACCGAACTCGTTGCGGGATTTCACACCGAATACTCGGGGTTGCGCTTTGGACTGTTCTTCATCGCCGAGTACGTGAACATGCTTACCGTCTCGTGCATCGCGTCGTTGCTCTTCTTGGGCGGATGGAACGCGCCGGTTGGTCTGGGCGGCTTGCCGATTCCCGGCATTGTGTGGTTCATCATCAAGGTCGCAGCCTTCATGTTCTTCTATATGTGGTTGCGGGCGACGCTGCCGCGCTTCCGCTACGACCGGCTGATGGCTTTTGGCTGGAAAGTGCTGCTGCCGATCGCGACGCTCAATTTGATCGTGACTGCTATTGTGGTGGCATTCCGTGGTTAAAAGGCGCTTCGGCCCAGCCTCCGCGCCCCCCACTTCGTGGGGCCCCCCGACCAGGGGGTGCATTAAACATTCTGCCATGCACAATTCTCCCCCAGGGCACCCCCATTTAGCGCTGGTGCCGCCAACAGGGCGTCAATAAACATGCGTAAACAACTCTACAACGTCGGTGCAATCTTGCGCGGCCTTGGCATTACGTTCAAGTTCATGTTCGCCAAGCGACCGACGATCGAATATCCGACGATAAAGAAGCAGCACGCGCCGCGCTTTCACGGCCTGCACGAACTGCGTCGTTACGCCGACGGGAAAGAGCGCTGTATCGGCTGCGAGCTGTGCTCGAGCGCATGCCCGGCTAATGCGATCACCGTTATCGGCGCCGAGAACACGCCCGAGGATCGCACGTCGCCAGCCGAGCGCTATGCCGCGACCTACGAGATCGACGAGCTACGCTGTATCTTCTGCGGGATGTGCGAAGAGGCGTGTCCGACTGACGCGATCGTACTCACGCCGCGCTTCGAGATGTCCGACTACCGCCGCGGCGCGTTCATCTACAGCAAAGATCGCTTGCTCGTGCCGGTCGATGCCGGCGTCGGGGTCGCTCCGGACGAACGTCCCAACGGCATCCCCGCAGACCTCGGCCGTGTCGCCGACGTGAAGTCGACGGTCGATATCGCGACCGGCTACGATGCGACGCATCGCGGCATCATCCTCAAGACGCAACGGCGAGGCCTCGCGGGATGATCGCGTTCTGGGTGCTTGCGGTGATCTTGCTCGCGTCGGCGATTTGGTGTGTGACGGCGACCAAGCCCGTGTATAGCGTCGTGGCGTTGTTGTTGCACTTCGCCGCGCTTGCTGCGACCTATCTGACGTTGAACGCCGAATTTCTGGCGGTGATTCAGATCATCGTATACTCCGGCGCGATTTTGATCTTGTTCCTGTTCGTGATTGCGCTGCTCTCGAGCGGCGTCGCGCCGTTCGCCGTCGGGCCGAATCGTCTGCCCAAGATCGCGTATCCGGCGCTCGCGCTCGTGCTCATCGCGCTCGGTTTCCTCACCTGGGTGCTCGGCCGCGTCTCCGTTGCCGCGCCGGCGGTGTCATCGAGCGCTTCGCCGGTAGGACCCGCGGGTGCAGCCGATGTCTTTGGTTCGGTCGGCGACTTCGGCACGGCACTTTTCACAACGTACCTGTTGCCATTTGAAATGACGGCACTGATTCTGATGGTCGCGGTGATCGGCGTCGTGCTGCTTGCCGGCGATCAGACGCCGTATGTCGCCTCGAAGAAGCGAGCCGAAGAGGTGCGGCGCGAGATGCGCGAGTCGATTCTGCGGGAGGGCGGCCCGTGAACCCGATGGCCGTTCCGCTGTCCGATTACATCGGGCTTTCCGCGGTGATCTTTTTCATCGGCGTCGCCGGCGTGATCGTGCGGCGCAATCCGCTGATCATGCTGATGTCGATCGAATTGATGTTCAATGCCGCGAACCTGCTCTTCGCCGCGTTCGCGCGTGCATGGTGGAACAATGCCGGCCATATCTTCGTCTTCCTCGTGATCACGGTCGCTGCCGCTGAAGCCGCGATCGGCCTCGCCATCGTGGTCACCGTCTTCCGCAGCGCAAAGCACGTCGACGTCGACGACGTCGCGCTGATGAAAGGGTAGATGTGCTGCACCACGTGATGGGCGTTGACGGTTACTACCCGGCGCTGCTTGCGCTTTGGCTTTTGCCGCTGGCCGGCGCGATCATCAATTGGACGTTCGGTCCGCAACTCAAGAGCGCGGCCGGCCCACTCGCGTCAGCAGCGATCCTTGCGTCATTCATTGCCACATTGCTGCTGTGGGGCGTGGCGACGCAGCATTCAGCCGACGGTGCGGTCGGCGCGCATCAGACGCTGTTTAGCTGGCTTCCGGGATGGGATTTTGGACTACTCATCGATCCGCTCGCGTTGCTGTGGTCGCTGATCATTACCGGCGTGGGCCTGGTGATCCACGTCTACTCGATCGGGTACATGGACGGCGATCACGCGTTCGCGCGCTTCTTCGCATACATGAATTTCTTCGTGTTCGCGATGTTGACGCTGGTGCTCTCCGACAACTTTATCGGCCTGCTGGTTGGCTGGGGCCTCGTGGGTTTGGCCTCGTACTTTCTGATCGGCTTCTGGTTCTTTAAGCCGTCGGCAGTCGCTGCGGCGCGCAAGGCCTTCGTCATCAACGTGGTTGGCGACGTCGGTATCATGTTTGCGATCTTCGCAATCTTCGCGGCGGTGCACTCGGTCACGTTTGGTGACGCCTTTGCCTACGCCGGTTCGTACGGCACGCCGTTATTGTTCGTCATCTGTTTGTGTCTGTTCATCGGTGCTGCGGCAAAGTCGGCCCAGATTCCACTCCACACGTGGCTGCCCGACGCGATGGAGGGCCCGACGCCGGTCTCGGCACTGATCCACGCCGCAACGATGGTGACGGCGGGCGTGTATCTCGTTGCGCGCTGTGCGCCGCTCTGGAGTCAAAACAGCGACGCGCAGATACTGGTTGGTACGATCGGCGGGCTCACAGCATTGCTGGGCGCGATCCTCGGTTGCGCGCAGTGGGACATCAAACGCATTCTCGCGTACTCGACGATGTCGCAGATCGGCTACATGATCATGGGTGTCGGCGTTGGCGCGTACGAGGGCGGCGTCGCGCACTTCTTCACGCACGCGTTCTTTAAGGCGCAGCTCTTTTTGGGCGCGGGCATCGTCATCCACGCGTTACACGACGAGCAGGACGTGCGGCGCATGGGCGGACTCTTGAAGCAACTGCCATTTGCAGCGGTCGCGATCGGTACCGGCGTGCTTGCAATCTCCGGCATCCCGGGCTTTAGCGGATTCTTCAGTAAAGATCAAGTGATCTATGGAATGCTCACGCATGGACCGCACGGATATCCATGGCTCTTTGCACTCGGCACCGTTACCGCCGGCATCACGGCGTACTACATGTGCCGGCTATTCTTCGTCACGTTCTTAGGCGCGTACCGCGGAGCGGTGGATCCGTCGCTGCTCGGCATGCGGCATCCCGAGTTAGCGGGTACGTCACCCGCGCCGACGGACGAACCGCACTCTTCGACAGGCTCAGGGCAGGCTGTGCAGCATTCGCCCAACGCCGAGTGGTTCATGATCGTGCCGGTCGCGATCTTGATTCCGTTTACGGTGCTGATCGGCTGGATTATGTTCGGCGGCGAGAATTCGCCGTGGGCGCATTTCTTCGCGCAACAGTTCCCGCATCCGGCACTCAACGCGCCGTGGGTGAGCGAGACGCTCGCGTCGCTCATCGTCTTCGCGGTCGTGCTCGTAGGTATCGGCATCGCTTACGCGCGCTATGCTACCGCGAGCGCCCTGACAAACGCCGTCGAACGCCTGCGCAACGAATCGATCCACATGCAGGCGATCTTGAGCAACGCGTTCTATTTTGATTTCGCCCTCGATTGGCTTTTTGTGAAGCCGTCGGAGGCGCTCGGCCGATTCTTTGGGCGCTGGTTCGACCCGCACGTGCTCGACGGCGCCGTGCGTGAGACGGTGATCTCGGCCGCATGGCTCGGTGCCTTGACGCGCTCGTTCCAGACTGGCCTCGTGCGCGCGTATGCCTTCATCTTGGTTTTTGGCGCGGCGTGCTTCGTCGTCTACTACGCGCTCGTCGCGGGAGGTTTCCACTGATGTTGGCGCTGCTGCTGATCCTCGTGCCAATCGCGGTGGGCCTCGGCATGCTTATCGTGAGGAGTGAGAACGTTACCACGAGCAGAGCGATCGGCGCGGTCGTTGCGGCCCTGACGTTCGTCGGTGCGCTCATGATGCAGAGTGGCGGGTCGGAGATCAGTATCCGGTGGCTTTCTCGCCCGTTCACCTCTGCGCTCCACTTCGGTGCGACCGGCATTTCGATCTGGCTCGTCCTGTTGCTCACGCTCTGCACGTTTAGCGCGATCCTTGCGGTCAATGTGCCGCGCGCGGGTGCCTTCATCGGGCACTTGCTGATTCTCGAAGGCACGATGCTCGGGCTCTTCCTCGCGAAGGATCTGCTGCTCTTCGCACTGTTCTGGGATCTTATGCTGCTGCCGGTCTTCTTTACGCTGGTCGGTTGGGGTCGCCATCACGCGACGGCGTGGCGCTACTTTATTTACAACTTTGCCGGTGGTCTTACGCTGTTGCTCGCAACCGCAGCCTTCGGCGTGCTCTACGGCTCGACCGACGTGATTGGGCGCAGCGATGTGCACGTGATCGGGTCGTGGGTCCCATGGATTTTTGCCGGTTTCGCGTTCGCGTTCTTGGTGAAGACGCCGATATGGCCGCTGCACACCTGGATGCCGCTGACGTACGCCGACACGCCGCCGCCGATGGTCGCGGTCGTGAGCGCGGTACAGTCGAAAGCCGGATTGTACGGCTTGATCGCCATCGGCCTTGCGTTTATGCCGGATTATCTGCGCGACTCGGCGCTGCTGCTGATCGTGCTCGGTGCGATCTCGTTGCTCTACGGCGCATTTACGGCGCTCGTGCAGACCGATGCCAAACGCGTTGTCGCCTACTCGTCGCTTTCGCACCTTGGGTTGATCGTGATCGCGATCGCATCGTTTAACTTGATCGCGCTGCAAGGCGCGCTGATCTACATGATCGCGCACGGCCTTTTCTCGGCCGCGCTCTTCCTGATCTTGGGGTACGTCGAGTCGCGCGAAGAGACGCGCTCGCTCACCCGCTTGGGCGGCCTGGGCGCGCAGAATCCTCGTCTTGCCGGCGCGTTGTGTATCGCAGCCCTCGCCGCACTCGGACTGCCTGGACTCGCCGGCTTCGCGGGTGAGATCGTGATCCTCACCGGCGTCTATCAAGCCGGATGGATCTGGGGCGTGATCGTCGCGCTCGTTGCGATCGTGCTAGCATCAGCGTATATGTTGCGGCTCTATCAGGG
>JBAUEZ010000034.1:0-11550 GCA_049678885.1 Candidatus Aquilonibacter sp. | reverse complement strand
CACACGAGCTTCCGCAAAGTCTGCTCGTGCCGCGCGCCGCCCTCGACCGGGTTGCACGGGAGATCCCCGAGACGCGGGCAGAGTTTGAGAATGCGCTCGAATTGTCCCATTGGCGCCTGGCGCTTGTCGGCGACCCCCTGTGGCGACTTTTGTCAGGTGAGGTACAAGTAGCAATCGAAGGCTACACGGAACGCGACCCGAAAATACGTTTATTGCCATGAGTAATCCGAAGAGTTTGAACGCGGCCGGCACGCTGAATGTCGGTGACCGCGCCTACCCGTATTTTCGTCTCGCTGCGGTGGAAGAGGCCGGGCTCACGAAGCTCGCGCGCCTGCCGTACAGCTTGAAAATTCTTCTCGAAAATCTGTTGCGGTTCGAAGACGGACGATCGGTGACGCGCGCAGATATCGAGGCGTTAGCGCACTGGAATCCCAAAGAACAATCGGAAAAAGAGATTGCTTTCCGGCCGGCACGTGTATTGCTGCAAGACTTCACCGGCGTTCCGTGTGTTGTCGATCTTGCTGCGATGCGCGATGCGATGGCGACGATGGGTGGCAACCCGAAGGCGATCAACCCCCTGCAACCGGTTGAGCTCGTCGTCGATCACTCGGTGCAAATCGACTACTTCGGATCGAATGACGCGCTGCAAAAGAACGCCGATCTCGAATTCGAGCGCAACCGTGAACGGTATGCGTTCCTGAAGTGGGGACAATCCGCGCTCGACGGATTCCGCGCGGTGCCCCCGGACACCGGCATCGTGCATCAGGTCAACATCGAGTATTTGGCGCGCGTTGTCTTCGGCGGCGGTGGCGGCGGCCTGGCGTACGACTCCAAGAACAACGTTGCCTATCCCGATACCGCGGTCGGTACCGATTCGCACACGACGATGGTCAACGGCGTCGGCGTTCTCGCATGGGGTGTCGGCGGTATCGAAGCTGAAGCGGCGATGCTCGGGCAACCCGTGACGATGTTGATTCCCGAAGTGATCGGCTTCCGCCTCGAAGGCAAGCTGCGCGAAGGCGTTACGGCGACCGATCTCGTGCTCAAGATCACCGAGATGTTGCGGCGCAAGGGTGTCGTCGGCAAGTTCGTCGAGTTCTTCGGCAAGGGACTGTCGTCACTGCCGGTTGCGGATCGCACGACGATCGGCAACATGTCGCCGGAGTTCGGCTCGACTTGCGCGATCTTCCCGATCGACGACCGCACGCTCGAGTATCTGCGTCTGACGGGCCGCGCACCCGAACACATTGCGCTGGTCGAGGCATACGCGAAAGCGCAAGGCCTTTTCCGCACCGATGCAACGCCAGATGCCGAGTACACCGACATTCTCCACCTCGATCTCAGTGACGTCGAACCGAACCTCGCCGGTCCGCGCCGTCCGCAGGATCGCGTGAGCCTCGGCGATGTGAAGAAAACGTTCAACGCGGCGATGGATGAGTGGATGGCCGCACGCGACAGCAGGAACGGCGCCGTGCAGCGCTGGGCCAACGAAGGCGGAAGTCAGACCGCGACGATTGCGCTTACGCAGAAAGACGTCGCTGACGGATCGGTCGTGATCGCGGCGATCACGTCGTGCACCAACACCTCAAATCCGTCGGTGTTGATCGGCGCGGGATTGGTAGCGCGCAACGCGATCGAACGCGGACTGCAGAGCAAGCCGTGGGTAAAGACCTCGCTTGCGCCGGGGTCAAAGGTCGTTACGGATTATCTGGTCAAAGCTGGGTTGCAACCGTACCTCGATCAGCTCGGCTTCAATCTCGTCGGCTACGGCTGCACGACGTGTATCGGCAACTCGGGTCCTTTGCCGGCCGACGTCGCCGAAACGGTTGCTGAGCAAGATCTGATCGTCGCCGCCGTGCTTTCGGGCAACCGCAACTTCGAAGGGCGCATTCATCCGCAGGTGCGCGCGAACTACCTCGCGTCGCCGCCGCTCGTGGTCGCCTATGCGCTCGCAGGACGGATGGATCTCGATCTGACGAGTGAACCGCTCGGCACCGATCGCGCAGGTCAGCCAGTTTATCTCAAAGACATCTGGCCGAGCAACGACGAGATCGCCAAGATCGTCACCGAATGCGTGAACGCCGAGATGTTCAAGACGCGGTACTCCGACGTGTTCAAAGGTGACGACAACTGGGCAATGCTGCAGGTCGCGCCGAGCGAACGCTACGCCTGGGATCCCAAGTCCGAGTACGTGAAACTTCCGCCGTACTTCGAAGATATGCCGGACCAGCCCGCAGCGCTCGCCGATATCAAGAGCGCGCGCGTGCTTGCGGTATTTGGCGATTCGATCACAACCGATCACATCTCGCCCGCAGGCAATATCGCAAAGACCTCACCCGCGGCGAAGTATCTCATGGCGCGCGGCGTGGAACCAAAGGACTTCAACTCGTACGGCGCGCGTCGCGGCAACCACGAAGTGATGGTGCGCGGCACGTTTGCCAACGTGCGCCTGCGCAACCTGATGGTGCCCGGCGTCGAAGGCGGCGTGACGCGTCATTTGCCGGACAACGAGCAGATGCCGATCTATGATGCGGCGATGAAATACAAGGCCGAAGGTACGCCGCTCGTCGTGATTGCCGGCAAGGAATATGGCTCGGGTTCGTCGCGCGATTGGGCGGCGAAAGGGCCCTATCTACTCGGCATCAAGGCGGTGATTGCCGAATCGTTCGAACGTATCCACCGCAGCAACCTGATCGGCATGGGTGTGCTGCCGCTCGAGTTCGAAGCCGGCGCAGATCGTTCGACCTACGCGCTGACCGGCGAAGAAGTGTACGAGATCACCGGCATCGCGAAAGGCATCACGCCGCGCATGCAGGTGCACGTGCGGGCAACCGATCCGAGCAACGGCCGCTCGGTGGAGTTCAGAGCGCGCGTGCGCATCGATACGCCCGACGAGGCCGAGTATTACCGCAACGGCGGCATCTTGCAGTACGTGTTGCGGCAGCTACGCGCAAGTTCTAAAAACTAGCGCGTGGTCCACGAGGAACGCCAGGAGCGCCTGATTCGCAGGTTGGAGTCGTTCTCTGACCTCGTGATCGGGTTCAGCCTCGCGCTTCTCGGACTAACACTCGCGATTCCCAACCATTTAATCGATCTGTACCGCAATCCGTGGTGGCTGATCGCCTATGTCTGGACCTTCGGTGTGATCGCCTCGATTTGGTACACGCATCAACGGCTCTTTTCGTATTACTTCACCGTACGCCCGTACACGATTTTGCTAAACTTCGCGCTGCTTGCCTCACTCGGACTCATCGTCTATTTCGTGCAGGTCTTTGTGCACGTGCAAGGCGAGCCGGACAAAGTCTGGGCCTTCCTCATCTATTTTTTCGTGCAGGGACTCGCGTTCACCATTATGGGTGTGCTGTACACGCATGGCGTGCGTGCGCGTTGGGCACGGCTCGACGTCGAGTTGCGCTACGAAGGTGTGCGCCACGCGGCGCGCATGCTCGCGGGCGGGATCGGCGTCCTGATCGGCGTGACCATCGCCGCGCTGCGACATCCGCAGTCGATGGACGATGCGTTCTACGTCGCGATAATCTCGCTTCTGGGCCTGTTGGGAGCGCGCATCGTGACACGCGCACTCAAGCCGCGCATCATGAGCGCGGCTTAGATCTTTCTCTGATGTAATACGAAGGCGTTTCCATCCGGGTCAAGACACCACTGCTGACGGCACGGTTCCAAATTGCGCAAGTCGCCGGTGAGCTTGCCGCCGAGTTCGGTCACGCGCGGAGTAAGCGCCTCGACGTTCGGCACGGCGAAAAGCACGCAACCCGACGGGCTGTGACCGCCCGGAAGCTTGCCGACCCCGAACGCACTACCGTCGTCTAGGATCCATTCGGCTCCGTGCTCGTTCTCCCACGTCGTATCCTTAACGTCGAGCAATCCCTTGTAGAACGCGGCCGCGCGCGGCACATCCGTGACCGAGTAATAGACCGCATCGATCCCTGTCGCTTTATCGTTCATATGTGCTTGCGTTTGTGCAAAGCGAAGCTATTGCCTTCGAGATCGTTGCACCACGCCATCGTGCAGACCGGCGTCTCGAGCGCTTCGCTGAACACGTGCGCGCCGGCAGCGCGTACGGCCTCGAGTGCGGCGTGCAGGTCGTGGACCGCAAACATCGCGCCGCCCGTCGGGTACCAATCGCCGTTGGGCAGTTTGGAAAGTGCGAACGTCGAGCCGTCGCTGAACTCGTACTCCACCCACGTGTCGCCTTGCATCGCCGGGATCATGCCGAGCACGCCTTCGTAAAAGGCCCGCGCCCGTGCCAAATCCTTGGATAGATAACACACGCAGTCCATGCCGCGAACTGCGGTCAATTGATCGGTCGTCATGAGAAGATGTTAGCAATGCCTACTTGACATCTGCTGTCAGGTTTGGGAGGCTCACGCTATGAAATCCGATCGGCTGATCTCGCTGCTGCTGCTTTTGCAGTCCGCGCAGCGGCGCACGGCCCGGGAATTGGCAGGGCGGCTCGAGGTCTCCGAGCGCACGATCTACCGCGACGTGGACGCGCTCTCGGCCTCGGGTGTGCCCGTCTATACCGAGCGCGGGCCAGAGGGCGGCATCGCGCTTGCCGACGGCTACCGCAAGGCGCTCACGCACTTCGCCGAGGACGAGGTTCGCGCGCTGTTCATTTCCGGCTCGGCAATTCTCGCCGATCTCGGGTTGGGCGCCAACCTCGATCGCGCGCTCGAAAAGTTGCGCGGCGGATTCTCCGACGTGCAGCGCAAGGCCGCGGAAAAGGCGCGTGGACGCATTCACATCGATCAGCGGCGCTGGTATCAGAGCGATCCACCGGTCGAACGTTTGGCGCTCTTGCGGCGTGCGGTCTGGGACGATCGCTGTTTAGACATCGTCTACGAAGACCGGCAGATGGCGAAGACGACGCGTACGGTCGATCCGTATGGGCTCGTTTCGAAGGCCGGCGTGTGGTATTTGGTTGCGCGTACGGCCGACGGCTATCGCAGCTTTCGCGTCGATCGGATGCGCGACGTGCGCGAGTGCAACGATCGTTTCGAGCGCGATCCCGCGTTCGATCTGGATGCGCATTGGCGCGAGTCGGCCTTGCGCTTTCGCGGCGAACAGCCGCGCTTTCCGGTCCTCGTGCGCGCCGAGCCGGAAGCGATAGAGCTGGTCACGAGCTATTGGCCGGCCGAGTGGGTCGAGCACGAGGGCCAACGGCTGTTGCGAATCGAGTTCTCCGGCGAAGCTAGTGCGATCAGCTATCTCGTGTATTGGGGCGTGCAGATCGAACTAGTCGATCCGATCGCGCTATGTGAGCCGGTACTCGCGCGCGCACGCGCGGTGTGCGCGCGCTATGAGTCGCTCGCGAACCGGTAGCCGTCTTTCCCCGCAGCCTTCGCCGCGTAGAGGGCCGCGTCGGCCTTGCGCGTGAGCGTCTCTTCATCGACGCCGGATGCCGTAAAGGCAATCCCGATTGAGGCCGAGAGGCCGTTGTTGCGCAACTCGGCTGTGATACGCTCCATCGCGATCTGCGCAGAAGCCCGGTCGGTGCGCGGCATGATCAGCGAGAACTCGTCGCCTGCAAAGCGAGCTGGCGTGTCGATCTCGCGCGTGGACTTTTGCAAGATCTGCGCGATCGTTACCAGCGCCGCATCGCCGCCGGCATGACCCTGCGTATCGTTGATGCGCTTGAAATCGTCAACGTCGAGCATCGCGAAGGCGAGCGTCTCGCCCGTGCGCCGGACGCTGCGCAACTCCGTCGCGAGACGATCCATCAGAGCGCGACGGTTGAAGAGCCCGGTGAGCGGATCGTGCATCGCCATCTCCTCGAGCTCTACCGCCAAACGCATGCGCTCGAGCGCGAAGGCCGCGTGCGTCGAAAGTTCTTGCATCGAGGCGACGCTCCAGGCAGACGCGGTCCGATCGTTCGAGCCGTCGACGTAGAAGATGTATGCTTCGCCTTTGGCCGGGCGCACCGCAGCTGCGACGTAGCGCCGGCGCGTGTCGAAGAGCGGCGCGTCAAAATCGCCGGCCCACCCGGTCGCGGCGTCGCTGTCGCCCGAGGCCAGGCGATATAGACTCGACGTATCCGGTAACGTTCCGCCGTACTCGGACTCGACCACGCTCTCACCGTCGAGCTCGTAGAGCGCGCCGACGCTCTGCGCATTGTCGATACGAAACCACAGTGCGCGCGAGAAGCCCAGCCCCAGCCACGCGCCGCGCATCGCGGCGCTCGCAAGCGCGGATTCGTCTCGTGCGGCGATGATGTCGACAAAGGAGCGCTGCAAGACCTCGAGACGCTGCGATTTTTCGAGCAGCGCATCGCGTTCGCGTTCAACCGCGTCGATGCGCTCGGTGAGAAACGGAATAGGGCCCGAAGGCTCGTCCATTTCCTAGAGTGCGACGCGGCGGAAATCGTGTAAGAGCGACGCGACGTACACGAGGAAACGCGCTGCACCGGCGCCGTCGATCACGCGGTGGTCGTAGCTGACGCTGATCGGCAGGATCAAGCGCGGTACGAAAGCTTGCCCGTCCCACACGGGTTTCATCGCAGCGCGCGTTGCGCCGAGGATTGCGACCTCGGGCGCGTTGACGATCTGCGTGAATTGCGTGCCGCCGATCCCGCCGATCGAGGAGATCGTAAACGTGCCGCCCTGCATGTCGGCCAAGCCGAGCTTGCCGTCGCGCGCCTTCGCTGCGAGTTCCGCGCTCTCGCGTGCGATCTCGAGCAAGCCCTTCTTGTCGGCATCTTTGAGCACGGGCACCACGAGCCCGTTCGGCGTGTCGGCGGCGAAGCCGATGTTGTAGTACTGCTTATAGACGAGTTCGTCGCCTTCGAGCGAGGTGTTGAAGTCGGGATACTTTTGCAACGCCGCGACAGAGGCTTTGATCAAGAACGCGAGCATCGTAAGTTTAGCTTGTCCTGAGCCTGTCGAAGGACCCGACTTAGTCTGCTCGGCGTTCACCTCGTTGCGGAACGCTTCGAGATCGGTGACGTCGGCCTCGTCGTAATTCGTGATATGCGGAATCTGTAGCCAGTTGCGGTGCAGATTCGGTCCGGCGAACTTTTTCACGCGCGGCAACGGCTTGCGCTCGACCGGACCGAACTGCGCGAAGTCGACCTTCGGCAACGGAGGGAGTCCGGCGATGCCGAAACCGGTGCTCGACGGCGCGCCGCCAGAGAGCGTGCGCTTCACAAAGCCTTGCACGTCTTCGCGCGTCACGCGCCCATGCGGACCGGTACCGCTCACGCCGTGCAGATCGACACCAAGTTCGCGCGCAAAACGACGAATCGCTGGACTCGCGTGAATGACACCGTTGCCGGCCGCTTTGTCATCCCGAGCGTAGGCGCTTTGCGCCGAAGTCGAGGGACCGGCAGCAGTCTGTTGCGTCGCGGGAGGTTTTGTCGCTCCCTCGCCCTTCGACACGCTCGCCTTCGGCTCGCTGCTCAGGGTGACAGTGTCACTAGCAACCGTCGCGATTACCGTGCCCTTGGAAACTTTGTCGCCGGTTTTGACGCGCACGTCTTTGATCGTGCCGCCGGCGCTGG
The DNA here is from genome assembly GCA_049678885.1 of Candidatus Aquilonibacter sp. GTDB lineage: Bacteria > Vulcanimicrobiota > Vulcanimicrobiia > Vulcanimicrobiales > Vulcanimicrobiaceae > Aquilonibacter. The sequence continues at coordinate 4,037 of JBAUEZ010000034.1, read as the reverse complement.
CGGGCACATCCATCGATGCCTTCTCGCTCTCGAGTGTGACGAGCGGCGCCTCTTTCGCAATTGTGTCGCCCGGTTTGACCAGCACGTCGATCACCGGAATGTCTTTGAAGTCACCGAGATCCGGCACGCGCAGTTCGACGACATTGACGGGCTGCTGCCCCTCGACTACATTCGCGCTGCTACTTACGCTCGGGGTGACAGCTGCACGCTCTAGCGTAAGTAAGACTGAGCCCTTTGAGACTTTGTCGCCGACTTTCACGCTGACGTTCTTGACCACGCCATCCACGTCGGCGGGCACTTCCATCGAGGCTTTCTCGCTCTCCAGCGTGACGAGCGGATCGTTCTTCTTGATCGTTTGGCCCGGCTTAACGAGCACCTCGATCACCGGCACATCGTTGAAATCGCCGAGATCGGGAACTTTGACGTCGATCGTGTCGGCCACGACTACACCGTGACCGGATTCGGCTTGGCTGGATCGACGTTGTACTTCTCGATCGCTTTGCCGACCACGCTCATTTCGATCGTGCCGTCCTGCGCGAGTGCGTGCAGCGCGGCAAGCGTTACGTAGAAGCGATCGACTTCGAAGAAGCGGCGCAGCATGCGGCGATAATCGCTGCGGCCATAGCCGTCGGTGCCGAGCGTCACGTAGCGGCGCTCGCCGATATACGGGCGAATCGATTCGCTGAAGAGGCGCACGTAGTCGGTCGAAGCGACGAGCGGCCCGGCGTGTCCGGCAAGCGCGCTTGCCGCATACGGCACCTTCGGCTTGACCGTCGGATGGAACAGATTCTCGCGCGCGCAGGCAACGCCGTCGCGCGCCAGCTCGTTGAAGCTCGTTACGCTCCAGACGTCGCTTGCGACATTCCAGTCCTCGGCGAGCAGCTCGCTCGCCGCGATCACTTCGCGTAGAATCGCGCCGCAACCCAACAGCTGCACACGCGCTTGATTCTTGCGGCCTCCTGAGCCTGTCGAAGGGCCGCCATCTCGTAGCAGATACATGCCGCGCAAGATGCCGTCGGCGGCGCCTTCCGGCATTGCCGGATGGATGTAGTTTTCGTTGAGCAGCGTGATGTAGTAGTAGACGTCTTCCTGTTCGGTGAGCATGCGGCGCAGCCCATCTTGCACGATCACGGCAAGCTCGTAGCCATAGGTTGGGTCGTAGCTGCGGCAGTTCGGAATGAACGAGGCCATCACTTGGCTTTGGCCATCCTCGTGTTGAAGACCCTCGCCGTTGAGCGTCGTGCGTCCCGACGTACCGCCGAGCAAAAAGCCGCGCGTGCGCGAGTCGCCTGCTGCCCATGCGAGATCGCCGATGCGCTGAAAACCGAACATCGAATAGAAGATGTAGAACGGCACCATCGGCAGATCGTGGTTGGAGTACGACGTGCCGGCTGCGATCCACGAGGAGAGCGCGCCGGCTTCGTTGATGCCCTCTTGCAGAATCTGGCCATGCTGATCTTCGCGATACCACATGAGCTGTTCGGCGTCTTGCGGGTGGTAGAGTTGTCCGACTGACGAGTAGATGCCGAGTTGGCGGAACATGCCCTCCATGCCGAAGGTGCGCGATTCGTCGGCGACGATCGGCACGACGCGTGGGCCGATCGTCGCATCGCGCGTGATCGTGTTGAGAATGCGTACGAAGGCCATCGTCGTGGAGATCCCGCGGTCGCCCGTCGATTGCAACTGCGCATCGAACGCCGAGAGCGCCGGCACGGCAAGCGTCTCGGAGCGGCGGCGCCGCTGCGGCAGCGAGCCCTGGGCTTGCATGCGCGCTTTGAGATAGCGCATCTCGTCGCTGTCGTCGGGTGGACGGTAGAACGGCACGTTGGCGATGTCGTCGTCGTGCACCGGAACCTGAAATCGGTTGCGGAACGCGCGCATATCATCGACGTCCATCTTCTTGGCCTGGTGCGCGATGTTGAGACCTTCGCCCGCCTCGCCCATGCCGTAGCCTTTGATCGTTTTGGCGAGAATCACCGTCGGCTGGTCTTTGTGCTCAACCGCGGCCTTGTAGGCGGCATATACTTTGAGCGGATCGTGGCCGCCGCGCATCAAGGCCCAGATGCGATCGTCGCTCCAGTCGGCAACGAGCGCCGCCGTCTCGGGATAACGGCCGAAGAATTCGTCGCGCACGTACTTGCCGTTGCGCGATTTATACGTTTGATAATCGCCGTCGACCGTCTCGTTCATCAACTGCACGAGCCGGCCGCTTGTGTCGTTGCGCAGCAGTTCGTCCCATCCGCTGCCCCAGATTACCTTGATCACGTTCCAGCCCGCGCCTTTGAAGACGCGCTCGAGTTCTTGAATGATCTTGCCGTTGCCGCGTACGGGCCCGTCAAGCCGCTGCAAGTTGCAATTGACCACCCAGATAAGGTTGTCGAGTTTCTCGCGACCGGCGAGCGAGATCGCGCCGAGCGTTTCGGGTTCATCGGTCTCGCCATCACCGACGAACGCCCATACTTTGCGCCCAGTCGTGTCGCGATGTCCGCGATCGTGCACGTAGCGCATGAAGTGCGCCTGATAGATCGACATGATCGGGCCGAGGCCCATTGAGACCGTCGGAAATTGCCAGAACTCGGGCATCAGCCACGGATGCGGATACGAAGAAATGCCTTTGCCGTCGACCTCTTGACGAAAACCCTCGAGTTGCTCGTTGGTGATCCGGCCTTCGAGGAAGGCACGCGCATAAATGCCGGGCGAGCTGTGGCCTTGGAAGAAGATCATGTCGCCGCCGAAGTTTTCCGACGGCGCACGGAAAAAATGATTTTGCCCGACGTCATAGAGCGTCGCCGCCGATGCGAACGTGGCAACGTGTCCGCCAAGTTCCGAGCTTTCTTTGTTCGCGCGCACGACCATCGCCATCGCATTCCAGCGCACGTAGTGGCGCAAGCGCGCTTCTAATTCCGTGTCGCCGGGGAATGGCGGTTGCTTCTCGACCGGAATCGTATTGAGATACGGCGTCTCGAGACCGAGCGAGACGTGTGCACCGCCGCGTTGCGCTTCCTCGACGAGATCTTCGAGCAAACCGCGCGCCCGATCCGGCCCCTCGACCGCGACAACGGCGCGCATCGATTCGAGCCATTCTTGAGTCTCTTGCGGATCCGGATCGTTTCTCATAGCCCGCTGCCATTCCGTAATTGGCGGGGATTCCTTGCTGGTGGAACGGTCCAATTATGCATCCGGCGCGATCCAAAGGACCGTGCCAATCGAGGCCAGCAGCAGGCAAGCGCCTGCGACCGCCAGAGCCGAGAGGGTCTCGCCAAAGATCAGGAGCGCGAGCACGGCGGCGAAGACCGGTTCGAGCAGCGTCGAGAACGAGACGGCACTCGGCGAAAACCAGCGCAACGCGGCGTTCATCCCGGTGTGGCCGAGCAATTGTGAGATCAACGCCATCGCCACAATACCGCCCCATGCCGCGTAGGCGTGCATGCCCGGCGGGGCCTCGCGCGCTGCCGCGGCCGCAATGACAAGCACCACCGCTGCCGTGGTGTAGGTGATCGTGACGATCGTGCGCGTCGCGAGGTCGGCGCGCACTTCGCGCACGAGCAGTAGGTAGGCCGCAAATGCGGCGCTGCCCACAAGCGCCAGCGCAGCGCCGAGCGCAGCATGGCCCGGATGCGGCGGTGCAGTGTGATGACCGCTGACGATCATCGCGAGTCCGGCGATGCCGGTGAAAAATGCGAGCGGTACGACGAGTGGGTAGCGTCTGCCACGCGCGAGCGTGTCGTAGAGTGCGGTCCACATCGGCGTAACCGAAACTAGGAGCGTTGAGATCGCAACCGTCGTGTATTCAAGCGACGCGATCCAGGTGGCGAAGTGGATTGCGAGTGCAAGGCCGGCGAGGAGCAAAACATTGCGTTGTGCCCGCGTCGGCGTTTGTGTAGCGCTGCGATACAGCACTGCGATGATCAGTAGAATCGCCGCCGCGATGCACAGCCGCGCCGCCGCGACGGCGAGTGGGGGCGCTCCAGCAAGCGCATACCTGGCAAAAATTGCGGCGGCGCCCACAGCAAGTTGGGCGCCGCCGAGGATCAGGT
>JBAUEZ010000033.1:0-14508 GCA_049678885.1 Candidatus Aquilonibacter sp. | reverse complement strand
CGCTACGTGTGCTGCTAAACCAAGTGCGTGTTCGCGAACGAGGCGTTCGGCGAGTTCGCCGTCGCGCGCCTCGAGGGCTTCGATGATGTGACTGTGATCGACCATCGAGCGCTTGAAGCGATGGTCTTCCGAGATCGTGCGATGGCGAATCGAGCGCACGTGAATCATCAGCGTCTCGGCCATCTTCGAAAGCGTTGCGCTGCGCGCGAGGTCGATGATGCGGCCGTGGAACGCGAGGTTGGCGTCGGAATATTCGTCGAGCTTCGCGGCGAGCTCGCCGTTCTCGAAGGTCGCGAAGATCGTGCGCAGCGAGGAGATCTCCGCATCGCTCGCGCGTTCCGCAATGAGCCGTGCCGCCATACTTTCGAGCGCGGCCCAGACCTTGATGATCTCCACGAGTTCTTCACGGCTCTTACGCACGATGAAGTACCCGCGACGCGGCACGCTCTCAACCAGACCTTCGTGTTCCAAACGCGCAAGTGCATCGCGAATTGGTGTGCGACTCACGCCTAAACGTTTAGCAAGGTCACGCTCGTCCAACCGCAGATCTTGGTCGGCGCGCTCGTAGATGTTCATCTCGAACAGCGCAGCGCGGAGCGCGGCGTACGCGCGATGCGCGAAGCTTGCCTCGGATTCGAGCCGCACCAGACCTAATGCCATGCCCACATCCTCCCGCGGGAGGGTGGGATATGGTATCTGGTATACCAACCCCTGCGCGGTGCGCCAAGCCCTTTACAAATCTTCGAGCTCTTCTAGCGTCTTCGGCCAGTCAGCTTTGAGGAGCCGCGAAAGGCTGCGGTCGGCTAGCAGCTTGCCGCCGGTCTGACAGCGCGCGCAATAATTCGTCTCATTGTCGGCATAGCGAATGCGCTGCACGGGGGCGCCGCAGCGCGGACACGGCTTGCCGTACTTCCCGTGTACTGCCATCTCAGAGCGGAACGCTGTCACGCCCTCCGGAAAATCCGCGCCGGCCTCGGCTTGAAGACGGTCGATCCACCATTGCAGCGTTTCGCGCGTCGCGTTATAGAGCGTCTCCCATTCCGGCGGATGCAATTTGTGCGTGAGCATGATCGGCGACAACTTGGCAGCGTGCAGAATTTCATCTGAATAGGCGTTGCCGACGCCGTCGACGATGCGTGGATCGGTGAGCGCGCGCTTGAGCGTGCGATTTTGCGCGCGCAACGCGGTACGGAATTCGCCGAGATCGCTTGCAAAGACGTCGACACCGCCCGGCTGGTGTTCGTCAAGCGCCGCTTCGCCCCGCACGACACTCAGCGATGCGCGGTGTTTGGACCCGGCTTCGGTAAGCACCAGCGACCCGTTTGGGAAATCAAAGGCAGCCAACATATTTCGCCCACGTATCGGCGCGCCGCGTGCTCGCCAATGCAGCCGTCCCGCGATCATCAGGTGCAAGACGAGCCACACCCCGTTGTCCAGCCCGATCGCAATACGCTTCCCGATACGCCGCAGCTCGCGAACCGGCGCTCCGTACGCATCGGCAAGTGGCGGGTCCGCGGTGCGTAAGAGGAACGGGCTAGACAATCGCACACCTTCGAGCGGCTGGCCTACGATGCGCGGCTCGAGCGCATGGATGTAGGCAGCGATATCCGGCAACTCAGGCACGTGCGACCCGCGCAACGACCGTCCGCGCACCCGCGTCGTCAAAAGCAAGTGCTTGCACCGCCGGAAATGCCTGCTGCGCGAGATCGGTGAGTACGTGTCCCGGTACCGTCTCAACGAAGATTCGCGCACCCATCTCGACTAGCATGGTCGATGCATCGTGCCATCGCACTTCATGTACGACACCGGCCGCGAGGTCGTGGCGCAACGCCTGGGCATCGCGAACGAGGCGCGGTCCAATACTCCCGATATACGCGATGCGCGGATCGCGAAGCTCGACGTCCGCCAGCATCTCCTCGAGACGCGCTTGCACCGGCGCCAGCAGCGGACAGTGCGAGGGCACAGCGACGTCGAGCCGATCGGCCCGACGCGCTCCCGCCGCGCTTCCTGCGTCGAGCGCCTTGCCGACCGCGTTGCGCTCACCGGCGATCACACTTTGCGTCGGCGCGTTTACATTCGCAACGTAAACCTCGCCGCCGGCGTGCTCCTGCGCGCGCACGATCTCGCGCACGATGCGCTCGCGCAGACCGGCGATAACACCCATGCCGTATCCCGTAGGGAAGAGGCGCTCCATCGTGCGCGCGCGTTCGTTGACGACGCGCAATGCATCGGCAAAGTGCATCGCGCCGGCAGTGACCGCAGCAGCAAAGCCGCCGACCGAATGTCCCGCAACGGCGTCGGCGCGCACACCGTGCTGCTCGAGAATCCGCGCAGAAGCGACGCCGCCCACCAGCAACCCGAGTTGGACGTTGAGGGTTGACGCAAGCGCGGCAACGTCGTCACGTTCGCGCACGTCGTAGCCGAGCACGTTTCGCGCCTCGTCGAACGTCGCTGCTGCCAATGGGTCGCTCGCAATACGCGCAAACATGTCGGGATACTGCGAACCTTGCCCGGGAAAGAGCAGCGCTAACATGCCGGCACAGCTACGCCCAGGTGCCGCGCTCGATCGAATCGAGGAAGAGCGCGCCGGCGAGCAGATCTGCGGCGCCCCCCGGCGAAGCGCGCAGCGTTAGCAGCGTTGCTTCCAACGCGGCAAAGATCTCCATGCCGGCAACTTCACCAATGCCACCCGCTCTCAGCACGGCCGCCGCCCCGCTCTGCGCGGCGTATAGCGCCGCACGGCCACCGCGATGCAGCAGGCAGGTGTCGTCAAGTGAGGACATGATCGCGAGCAACGCGTCAACGCGTGCCACCGATTCAGGTGCGCCGCGCGCGCGTGCAGCCCGCAGCGCCGGCAATGCGCAGTTCAGTGCGTGCGGAAATCCAGCTTGTGCTTCGCCTCGCGCGCCGCGCACGCCGAATCGCTCGCATGCTTGCGCACCGTGTGAATAGACGGCCGCGCCGGCCGCATCGGGCAAGGATGCAATCTGTCCGGCAACCCGTGCTATCGCCTGTGGCTCGCGTGAGCCCGTGCTCGCGTGTGCGGCGACGAGTAAACCGAGCGACCAGATCGCTCCGCGATGCGTGTTGATGCCGTGCGTCAGCTCGAGCATCGTGCGCTCGCCGTCGCGCCCGATTGCGCCCAGCCGTTCACGCAACGCATCGTCGATCGCTGCATCGCGCGCAACAGCCGCGGCGGCATCGAACGTGGCGCCAAGCGCCTGCGCGGATTGCACGAGCAGCTCGAGCGAGAGATCGTCGTGCGCACCGTTGCCACGCCTATCGACGAGCGCCGGCTTCGGTGTAAGTTCGGCTTCGGCGATAAGCGCTTGCACTGCGGCGTGCGCCGGAGAGAAGGGAGGCAACAGCCGCGGTCCGCTCGGCGTTTTCACCATCAACGCCCCGCCGCGCAGCACCTCTTCCAGCGCCGCGGCGTAGCCATCACCAAAAGCAATTTCGACATCGATGCGCAACGGTAACTCGGCGAGCGTGCGCGCAAACGACGGCAGCGCGCCGTGCGAGGGCTGAACGCACACGAGGACATCAAGGTCGCTTTCGTCGTGCAACGCGGCGACGCCGGTTGCAAGCTCGAAACCGGCCGCGCCGATCGGGGCGGCCGACATCCCGCGCGCACGTGCTTCATACACCACCGTACGCAGTGCCGCAAACGCACGGTGGTCGCGCGCCGGCCGCGTTGCGGCGAGCGTCTCCGGCGTCACCACGGCGTCGACGTCTTCGGCTTGCACGACGCTTGCGAGACGCTGTCCGCGCCCCGCACCGCGAACGCCGATCGCCACACCGCCCGCAACGTGTGCCCGTCGCACCGTTGCCCACGGCGCGCGCTTCAGGCTGGCTGCCACCCATGCCGGTCCGTCATCAGCGATGCGCGCGACCGCGCGCGAGGTTAGTCGAACGAGATCGTGTGGACGCGGTGCCTCATACATCCCACTGCGCCTGTAGTTCCTCGCGCACGCGCCGCGCGGTCGCGCGACTGTGCAACGCACCCGGACGATCGAGCCGCTCGCGAGGATTGCGGAGCCCGAGTTCCGGTGTACGCAGCGCCTCGGCAAGCGCGTGAACGACATTTTGCAGGTCAACATCGCTCGGTGCATCGGGGTCGCCGACTTCGAAGATCCGGTCGATCGCGCCGAACGTTGCAAAGCTGTGAATATCGCGTGCCGTCGCCGGAATCTCGTGCGCAAGGCGCGCGATGTCGGCGCGCTCCATGCGTGTAACGCGCGCTACCGCTGCCTCGGACATCACGTGCACCTCGATGCCCGGATCGTCGAGCGCGCCGATCCACCCCGCTTGCAAACCGTGGGCAAGAAACGCACCCGATATTGCTTTGCCTACGACGAGCGCATAGACGGGATGCCCGCCTCGCCGGGCTCGGATGTACGCGTCGGCGGACGCAGCGAGCGAGCGCTGCAGTCCAACCGCTTCTTCACGCGTTCCGAACGCCTGGCCGGGAACATCGACGATCGCGAGAATCGCGGAGTTCGCCGGGGTGCCCCGCACGGCACGCGCGAGACCGAATCCCTCGTCGATCCCGAGGTCACCATTACGCGCCAACGGAAAGCGCGCATTTGGATCGGGCACGACGACGATCGCGCGCACCGCATGCCCGTCGATCGTGCAGTCTGCCGCAAGAACCGATGGCGGCAATCCCGCGACCGGCTTGCCTCCGCGCGTGATGCGGTCGAACCATGCGCGTCCGCGCACGCTGCTCACGACTCGATCCCCATGGCGCGCAGAAACGCGTCGCGGTCGAGCTGCGGATCGGGAAAGGCTTGCGGCTCGAGTGCTCCGAGTTCACGCGGCTGCTCGAACGCGTGCTGAACGGCGGCACGAATCGCTTCGACATCGTCGGGGACGAGTTCGGTCGCAAATCCTTGTTCGAAGCGCAAGCGCCCGCCGGTTACGCGCCAAATCAACGGGCGGTCGGACGAATCCATTTCCTCGATACCCGACTCGGTTTCGATGACGTCGGGACCATTGAGACCGACGCGCGCGCCTTCGCTCACGATGATCTGACTGCACAGCGCCGTTGACAGCGAGAGACCGCCATAGACGCCGACGCGCCCGGCGATCAGCGCGACGACCGGCTGCAGCATACGCAGTGCAACGATTGCATCGCAGATTTCGGTAACCGCGAGAATCCCGAGGTTGGCTTCCTGCAAGCGAATGCCGCCGGTATCAAGCGCGAGCACGGTGCGCGTCGGCGTTCCGCGCTCGGCATCGCGACGCGCAAGTTCGAGCGCGCCCGCGATCTTTGCACCACCGATCTCGCCGATCGACCCGCCTAAGAACCGCCCATCGGTTGCGACAATGCAGGCGCGCTCGCCGCCGATCGTCCCACGTGCGACGACGCAGCCGTCGTCGGATTGCGGTACGACACCTTGCGCGGCAAGGTACGGCGATGCGATGCGCTCGAACGGTCCGATCAACTCGCGAAACGATTGGGCATCGAGCAATGCACGCGCGCGCTCACGCGCGCCACGCTCCGCAAAGGATTCAGCGAGCAGGAGCGTACTCATCGCGCCGCCTCCAGGGCCTGTTCGAGCCGTAAAGCCACGACCGCCGGCGTTGCGCCGAAGTCGTTGATCTCGATCTGCACCGCGACCGGATTGCGTACGAAGAACCGCCCGAGTACGGCATTCCAGGTTGCACCGAAGCCGGCAACGCTCGTGCGTACAATCACCGACGCACTGCCGTTCCCCGCCGGTTCGAGCAGGATTTCGCAGTTGCCGGACGCGACGACGCCGACGTGCGCGCGCCGTTCGACCGCGTCGTTCGCGGGATACTCGTAGCTCAACGTTTCGATCATCACCAACTCCTGAACCGACGCGGCGGGTCGTACAGGCCACCCGACCATTCGACCAATTCGCGCACGGAACGCGCCGCGAGTAGCGTACGGTTCGCTTCGCTGCGCCGCACGCCGAGATCTTCGGGAAATGCTACGACGCCCGATGCCCGAAGCGCCTGCGTGCGCGCTTCGTCGGCGCACAGCCCAATCGGCGTCACGCCCGCGATCGCCGCAAGCGCCGCACGTCGCTCGTCGATGTCGCGCGCACGATATAAGTAGGCAATGCCTTCTTCGGTTACGACGTGCGTCACGTCGTCACCGTAGATCATCACCGGTGCGATCGGCAGGTTGGCACCTCGGCCGAGCTCGACCGCATCGAGCCGCTCGACGAACGTTGGGATGCCGCTTTCTTGAAATGTCTCGACCAGTTGGACGACGATCTTGCGCCCGCGTCGCACTTCTTCATCCGGCGAGGTCATCTCAAGCCACGGCACACTCGAATGGCGGCGGCCGCGCGGGTCGCTACCGAGGTTGGGTGCACCGCCGAAACCGGCGATGCGGCCAAGCGTTGCGGTCGACGAGTTCGCGTCGCGATCGATCTGCAACGTCGAGCCGATAAATAAATCCGTAGCATAAAGACCGGCCGTTTGGGCAAAGGCACGATTCGAACGCAGCGATCCGTCGCGTCCGGTAAAGAACACATCGGGCCGGGCCGCGACGTAGCGCTCCATACCGAGTTCACCGCCGTAACAGTGCACGCTCTGCACCCAGCCGCTTTCGATTGCGGGAATGAGCGTCGGGTGCGGATTGAGCACCCAGTGCGTGCAGACTTCACCGCGCAGTCCGAGCCGTTCGCCGTAGGTTGGAAGGATCAACTCGATCGCCGCCGTGTCGAATCCGATGCCGTGATTGAGGCTCTTGACGCGATGCCGTTCGTAGATGCCGCGCAGCACGAGCATCGCCATGAGAATCTGGACGTCATCGATCAGCTCGGGATCGCGCGTAAAGAGCGGTTCGATGTAGTACGGCCGATCGGGAACGACGACGAGATCGACCCAATCACCCGGAATATCGACGCGCGTACATGTATCGACGATGCGATTGACCTGCGCGATCACGATTCCGTCGCGAAAGGCCGTGGCCTCGGCGATTGTCGGCGTCTCTTCGGTATTCGGCCCGGTAAAAAGGTTGCCGTTGGCATCGGCCTCATCGGCTGCAACTAGCGCGATATCCGGCGTGAGGTCGACGAAGTAGCGCGCGAAGAGTTCGAGATAGGTGTGAATCGCGCCGATGCGCACCCGGCCGTCGGCGACTTGTTGTGCGAGCCGCAGCGACTGCGGACCGGAATACGAGAAGTCGACGTGCGAGGCGATTCCGCGTTCGAAGAGCGCGATGTGCTCGGGTCGCGCGATGACGGAGATCAACAGGTGGAGGTCATGGACACGCTGCGGATCCACGTCAGCGAGGCAACGCGAGAGGAAATCCGCTTGTTTCTGATTGTTGCCTTCGAGGCACAGGCGATCGCCCGGCTCGATCAGCTCCTGGAGTACGGCAACGGTATCTCGCCCGTCGAATTGTCCGTTATGAACCAGATGCGAGACGCGCGCCAAGCGCTCGTCTTTACGCCGGCGCCGAGTGTTCCAGGCCGAATTCACCCGGGGGGAGTTGGGCTAGCTCGAAAACCGCACCTGCAACGCATGGCGTGATTCGCTCAACGCTAATGCATCCTCGAGCCCCGCGATATTGAAGATTCGCCTGATCCGCGCGCCCGCAGGAACGACGATGCCGATGCGTCCGGGCGCAGCGTTCGCGGATCGAATCAAGACGTTGAGAATCGTTGAGTCCAAATACTGACAAGCGGAAAGGTCGACGATGAGCGGGAGCTCTCCGCCAAGGCGGTCATCGATCGCTTCAGAAAACCATTGGGCGGCACCAATGTCTAGCTCGCCATGGACGACGAGTACCCGCGCCCACGGCAAATTCTCGTCGACGAGCTCTTCTCGCATCACCATGCGTGCAAGCATAGTCCAGTGTGTCATCGGAAACAACGTGGTGCGTTTGGGTCAAAAGCCCAGCGCGCGATGCGACTACCTGCCGGCGAACGCTCGCGCAGCAGCCATGATTTCACCCTGTATTTCAGGTAAGGGTTGGTCGCGAAGTAACATCGCCGGCGACTGGTCGCGCAGGTGCGGGTTGCTCCCGTGAAACCACGCACGCGCGATGTCCGAATCCTTTTCATTGAGAATCATCGACGCGATCTGCAAGGTGAACCGCAAGACGTTCGGGCGCTGCGGACTGCGCCCCGCGCTCCACTGCGTGACCGCGCGCGTCTCGTTGACGCCGCCGATCATCGCCACGGTCGTAAGCCCGAGCAGCGCGACGAGCTCCTTGACGACATCTTCGATCGGCAGCGACATGGCCCGTTCGTGTGCCTGGGGAGGCGACCACTCGCCCCGCTCGCCCCGGCTCTCGAGGTCCTCGTATCTGGCTTCATTCACAGTCGTAATCCCACCTTGAATCACAGCTGAAAGTCCTACCCTTTTCTACACAATAATCGGACCTAGGTCAAGACCCAGGTTTCTGGAGAAAATAGAAGACCCCACGCTTGCAGCGTGGGGTCTGACCCGGGACTTGAGCGCTCGACGGTTAGGCCGTGGCCTTGACGCGTTTCGGGCCGACTTTGACCCCCGGGCCCATCGTGCTACGAACCGACCATCACGGTTATCGGCGCGGTGATCACCTTCGTATCCACATCGTACAAGTAGAACGTGCAGGTCCCGGCAATCAATGGATTGATCGTGAAATTCTGCGTCCACAAGAACGTGTCGATCGGACCAGCGGGCGTGACGCTGGCGTCTTCCTGCCCCGCAGTTGCCGTGTCGATGCACTCGCCGTCATCGGCTGTGAACACCGATTCCGCACCCATACCGTTGCTCGCTTCATAATCCGATCCGATGACAGTGGCGGTGATACCGCCGGTGACCGAAGGCGTTCCCATAAGCGCCGAAGCCGAGACCGGGACGACTTCCATGGTGAAGGTGTTTGCGTAGCTGCTTCCGCTAAACATGCTTAATGCGGAAAGGTTGTTCGAGAAGGTAATCGGTGCCGGCGTGGCCAGGTTCGCATCCACATTTACGCCGATGAGGAACACGCAATCGGCCCATTCGTAGCCGTCGTTGGGGATCGAACCCGATGTCGAGTAGGTGAGTGAGGCAGGAGACGGGTTCGGGATGGGCGCTAAGGTGACGTCCGAAGACGAGGAGGTAATGGTGATCGGCGTCGGGCTACCGTTCACGTCGACGAAGGGCAGCGCCACCGGGTCTGCGTCGTAGTAGCCGCTGTCGGCATCGCTAAACTCGACCCCGATTACGCCCCCGGTCGATGGTACTCCGGAGGTGACGACGATGCGCGCGGGTGGGGCAGTAGCCGGGGGAGCCGGCGCAGGCGCCGTGTCTTCGGCGAAGTTTCGACTGGAGCCGCTGGTCCCGTGGCCGCATACGGCAAAGTACACGGCGACCGGATCGAGCCCCAGCGGGAGGTTGGTCACGGTGCCCGGCGCGGTCGTGACCGGCGTTGAGGTGGCGGCGAGGATTTTCGAACCCATGGGGAATCCGGTGCCGTAGCCGCCGGAGTCGTTCATCGGCTCCTGATCGATCTCCGTAGCAACGATCGTTTCACTGGCCGCCAGCGTGGCGACAGTAAGCGTGCACGTCTCCTCGCTCCCGGACATGCTGCACAGCGGTGATGTAGGGGACAGATCGGCGTAGACGGTTTGGGTCGTCGCGCCTGCGCCCGTCGACGAGACCGCGACTTGTAAGCCCTCGGCGTAGAACGATATGTAGGCCCGCCGCTTCGCGGCGGATCCTTTGTGCGCTGGGACCGCTCGATCGATCTTCACCGTGATCTTCGTGCCGGATTTCGCCGACGGCGTGCTTCCGGAGCCGCCGTTTCCCGTGGTGGGAAGCGCGGAAGAGGAACCTGCGACGCCTGCACCGCCACCGCCGCCGCATGCGGCGAGAATGGCTGCGGCCAAGAGCGCGCCGCCGAATCCTAAAGTCGCAATGACGCGATTTCGCATGACTCGCTCTCTCACTTTCTATGTCTGATGAAGACGTTGAGGTTCGTGCTCGAGACGGTGACCGAGACGTTTACCGTCGCTTCGTTCGCGTCGGTAACGGTGACGGTGCAGGAGCCGGTCTCTGCGCCGGGCGTCACCGTGAACGTCACCGCCGCCCCAGAACTGGCGGGCGTTGCGTTCGACGGGCTCACCTGCGCGACGAAGGGATTCGTCGGCGGCGACTGTCCCGACGGATTCGCGGTGCACGAGATCGAGGATGTGAACGCGGCCGTATCGTTTGCCTCGGAGACGGTGAACGTCTGAGCGACCGGATTGTTCACGTCGAACGCGAGCGAACTTAGCGAAGCGGAGGGCGTTGGCGTCGGCGTGGGTGTCGGCGTCGGCGTCGGCGTCGGCGTCGGCGTCGGCGTCGGCCTCGGCGTTGGCGTCGGCGTCGGGGTCGGCGTTGGCAATGACGTCGGTGACGACGTTGGTGACGCCGTCGGTGACACCGTCGGTGACGCCGTCGGTGACGAGGTCGGTGACGACGTCGGTGACGACGTCGGTGACGAGATCGGTGACGACGTCGGTGACGAGGTCGGTGACGACGTCGGTGACGAGGTCGGTGACGACGTCGGTGTGGGGACAGCGTACAACGCGAAAACGGCGGGCTGCGTCGGTGTTATGGTAATCGGGTAGCCGATCGATCCAAACGAAACCGTCAAACCGCTGACCGTCGCCGGCCCGTCCACGGGGTAAATCCAGCTCGACGAGACGGAGCTATAGAACGCGAGATAATACGAATCGCCCGAGATGATTTGTGGAAGCGCGAAGGAGAACGCCGGAATCGCGTTCAGCGTCGCGTTCGCAGAGCTGGAGAATTCGACATATGCGATTGGGTTGAGCGTGGAGGTGTCATTGCGATGGACGACGCGTTGCGCGAGAAGAGCCGCGACGCCCGACGGCGTCAAGGTTGAAATCGACTCCGTGAGCGAAGCAGCAACGCTCTGCACGGGCAGTGTACCGTTCACGGTGATCCCTGAGATTCCAAGCGTGGGCAGCGAAACCGCTCCAGTCGCCGACGTCAGTACGTTCCCGGACGACGGCACGGCGGTGGGCGCAGTGGTGGGTAATGTCGAACCGCCGCCTCCTCCGCTTCCGCCGCATGCAGAGATCATTGCGCTTGCGAGCAACAAAACGCCCCATCCGAGAAAACCATGTATTCGTGAACGACGCATATGACGAACCTTCCCCGCAGCTGCCATCGAGAGCAGCTGTGCGCGCTCGATAGTGTGTTTCGATTGTAAGCAACACAGCGTACGCAGCCGCAGGGCCCGGAGGCCCGCGCTTTGGGACTCCCGTATGGGGACAGTCGTCTCTTTGGGGACCCTAGTCTATAACAATAGGCCCGAGGTCAAGCAGGAAGAAATGTAAAGCCTGCTTCCTGAGCCAGAACTATCGCTGCAACGCCGGCAGGAACTACCATAGCTTCCGGAATGAGGTTCTCGCGAAAATCGTTGTAGACGTGTGCCGGTTCGACGTTTCGTATTGCTGCGATCTGTCGACTCAGCCCGTGCAAAGCGTTGTTGCAAACGAACCACGATACCCCGCGCTTCGTCAACGCTTGAACCGTAAAGTCGTAATAGAAACCATTCTCATCGGAAGCTGCGTCCGTCGCGTGCATCGACGAATGTGCACGATAGAAAGGATTCGCAGGCGTGTGAACCACGAGCGGAAGCCCGTCGCCCGCGCGGTCTAGGACGTCGAAAAGCTGGTAATTTTTCCACAGCACGTCGTTCGCCGCGAAAAGGAGCGAGGTCCCGTAGAGGACGCACACGACGTGGAGCGCGCCGGCACCCTCACCGAACGCGAACTGAAACGCGTTCAGCCCGTTTCCGGCATAACGCAATGCAGCGCCCCCATCGATCTTGGGAGCAGCGATGACCTGCTTGTGAGGCGCCGGCCGGTGCAGGACCGACTCGATCGCCGCCCGATTCGCAATCGCCATCGCGGCTATTCCATCGCGCGGAGCCGCGGCGAGCGTAAAGCCGAGTGCGCCCGCCGTTAGAAAGGTCGAGCGCGTCAGGTTCTTTTGTTCGTTGAGTTGCATCCGAAGGTTTTTGCTTTCAAAACCTCCGGATGCCTCTCGCGAGTAGCTTATGCGGTGGCTTTGACGCGGTTCGGATCGACTTTGATGCCCGGGCCCATCGTGCTCGTGAGCGTAACGCTCTTGAGGTAGGTGCCCTTGGAGGCCGCCGGCTTCGCGCGCACGATCGCGTCGAGCAGTACGCTCACGTTCTCGAGCAGTTGCTGCTCTTCGAATTGCGCTTTGCCGACGATCGTGTGAATGATCGCCGCCTTGTCGAGACGATACTCGACCTTACCGGCCTTGATGTCGCGGATCGCGCCGGCGATATTCGCCGAAACCGTGCCCGCCTTTGGATTGGGCATCTTCTGCGCGAGGATGCGTCCGAGTTCCTTACCGACTTGCGCCATCATATCCGGCGTTGCGACCGCAATGTCGAAGTCGGTGAAGCCCGCTTTGAGCTTGTCGATCAGATCCTGATCGCCGACGATGTCGGCGCCGGCTTCTTGCGCGGCCTTCGCATTGTCGCCCTTGGCGAATGCAATCACCCGCACCGTACGGCCTGTGCCATGCGGTAGGTTCACCGTGCCGCGGACGTTCTGATCGCTCTTCTTCGGATCGACGCCGAGGCGAATGTGGATCTCGACCGTCTCGTTGAACTTCGCGTTGGCGTTCTTCTTCACGAAGCCGATCGCTTCGGCCGGCGTGTAGAGCGCCTTCTTATCGAAGTTGGTGACGAGATTTTTGTAACGCTTTCCGTGATGTTGCGGCATTACTCTACCTCCACGCCCATCGAGCGTGCCGTACCGGCGATGATCTTCTTCGCTGCCTCGATATCGTTGGCGTTGATGTCGGGCATCTTCACCTTGGCGATATCCTCGAGCTGCTTCTGGGTCAGCTTGCCGACCTTGTTGCGATTCGGTTCTTTCGAACCCGACTCGATCTTGAGCGCTTGTTTGATCAGGAACGACGCGGGCGGCGTCTTGGTGATGAACGTGAACGTGCGATCTTCGTACACGGTGATCTCGACCGGAATGATCATGCCCGCCTGCGATGCGGTACGTTCGTTGTACTGCTTGCAGAAGTCCATGATATTCAGCGAGTATGGGCCCAATGCAGGGCCGATCGGCGGCGCAGGGGTTGCCTTGCCGGCCGGAATCTGTAGGCCGATTTTGCCTACGACCTTCTTTGCCATTTGCTTTCTTTCGTTAGAACGGCACGCTGTTCGGTGCGTTCCGCACTCAGGAAGACGTAGAGCAACATCGTGTTGCAAAGGCGACGACTTCGCGCCTCTCGCCCGTCCGGGGCTCCGGCGCTCGCCGAGTCTTCCTTACGTTGCGGAACGCTTTGCTAAGCGTCCCTTCCCCTCTGCAATCTCATGGGCCGGGGTCGTTCCCAAGAGAAACCTGTCAGATTCTAGCCGTCAAGCCAATTAAAGTAAAGCGGCTAGACCTTTTCGACTTGGAAGAACTCGAGTTCGACCGGCGTTTCGCGGCCGAAGATCGAGATGAGCGCGCGCAGGCGTTCTTTTTCCGGCTGGATCTCGTCGACCACGCCGGTGAAGTCGAAGAACGGGCCCGAAGTGACCTTGACGCGGTCGCCCTTGGCGAAGTCGATCTTCAGCTTGGGCGCTTCGATGCCCATCTGCTTGAGGATCGTCTTGACTTCTTTCTCTTGCAGCGGCACGGGTTTTTCGCCCGGGCCCGGGCTGCCGACGAAGCCGGTCACACCTTGCGTGTTGCGCACGACGTACCACGACTGGTCGTCCATGATCATCTCGACCAGCACGTAACCGGGAAATACTTTTTTCGGCGTGATCTTGCGCTTGCCGTCTTTGAACTCGACTTCGTCTTCCATCGGGACGAGCACGCGGAAGATCTTCTCAGCCATGTTCATCGAGTGAATGCGACGCTCGAGATTGGCTTTGACTTTGTTCTCGTATCCCGAATAGGTGTGAATGACGAACCAGTTGCGGTTGTCTTTCTTCCCCGGCGACGGCACGTCGGTTTCGAGCCCGTCAGACGCCAGCGCGTCCGGGGTGTCTACCGCGGCGTCGGCGACGTCATCGACTTCGTTTTCAAACGAATCGACGGTCTCGTCGGGAGCGGGCGGTTCTTGCGACTCTTCAACCGCGGCTTCGAAGAGATTCTCCTCAGCCGGTTGTGTTTCGAGGGCCGGGCCGTCTTGGTATTCGCGTTCGAAATCGGAAATCATAATGTTAGATGTTAAAAACGTGGAGCCAGCCGAAGAGCGCCCCAAAGCCTTGATCGAGTACGTAGGTGTACAAGCCGATACCGACGACCAGCAAGAGCGTGAGCACGGTCGCGGACACCCACTCGTTGCGGGTCGGCCACGTTACGCGGCGCAGCTCGGTGAACACGCCGCGGACGAAATCGCCGCCGGCTTGCTGCTGGCGGGTCGCTGCTGCGGACTGTTTTTTCTCGTTCACCAAACTTCTTTCGCTCCCGGGTTTTAAACTTGGCAGGGCGGACAGGACTCGAACCTGCAACAACTGGTTTTGGAGACCAGGACTCTACCAATTGAGCTACCGCCCTATCT
>JBAUEZ010000032.1:0-9780 GCA_049678885.1 Candidatus Aquilonibacter sp. | reverse complement strand
GTTTTGGGAGCGGCTACTCGGCGGCGCGTACCACGAACTCAGCTCGGCGCGCGAGGATGCAAACGCACGGGGCATCGCGTTCGTGCCGCACTACGTGTGCCTCGCGCTTGAAGCCGAAGCCGGCGTTGACGAAGATCACGCAAGCGCACTCGGTGAGCTGCGCGCGCTGTGCGCCGACACGTTTCGCTCGAGCGAAGCCGACGTCGGCATGATCGAACGCGGCGTTACACTCGTTGTCCTCCTGCCGGCAACGCGCGAGGTCGATGCGGAGAACGCGAAGACCGCTGCGTTGCTCTTGCCCAAGAGCGCCGCGAAGCGAAGGCCGGGCTTGCGCATCGCCGGCGGCGTTTCACCAAGCATCAGCGCGCTCGAAGCGCAACGCGGGCTGCGCAGCGCGGAGGCCGCACTCGCGATTGCACGTAGGATCTACGGCATCGGTCGCGTCGCCGCGTTCGAAGACCTCGGCGCGTACCCGTTGCTGTACGCCGGGGCCAGTGCTGATGAGCTATCAGCGCTTGCGCGCGGCGTGCTCGCGCCGCTGCGCACCTACGACGAGAAACATCAGACGGAGCTCGAGCGGACGCTGACGCTGTATTTTTCGACCGGGCAAAACGTGAAGACGACCGCATCCGAACTCAACGTTCATCGGCACACCGTTTTTTATCGTCTACGGCAGATCAACGAAATCTCCGGGCGCTCGCTCGAGAGCGCCCACGACCAACTTACTCTTCGCTTAGCGATTGCGATCAATGCACTCCACAACCAACAATAAACGCGACGTCATTAAAGCAGCCAAGGAGCGCAACGTACGCTTCGTGCGGCTGGTTTTTGCCGACATCTTCGGCGTGAGCAAGAACGTGTCGATTCCGGCGACCGAACTCGAGGCCGCGCTCGAAGGTCGCGTTACGTTTGACGGCGGATCGATCGACGGGTTCGTTCGCGGCGAGGAGCTCGATATGGTGCTCCGTCCCGACCCGGCGTCGTTTGCAATCTATCCATGGTCGAATCCCGACGGCGCCGAGGCACGACTGCTGTGCGATATCGCGATGCCCGACGGCTCGCCATTCGAAGGCTGTCCGCGCACGACGCTCATACGCGCCGTCGAGAGCGCGCGCGCCGTGCTTCCCGCGCTTACGATGGGGCTCGAAGTCGAGTTCTACCTCTTCGAGGGCGGCACCAACACGTCGGACGTGGGAAGCTATTTCGACTTCTCCGCAAACGACCGCGGCGAAGATGCGCGAGGCGCGATCGTCGCGGCGCTGCAGAGCATGGGCATTGCAGTCGCATCGGCGCACCATGAGATCGGCGCCGGGCAGCACGAGATCGATCTTGCCTTCGTCGATCCGCTCGCTGCGGCCGACAACGTGCTTACGCTGCGCACCATTGCCAAGCACGTCGCGGCGAGCTTTGGGCTCGATGCGACCTTCATGCCGAAACCACTGGAAGAGCGCGCCGGCAGCGGGTTGCACGTCGAACTCGTCCTCGGCGACGACGCCGACGAAGAGACGATGCTCTACGTGGTGGGCGGGTTGCTCGAACACGCGCCCGCGACGACCGCAATCTGCAATCCAACCGTCAATTCGTACAAGCGCCTCGTGGCGGCATGGGACGCACCGATCTACACGGTGTGGTCGGAGCGCAGCGTCAATGCGCTCGTGCGTGTGCCGCCCGCCACTCGTCCGCGACACATCGAAATGCGCAGCCCCGATCCGGCCTGCAATCCGTACCTCGCGCTCGCGGTGCTGCTTGGCGCAGCGACCGACGGTATCCGGCGCAACGTGTTGCCGGGCGCAGCGCTCGCCGGCTCAACGTACGATCTCGGCGAACGCGACCGGCGCGAACGCGGCATCGGCACGCTGCCGAAATCGTTGCGCCAAGCGATCACCGAACTCGACAACGACGCGGTGGTGCGCGCCGCCCTCGGCGATCACATCTATCATGCGTATCGCGACGCAAAACTCGCGGAATACGAAAGCTACCGGCGCGCCGTGCACCCATGGGAACATAAGGCTTACTTGAAACTGTATTAAGCGCTACTTTCGAGCGAAATGCTTTGTCATCCCGAGCGTAGGCGCAAAGCGCCGTAGTCGAGGGAAGCGCATCGATGGATTTCACGCCGATGCAAAGCGCCCATTCGGTCCCTCGACTACGCTTCGCTACGCTCGGGATGACAAAGTAAACGGCTTACGCTCGGAATGACAAAGGGTGGCCGCTACTTGCGAGCGATGCAATCAATCTCAACGCGAGCTCCTCGCGGGAGGCCGGCGACGGCGACGGTTGAGCGCGCCGGTTTGGTGGCGTCGAAGGTGCGGCCGTAGACCGCGTTGACCGCCGCGAAATCGTTCATATCGATCAGGAAGATCGTCGTTTTTACGACGTCGGCGTAATCGTAACCGGCTTCGCGCAGCACGGCACCGAGATTCTTCATCACTTGTTCGGTCTGCGTTGCGGCGTCGCCGTCGACGAGATTGCCGCTTGCCGGATCGAGCGCGATCTGTCCCGAGCAATACAGGGTCTTGCGGCTGCGCACCGCCTGGCTATACGGACCGATCGGCGCCGGTGCGCCGTCGGTTTGCACGAGTTCGTGTGCCATCAGGCCGAGACCGATTCGCGCGTCATCGTACCCTTGAACTTCATCGGCTCTTCTTCGATCCCGAAGTTGCTCGCATAGAGCGCATCGATCTTTGCACGTTCCTCGCTTGTCAGCGGCGACGCGAGCGGCGCGGTTGCGAACTCGCGCAGCTGCGCGCTGTCGTAGATATTCGGCAGCACCGTCATGACGCGCGGCTCGTGCAACAGCCATTGGATCGAGGCTTGGCCAAGTGTACGATCGGGCCGCTCCAAGAAGCGCAACTGCTCCACTTTCTTGATGCCATTGATCAGCCACGAGCGTGGGCGATGGCGGCGATGGTCGTTCTCGGGAAAGACCGTGTCTTCGGTGTAGTGCCCTTCGAGCATGCCGCTTGCGTGCGGCACGCGGATCATGAAGCCGGTATCGGCATTTGCCTCATACGCCGCCTTGATCTGCGCATCGCCGGGAAACTGTTCGAGCAGACTCCAGATGACTTGCAGCGAGGCCACATTGTGCGCCTTCACTGCGTCGACGCCTTCATACAGGAAGCCGATCGCCGGGCCAAGCGCAACGCCGTACATCCGGATCTTCCCGGCAGCTTTGAGCTCCTCGAGCGTCGCCCACATCACATCGTCGTGCACGTGCTCCATCTTGGCGTTGTGGAGCTGATAGATGTCGACGTAGTCGGTTTGCAGCCGGCGCAGCGACTCGTCGAGCGCCTTGCGAATGAACGCCGGCGAGACGTCTTGCGGCAGTTCCATTTGTCCCCGCCGCTCGCTCGCATGCGTGTAAAAATCGTAGCCGAACTTCGTTGCGATCACGACGTCGCTGCGGCGCGCGGCAAATGCTTTCGCAAGTTGCTCTTCGCTGCGCCCGTTCCCATACGTGTCAGCGGCATCGAAGAGCGTGATGCCTAGGTCGCGCGCTTCATGCAACATGCGCACCGCCTCGTCGTCGGTCTTCTCGCCCCACCACCCGGTCGATGTGGTCCACATGCCAAAACCGACTTCACTCACCGTGACGTCGGAACGCGGGTACGTGCGGTAGTTCATGCTCCGGGACTCCTGTCAAATTCTGATTAGGTAGGCGGGCTTCTCGGGCGCCCGGCGCTAACCCTCACATTGTGATACGAGCGCGTACCTTCGAAGAAGACTTTGCACGGGTAGGGCGCTGGATCGAGGACTATCTCAGCGAGCCCGGCCGCTACCCGGTGTTGCCGGCCATGGCTCCCGGCGAGGTCGCCGCAGCCTTGCCCGAAGCGGCGCCCGAAGAGGGCGAGCCGTTCGAACGCATCATGGCGGATTTCGAGCAGATCATCGTTCCGGGTATCACGCATTGGAATCACCCGCGGTTCTTCGGCTACTTTGCAACAAGTGCGGCCCCTGCGGCGATCGCCGCCGAAGCGCTTGTCGCCGCACTCGACGTGAAAGTGATGCTGTGGCGCACCTCGCCTGCGGCCACGGAGCTCGAGTCCGTGGTGATGCGCTGGCTCGGCCGCCTGATCGGCGTCCCCGATAACTGGACGGGAATCATCTACGACACCGCCTCGGTTGCCGGGTTCACCGCGCTCGCCGCGGCGCGCGAGTCGTTAGGCCTCGGCATTCGCGAGGATGGCATGAGCGGCCGCAACCTGCCGGTGCTGCGCATTTACGCAACCGTGCAAACGCACTCGCATATCGAAAAGGCGGCGATTGCGCTCGGTATCGGACGCGGCAACGTCGTCGCCGTCGCCTGCGACGATGCATATCGCATGGATCCGGCGGCGCTCGAGCGCCCAATCGCCGAGGATCGTGCGCGCGGCATGAAACCGCTGGCGATCGTCGCCACGGTCGGCACGACGTCGACAAGCTCGATCGATCCGGTACCGGCGATTGCCGACATCGCTGCGCGCGAGCGCATTTGGCTGCACGTCGACGCCGCGTATGCCGGCGTCGCGGCGATGATTCCGGAGCACGCGTATCTACTGGAGGGCGTAACACGCGCGGATTCGCTGGTCGTCAATCCGCACAAGTGGCTTTTCATTCCGATGGACCTGTCGGTGTTGTTCCTACGTGACGAGGCCACGGTTCGTCGCGCGTTCAGTCTCGCGCCCGAATACCTCACGACCAACGACGGCGACGTGCGCAACTACATGGATTACGGCATTCAGCTCGGCCGGCGTTTTCGCGCGCTGAAACTGTGGTTTGCACTGCGCCACCTCGGCGCGAGCGAGATCCGCGAGCGCCTGCGCAGCCACATTGCCCTCGCGCAGCGATTCGCGCAATGGGTCGACGACGACCCGCAGTGGGAGACGATGGCGCCGCATCCGTTGTCGCTCGTCTGTTTTCGCTATCACCCGGCCGGCGTCGATAACGAATCGAAGCTGGAAACTATCAATGCCGAGCTTCTCGATCGCGTCAACGCGACGGGCGAGATGTTCGTCTCGCACACGAAACTCGACGGGCGCTACGTGCTTCGACTGGCCATCGGCAATCTGCGCACGACGCGCAGTGACGTCGAAGCGGCCTGGGCGATTTTGCAGCGCGAGGCGGCGGGAATCTCGTTGTGATACAGCTCCGCGTGCTGGTTATCGGCAATGACGCACTCGCCGACGGGTTGCGCACGCTTCCCGAGGGCGATTCGCTTGCGCTCGAAGTGGCTCCGTCGGTTGAGGACGTGCTCGCGAATCCGCGGTCGGCCGACGTCGTCGTCGTCGATCGTCGCGCCTCCAACAATAAAGAAGGCATCGCCCAGCTGGCGACAGCGATGAAACCGGTACCGCTCGTCGTCATCGGCGACGATGAGTCGCTGGCGCGGGCGATCTTCGCCGCGGCCGATCGCGCCTGGCTACGCAGCTCGCTCGCCGCGGCACTCGACGAGCTCGAAGCGCAGCGCGCTGCCGTCGTGCAGATCAGTCAGCTCAAACACGATTTGGTCGCAACTCTCGCGCACGACATCAAGGGCCCGCTGACGTCGATCGTCGGCTTCGCCGAGCTTCTCGAAGAAGGCTTCCTCGAGGGCGACGAGGCGACCGACGCGGCGAAGACGATCCGCACGAACGCGCAGCGGCTCGCGACGCTCGCCAACGACATGCTCGCGCTTTCCCGGGTCGAATACGGCGAGCTCGAGATCGCCGATGACCGGGTCGACGTGATCGACGTTCTACGCTCGGCGATCGAAGCGGTGGCTGCCGAGCGAACGATCGAGACCACGTTCTCGGTCGAGCACGCACACGTGCGCGGCGACACGGATCGCTTGCGCCAAGTTTTCGACAATCTGCTGCGCAACGCGATCAAGTATTCACCCGGTGGCGAGCCCGTGCACGTCGAGTTGCGCGAAGGCGGTAACGGCTTCGCAATAACGGTCCGCGATCGCGGGATCGGCATCCCGCCCGAGGATTTGCCCAAACTGTTCAATCGTTTTGTGCGCGCCTCCAATGCGCGCAAGACGAAGATTTCCGGCACCGGCGTTGGGCTTTTCATCGTCAAGACGATCGTCGAGCGTCACGGAGGCACCGCCTCGGTGCAGAGCACGCTCGGAGAAGGCAGCGCGGTCGCCGTCACCTTGCCGGCAATCGAACATCTGCAAACCGATGGTCCGGGCCGCGTGGCGATCGTTACCAAGGACGGACGACTCTCACGGTTCACGGCGTTCGAACTGCGCGCGCGCGGCTTTCGCGTCCGTGAGGTCATCGCTGCAGCCGATGCGGCAACCGGCGCGCGCCCCGGCGACGTCCTCGTCGTCGACGCGCAAACCGCCGGAGCCGAAGAGACGCGCGAGGCGCTCGGTCAGATTCCGGTCCGCATCATCGGGGTGGGAGCGAGCGCAGCAGACGGCTGGGACGCGATGCTTCCCAAACCGTTCCTCGTCAATGATTTACTAGCTGCGATTAGTCCGCTAACGCCGCGGGGGTGAGACCGTCGTCGACGACGATGTCGTGAGTAGGCTTACGCGCTGCGTCGCGATACCAACGGCACTCGCATCGCTGCCCTTCTCACCGAGTTCGAACTGCGAGAGCGCATCCGACTTATCGCCCTGCGCCTCGTACGCGTCACCGAGCAGCACGTGCAAGCGACCGTCATCGTGCACGGACGCAATGCCTTTGATTAGCACGGCTTGCGCCAACACGTAGAGCTGGTGACGCTCGTAGTCGAGCGCGAGGTCGATGTACGCCTCCCGCAGATACGGGTCGAGTTCGATTGCTTTCGCATATTGCGCAACGGCGCGTTGCCAATCGTCTTGTAAATCGGCCAAGTACCCGTAGTTCACGAACGTCTCCGCACGCTCGGGGGCATCTTTGAACGCCTTGTCGAGCGCGACTTTTGCCTTATTAGCCTCCTTGGCCTCGAGGTAGGTTGCGCCCATGTTGTTCTGACATTGGAAGGCGAGCGGATCGACGCCAAGACATTGCCTGAACGTTGCAACGGCTTCGTCATAGCGGTGCATGTCCATCAGCGCGAGGCCAAGGCCGTTGAGCGCCGTGAGATCCTTCGGATCTTGGTCAAGCGCGCGGTCGTAATAGACCTCGGCTTGCGCAGATTGATGGATCGCGTAGTACACTTGCCCGAGTTCAGCTTGAATGCCGGGATCGTTCGGAAAATCTCGCGCCATCTTCTGGACCTCGATCTCGTACTTATCGAGATCGCCCTTCCGCTCGTGTAACTCGACCAGGTCGTCGACCGAGTCGGTACCTGGGAGTGCGGCATTGAACTGCGCGATCGCGTCGTCAACACGATTCTCTTCGGCATAGACGGTGCCCAGACGGTTGTGCGTCTCTTTGTCGTTGGGCGCGAATTTTAGGATCTCTTCATAGACAAACTGTGCGCGCGCGATCTGCCCGGTGCGGAAATAGAGATCGCCGAGGAAACGGCGCGGGCCAATTTCGCCCGGATGAATCGTCACGTACATTGAGAGCTTGCGAATCGCACCCGCCATATCGCCCGCCGCGATGAGCTCGCGCGTTGCCCGGATCGCACCCGCCGGATCCGATGGAAAGCCGTTGAGCGTACTGTCATCGTAGGTCGGATCGACGTAGACGTTCGGTCCGTCGGCAGCGGCACGTCCCCACGCCGGCGCTCCGGCGAGCATCATTGCCGTCGTCAGAGCGAGACCGAGCGCGACAGCGCGGTGGTTCATTCCGGGTCCTCCCTAGGCAACTCGACCTAGACCCCTATATTACTCCATCCACGCACGAGCGGCACCGGCTGTGACCTGGCCTCACGGCTCATACTTGGCGTTTTCGTGGATGCGCTCGAGCATCTCGACGAACGCAGCCCGCTCCTGCGGCGTAAATCCACGCAGCGCGTGCTCGGTCTGTTCTGCGATGAGTTCTGCGAGCTGTTGACGCAGGTCGACACCTCGCTTAGTCAGGTAAATACGTACCGAGCGCGCATCGTCCGGATGCGCCTGCCGCTCGACCAATCCGTCGCGCAGCATACGCTGCGCAGTGCGGGTCACCGTCGGCATCTCAACCGCGAGCCGATCGGCGATTTCGCGCGGCGTGAGCCCGTCCTCCTCCCACAGAAGACGCAACACCTGGTATTGCCCGAGACGTAGTCCCGAGCGTTGCAACGCGCGGTCAAGACGAGCACGAACCGCCCGAACGACGTTTCCAAGTGCTCGAAAGACCTCGCCTTGCGGATTCATCGCACGAGCGGCAGCACGTTGCTTGGCGTAAGTGGATAGAACGTCATCACGAGCAGCAGCACGAAGCACGCAACAGCGCTTATCCAGGCAAGTGGCGCGAGCGGACGCGCCTCGTGCGTGTGATGTTGATCGCGCGAGTACATCGCGGCGATGATCTTCCCGTAGGCGTAGAGCGAGATGGCGGTTCCGACGATCAGGACACCGCCAAGCCACGTGAAACCGGCGTTCACGCTGGTCGAAAGAATGAGGATCTTTCCTAAAAAGCCCGCGGTCGGCGGCAATCCGGCCATCGCAAGTAAAAAGAACGTCATCAGCCCGGCTTCGACCGGACGCCGGTACCCAAGCCCACGGTAATTGGCCAGCGTAGAACCTTGTTCGCCATCGTTAGAAAGCAACGCGGCGACGGCAAATGCGCCGAGATTCATGAACGTGTATGCCGCAATGTAGTAGATCGCGTAGCGTAAACCCAGTGGCGTTGCACCAGCAAGCGCGGTGAGGATGTATCCGGCCTGCGCGATGCCGGAATACGCGATCAACCGCTTGAGATCGCGCTGCGCGAGCATCCCGACGTTGCCGGCGATCATCGAGATTGCGGCGACGATCCAAACGGGAAGCAACAAGCCCTGCGCCGCAGCGGCCGGTAACGCTGCGTAGATGAAGCGCGCAAAGACCGCTAACGTTGCGGCTTTGGTTGCGACGCTCATGAAGGCCGTTACCGGCAGCGGCGCGCCTTCGTAGACGTCGGGCGACCAGGTATGGAACGGTACGAGGCTCAGCTTGAAGACGATACCGATCAGGAAGAGACCGGCGCCCATCCAGAGCAGCGGATTGGTCGCGAGCCCGGGCGCGACGAGATCCGCAAGCGCAACGCTGCCGCTTGCGCCGAAAAGCAGCGCCATGCCATAGAGCATGAAGGCGGACGCGGTCGAGCTGAGGATGAGATACTTGAGCGCAGCTTCGCGCGCGGTCGGCCGGTCGGCGAGACCGCACAAACAATAGAGAGCAAGCGAGAGCAGTTCGAGCCCGAGGAAGATCGTCATCAGGTTTCCCGCACCCGCCATCAGCATCGCGCCGCTCGTCGACCAGAGCATGAGCGCGACCGCACCGGGGACACGTTCGGTCGAACCGGTCGCGCCGTAGAGCACCACCGATCCGAGCGCACAGATCAAGATAATCTCTTGAAAAACGACGCTGAAGCCGCCGACGATAAACGCACCGCCGAAGGCTGCGTAGTCGTGCCCGTATCCCATCGCGCAATCGACAGCGGCTACGGCGAGACCCACGATTGCAATGCCGATCGCGAGGTAGCGGTCGACGTTTTTGGGCGCGGTGAGGTCTCCAAGCAGCACGAACAATGCCGCGATAGCAACGATGGAGAGCGGCGCTACGGCAAGCCAGTCGGCGCTCGTGACCGTAATGTTCATCGGATGAATCCTTGCGCGAAGGTCGTCAGCGCGTGCGGCTGGACACCGATCAGCACGAGCGCCGCGACGAGCGGCGCAACCGCAATGCCTTCAATCCACGAGAGATCGGGACGCACCGGAAGATCGGCGACCTGCGGCCCATTCATGATGCCCTGATAG